>JAFRQC010000044.1 GCA_017428805.1 Prevotella sp. | reverse complement strand
TTCGGCGACGAGAGTGCACTCATCCGCTTCGATATGTCTGAGTTCAAGGAAGAACACTCGGTGGCACTCCTCTATGGTGCGCCTCCGGGATATGTAGGCTATGAGGAAGGTGGTCTGCTGGTGAATAAGATTCGTCAGAACCCGTATGCCGTGGTGCTGTTCGATGAAATCGAAAAAGCCCATAAGTCGGTGTTCGACCTATTCCTGCAGATCCTCGACGAAGGTAAGCTGCACGACCGTCTGGGACGTGTGGGTGACTTCTCGAACGCCCTCATCCTCTTCACCTCGAACATCGGTGCACAGACCATCGTGGAGAAGTTTAACGCTGGCATCATTCCCGAGAACAATGAACTGATGGACATCATGCAGGGCTACTTCCGTCCGGAATTCCTCGCCCGTCTGACAGAGATCGTGCCGTTCTCGCCGATTACCGACAAGACGGTGACCAAGATCTTCGATATCCACCTGAAGGGTCTGCTGAAGCTGTTGGAGGAGCAGAACATCGAATTGACGCTGACACCGGAGGCCCGCGAGAAGATCGCCCTGCGTGGCTACAACCAGCAGTACGGTGCCCGTCCGGTGCTCGGTATCATCCGTAAGGAACTGCGTCACCCGATTTCGAAGATGATGATAGCCGGCAAGGTGAAGACCGGCGACAAGATCCTGGTCGAGGCCGACAAGGACGGTCAGGCTGTGTTCGTCATCAACGGCAAAAAGGAAGAAAAAGTAGAAAAAGAGAAAAAAGAGAAGAAATAATTTAGTGTATAACAATTTAAAACCATTACGACTATGGCAATGAAAGAGAATTTCATTTCGATGGCTCCCGATGAGGAGAGCAACGCGAAAGTTAGTTTGATCGACCAGAACAAGACTCTGATGATCGACCAGTACACAACCGATGTGGAAGCAGGTAATCCTGAGTTCGTGGAGGACATCCAGAACATCAACGATGCCTTTGAGCACTTCAAGCCGAAGGTGGGTGTCACCTTTACCGATGAGGAAGGCGGTGCAGTGGAAGAGACTCTGAAGTTCGGTGAGCTGCGTGACTTCGAGGCCAATGGCGGCAAGGGCCGTCTGGTGGAGAACAGCCCGTTCCTCTCCGGCACGAAGATGAAGATCGAGACCAACACCAAGATCCGCAAGAGCATTGAGCAGAACCGCAAGCTGCGCGATATCCTCAAGGAGGCTGGCAGCCGTGAGGAGATGAAGGCCATGCTTCAGTCGATGCTCGACGAACTGAATGGCGCAGAGTAATAAATCGAAAATTTTAAATAAGTAAATCGTAAATAAAATGGCAGATGTAGAATTACAGAAAGCTCAAGAGGCCCAGCAGGCTGGTGCCGAGCTTCAAGAGAAAGGTAAAGACGTCAGTAAACTGTTGTCACAGTTCGGTGGCTTCAATGCCATCCGTGGCTTTATGCCCGACGCAGACAATATGAACCCCGCCCGCAAGGCCGCCAAGGACGTGTTCCTGAAGGACAAGCGTTTTAAGGACAAGAGAGAGAGCCTGAAGCGTGAGATCAGCCGCTGGCTGGAACTGCTCGACCAGGATGGCATCGACAGCGCCACCGGTTTTGCAGACGCCTGCAAGAAGGAAGAGGAGAAATATACCAACGTGCTGAAGCAGGGTATCACCGATGCCCTCTATGCCACACAGAACCTGGAGCGCAGCTATCGTCAGCTCGACTCCTTCTTCAAGACCTGTGGTACTGACAAGGTGAAGAATCTTCGTATCATCAACGTGCTGAAGGAAGACATCGCTGATGCAGACTCTGGTTTCGCCGGTGAGGTGGAGAACATCCTGCGCAACGGCTTCGACCGTCTGAGCCTGAAGGATGCTTACAGCCTCGTCTGCGTACCTGGTGCTGTGTTCACCGACAAGGTAGACCTGCTGCAGTGGGCCAAGATGGCATTCAAGTATAAGGTGATGCTGCTGACCGACCATGCCGATGAGTATTCGTTTGATGACCTGCAGGCCAACACCGAAGGCTACCGCGACAGTGATCAGGAGCTGATGAACGTGGTGATGACCGCCAACTGGATCGTCGGCCGTGAGGCAGAGAAGATGTCGAGCGACGAGGAGGACCAGAAGGCATTCTATATCGCCCCGTCTGCAGCCCTCTGCGGTAAACTCTACGACGAGACCGCCAACATGGCTCAGGGTGCCGGTGGTAAGAAGTATGGTACCCTCGACGGCGTGAAGGGCGTGAAGAGCGACCTGCTGAAGTCGGAGATTGCTGCCCTGATGGACAACCAGGTCATCCCGATGGTCTATTCAGAAGGCCGTGTGATGGCATTCAACAATACCACACTCTACAACGGTGACCTCGACGCCATGAAGGAGTATCCTATCGTGCGTGTGTTCGACTGGGTGAAGAAGGTGCTGATGAACTTCGTGCATGAGGTGGCCCTCGAGAACTGGGATCCGTACAACAGCCCGAAGAACCTGAAGGCCAAGATCCAGGAGTTCCTTAACCAGTACAAGGGTTATGGCAACCTGTTTCAGAACTACGAGATCGGTGAGCCCCGTCAGGATCCTGTCACCAAGCAGATTACCTGCGACATCACGCTGACGCCGTTCTATGCCGCCAAGAACTTCATCATCAAGGTGGCTGCCGACAAGAAGGCTAAGGAAGCTGCAATGGCAAGTGCTTAAATTTTTTTATATCAACAATTAAAAACAAATTATTATGGCTAAAACACCTGTAAGTATCGCGATTGACGATTACAAGGAGAGAGAAGTCCTGATGGTGACCTATGAGTTCACTCAGGCAACAGACGTAGAAGGTCAGATGGCCGGTATCCCCCGTGGTGGTAAGATTACTGTCCGTGTAAAGGCTCTCAACGACGGTACGCCCGACCTGATGGCTTGGATGTGCGAGCGCAGCCTGCCGAAGAACGGTACGATCAAGTTCCTCGAGACGAAGACGAACAAGGAGATGAAGACCATCAAGTTCACCAATGGCTACTGCATCAACTTCGAGGAGAAGTGGGAAGACAAGATGGGTCACTTTGAGGAGATCGTCATCACCTGCAAAAAGATCGAGTTCGGTAACGTGGCTTATGAGAACGAATGGGCTTAATCAATTGAGAGTTAAGAAGTAAGTTGAACCATAAAATTAAAATATTATGGCAGTGAATGTAACCCCGGTAACCCTCGAAATTGATGGGTTCGCAGCGAGAGAAGTAATGATGGTTGACTATAAGTTCGATCAGGCTACCGACCGTGAGGGCCAGATCGCAGGTATCCCCCGTGGTGGTAAGGTCACCATCCGTGTGAAGGCCATGAACGACGGCAACAATGAGCTGATTGCTTGGATGCTCGATCCGACGAGCCCGAAGAACGTATCAGTGAAGTTTGTGAACACCGTCGACGGTGCAGCCATGAAGGAGTTGAAAGGTACCAACTGCTACTGTATCAACTATGTTGAGAAGTGGGAGGATGGCCAGCAGCACTACGAGGAAATCGAGATTGTGTGCCAGAAACTCGAGAACGGTGCCGTCAGCTACGACAATCCTTGGAAGTAGGCGATTCCTACTCGATGCGAAGCATCAAGTAAATGAATTTGAATATCCGAGAATTGTTCCACTCTATCAATCAATTGATTCAGTCTTCGGACTGGGTCAATTGATTAACCGTGTAAAAGCGAACCTCACGAACTGTTTATATTTTAGAAGCAATTCCTATGGCATTAATAGCTCGTCTTCAGTTTGGCAATAACGAATCCAAGGTCTATTCGTCCGAGTATCTCGTCGCAGACTGCCATTGTCATTTTTCACGTCACCACAACCAGTTCCGTCCAGATGCCGATGCCCGGTGTGAGCAGGTGGAAATTGTTGTCGTGGCTCCAGGCAAAGAGAACCTGAACCTGTATGACTGGTATATCAGTGGCGAGCCGATTAACGGGCGAGTGCTGTTCGACCTGATGGTCGCGAATGGCGGTGATCTCACTGCTTCGTCAGAGCTGCTGTTCGAAGATGCCTACTGCTTCTCGCTGGCCGAGGACTATCATATTGACAGTTCCAACCGTCGCTATCTCAAGCTCTCGCTGATGGCGGAGCGTGTCATTGTGGATGGCGTCGTCTATAAGAATACACCCAAATAAATCCTCCGACGGCTATGGCAATTTCCCTTTCCAACCATCTCAAGGCAATGCTCTATACTGACGATGTCCGATTGTTAGACGAGAGAAGATTAAGGATACCTTGTGACAGGTGCTTTACGGTGCTTCATTTCAGCTATGAGTGCAAGCGTGAACGTAACAAGTCGGGCTATCCGTTCGGCAAAACCACCACAACCATCCTTGATTTCACCATCCGTCTGATGAGTCCGGAGGATGGCAAGCCGTTCTATCATCAGATGCAGCAGAACGAACCGGAATTCTTCACATTCCTCTTTAATGCCACCTTATTCAACAGGCAGTACGTGACAGGCTATGAAGACGCGATGGTCGTCAATGGCTATGTGATCGACGTGGAGGATGATTTTACGAATGCGCCAACCTCTGAAGGTAGTACGGAGCAGATGCTGATCCACGTGAAGCTGCTGGTGGCCAACATCACCTACATAGGTGTGAATGGTGACCGCTATATTGAAATTTCGAGGAAAGTATCCAGATAATAAAGAGGAAAGATATGGGAAAATATAAATTGACAGTTGGTTCTATTAGTGATATTAAGGCGGAAGATAACACTGTAGTCGCCATCGGTTCTGTCGAATATAACGTGTCAATTGATAAACTGGACTATCAAAAAAGAATCTTTGCGCCAGGTTATATACATGTAAAGTTGGACTTGACTAAAGTGAGTAAAACTGATAATTCTGGTGGCACAGATGGTTCCAGTGGTTCCGGTAGTTCCGGTGATACAGATAGTTCCAGTGAATTTCCTAGTTTCTCTGCTTTGCAGGAGAAATTTTCCAGACAGTTGGTGACCCTTGTGTATAATAATGATACAGAAGATCTTAAAGTGGCAGAGAATTACTTCGTCTATAAGATGAAGCCTATCCAAAAAAAGAGTTCTGCTGCAACAAGCCTTTATGTGGAGCTGTTCTGCTATAGCATGGACAAACTGGCAACCATCGACAAGTATTGTTACGCCTATACAGCACGTAAATTGGGCGGTGAGATCTTCACAGAAGGCATCAAGAAATTCATTCTCACTCCAAACCCTGCGCAGCTTCAGGGCAAGGTGAATCTTCAGTTCCTGAACTATAAAAATAAGGACAATACGGTAGAGATCCGACAGCCGTATCTTGTGCAATATAATGAAAGTTTCTATGACTTCCTGGCTCGTAGTGCCATCCGTTGTGGCGAGATGTTGTATTTTGAGGGGGGATCACTGAACTTAGGCATGAAACCAGATCTTGAGAAGGCATCAAAAGACCAGGCGGGTGTGGCCGACTCTGTGGACTATGAGGAATCTGTCGATCATGTGCTCGATGTGGAAGGTTGTCACTATGATTTTACCATGCGTTCATCGGAAAACGACAACCGTTATGTCGATTCTCCCACGTCGCTACTTGGTGAATATAAGCCGAAGGATGATCCAACTACGACAAGTAAAGTGGAAAATGGTTTGGTGACGGAAACAACAATCTATAATTATGAGAAAGGAAAAAAGACGGTCATCGTTGAGACCTCTTACTATAACAGTGATGACAAAGAAGTAGTTAAACTGAATGGTGAGATCAGTAAGGTCGTGACAACAACTACGATTACCAACAGCGAGAATGAGGAATTGTGGAAGTTGACGGAAACAGTAGTTTACGAATATGAAAAGGAAAAAGATACAGATGACAAAGTAGCAAAAGATACAGACGGCTCTACAAAGTATAAGAAGCAAGACGGTAAACATGTCTCAACATCCAAAACGACTAAGGTGCTTACAGGTCAGGGATTCAAGGCTGTTTATAACCAGCCAGAAGCAAACGATGCCAATTTCGTGGAACTTAAAAAGGACGGCTACACCAATTTCTCCAATGAGTCGTTCGATTACAGGTTAATGTTGCTCAATCTCTTTTATACGGCCTTGAATGATACTAGTCTTTACGACATCATTTCAGATATCGTCTGGTCTGTCGCTCAAACGGCGAAGGATGCTGGTGTGGCCATGAAGAAAAAGAACGACCAGAACAATGACAAGAACCTGACTCTGGACAAGGATGAAAACCCTGACCAGACCGACGGCACAACGTTCAATCTGTTCTCTACCTTAAAATCCCTCATTTCTGACAGCAGCCTGACCGTCAACCAAAAAGGTAATGTTGTGTCATTGCTGACGGCCGCTTTCTATTCCAAGATGCGTCGTGCCTCTCAGACAGTCAGTCAGTTACTTGTCAGATTGAACTACGGAGCAGATGATCAAGGCCTGTGCTTAGGTGACGTGATCAAGGTGGGGGGTGGCTTCTACATTGTCATCAAGGTGGAACTGGATGAGAGCGGAAACTATATTGTTGAAGCCATACCTCCTTTATATAAGGAAGTGGGTACTGACCAAAAAATACAGAAAGCCATCCCGTGTCCGCCGCTGATGCCGGAGATTCCGACCGTCAGGACAGCGGAGGCTCAGGTGGCCTTTGTGGAGGACAATCTCGACCCGAACCGTTTTGGACGGGTACGTGTGAGGTATCCTTGGCAGCCAGAGGACGGCGACAAGTCGCCGTGGGTCCGTATGGCGACACCCTTTGCCACTGCCGGCGGTGGTGTCATCTTCAGGCCTTGTACTGGGGATGAGGTGTTGCTCAACTATGAGGACGGTAATATCGAACGGCCCTATATTGTTGGCTCCTTGCAGTCAAGATATGTCACGGATCCGTGGCTGCCTCTGCCTGACCGTGTCATCCGGTCGAAAAATGGTCATTCCATTACCTTTAATGATAAAACTGACGGCGTAGATTTCCTGATCGGACTGTCTCCTGCGGCCTCGTTTATCAGGAGCGTAATCCCTCTTTACAAACCGCTAATCACCGACCAGAACATGGTCGATCTTACTGGCGGCATCAATATCACTGACCGTTATGGCCTGTATCAGATTAATATGTCGTCAGACAAACGTTCGGTGAATATCGCTTCACCCCTGGGTAACGTCAGTTTGAATGCCTTTACAGGCATCACCATTTCCGCACCGAATGGCAATGTCAAGATA
The DNA here is from genome assembly GCA_017428805.1 of Prevotella sp. The sequence goes on along the minus strand of JAFRQC010000044.1, from coordinate 25,250 downwards.
GAAGGCAAGAATGTGTCGATCTCTGCCAGCAACAAGCTCTCACTGACCTCGGGTACAGCAGTCGGCGACCATTTTGTGAATCCGCCAGATAAGTTGAATTCCTTGGGATCCTGGGCGAATTGGGGATTAGGTGGTCTCATTACTATGGGTGAAGATGTGATGAACAGGACGGTTTGCAAATGGCTCGACCTGTCGTTTTTCCGTACTATATTGGAGGTGTTCACCCGTCCTGTTGATGGCACGCTGAAGATTAAGTCCAACACCTATGTCCTGATTGAGGCAGGCAAGGGTAAGGCTCAGATTCCGGTCGACAATCTCTCACATCCAAGGAGGGAGAAGATTAAGAGTGGCGATAAGGCAGGTCGTATTTTGGGCGATCTGACAAGAGGCATTGATATATATACTTCCAAGGCCGACGAGCTTTGTAATAATATCAAGACTGCTTACGAGAAGGTAAAGGCCAGCATTATTGAGTATAAAAATTATCAAGGTCTCGACAATAATAGGCAAGCCATTGTTTACTACAACTCTTTGGGCGATATGAAGCTTGTTAACGGTGCAAACGGGTTGATAAAGAAAGTCTTTGATAATCGTGACAAATCGATAAAAGATACCATCAAGGATACTGATTTCGGATTCGACGAAATTGCGGCGCTCGCCTATAGGGTGGGTGGTCCAGATGCGAAATTTACCGCCCCGGAAAAGAACGAAGAAGAACGCGAAGATGATTACAATGATAGGGTGGATTTCGCAAAACTGCTTTTTAGTATAAGGAAGGAAAATGATACAAATACTAAGAAAAGGAGAGACGATATTGTTTCTCTTGCCAGGACTGTTGGCAATAATCTGAAAGTTCTTTTCAAAGCTGCAGATGCTTGGAAAAATTTTGAAATTGGCAAAATCGAGAAATTAGACTGTTATCATTCTGATGCCCTTTATACCTCAATCCGAGCACTTGACATCTATACTAATTTTATCGACAATGCCAGTAAAGGTACTGTTCCAGAAAACCAGTCTTTCGATGACTTTGCAAAGGAGATGACGAAGCTCCGCAGAAAAATTGTCTATCAATTTCTTATTAAGGCCAAAGGAGAAGCTGACTATCAAAAAATATTCAAAATGGATGATACCGCAGAGCCAGGTGATTACGGAAGTGTTAATGATTGGATGTCATTCGCCGAAAAAATTAAAGCAGCTGATTATACATTCTCAAAACCAAACGCTGCCGCTAAATGGGCGAGGTCCTACTTTATGGATGGAAAAATTAATAATTGGATTGATGCCGTTTCCGTCACAAATCGATTTAGATCAGCCGAGAAAGGTCGTATCCTACTGTCCGACACAACAGGTGTAACGCTCCATATCGATAAAAACCAGCTGGCGGAAAACCATGCCATTATTGACGTAATAACCACCGATCTTTCGGAAACGTTGAAGAAGAAGGTAAATAGTGTAAAGTAAAAGATATATGGATACAGTATTCGACGATTGGAAAGAAGCCCTTCAGAATCTACAGGACTGTGTCTCGAAGGATCTGGAAGAGATACGCAAGCAGAAGGCTGAGGTGCAGCAGATTAAGACAGACATCTTCAACCGTCTGGATGAAGGGAAATACTTCCGCGATGACAAGCGCATTGTGATCTCTGCGCCGGAAATCATCATCGGCGACGTAGATAAGAGCGGTGCCCTCTGGGGCGATGGTGGTGCTGTCGTGGTCAGGGGCAACAATGTGAGCCTTCAAGGTGTCGGACAGTCTGGCAAGGTAGATACGCATGCTTCGCTCATCTCCCAGATAGCTGCCGATCCTGGCCCTGACGGCGTGGAAGAGGTGGTATGGCCTAACTCCCAGATTGTCAGTCAGGCCCGTCAGATAGCCATCCAGAGCAACGACTCCACCGACTTCTTCTATGAGCCTCCTACCACAGGAGGTGCCGGTGTGCTTATCCATGCCGACGAGACGATTGAGATCAGTGCCAGCCGCTCTGTCGAGAAACTCGGCAGTATCATATCTGACAGGCTGAGCGAGTTGAATAGCGTCAAGTCTGACCTGACTTCGGAGGCCTCCAAGAAGATGTCACAAGTCAATGATGTCATCTCTGATATCCAGGATATCTTTGACGCTGAGGAAGACCTGAACGAAGAAATGATGGATGTCCGCACCAACGTTGTCGATCTCGTAGATCTGCAGAATCAGTTTGATAGTATGATACCAGCCCTCTATGGAGCCGTGCAGAACTGTATAGACACCCTTTCTCGCTTGGCAGAGACCAACAGGCGTATCACAGCCCTCGAGGCAGAACAGGATAGGATTAGCAACGCCAAGACCGACTTTACGGACAAGACCACAGGCTCAAGCCTGACAGTTGAGGCCGAGCAGATGTTTTTCTCTTCTGTTGATGGCGACGGGAATATCCGTACCAACGATGAGTCGGCTATCCGTCTGCGTGCCCGTCATCTTGTGGCAGATACCTTGAATGCCGACGGTACTCTGATCGATGACAGTAATATCTCGCTTGCATCAGGAGCGATAGCACTTTCAACGACGAATACTGAGATGACTGACGAAACAACCGGCAGTATCACCTCTGGAGGTTCGGTGGCCATTATGACCAAGGATTTCTCTGTGGCTGCTGTAGATTATGATATCACAGAAGACGGCTTAGAGGAGAAATATCAGGCTGCCGAGAGTAGTATCACCTTCCGGGCAGAGAATATCGCGATGGCCTCCATTGACAAGGAAGGCAACAGCACAGGAACATTCTCTGTGAATGCTGCTGACACTATGTTCAGCTCTGCTGATAAGGATAAGAATACGACGGGCACGTTTGGCGTGCAGGTCAACAATATGGCGCTCTCTTCTTACGACAAGGACAAGAACGCCACGGGACAGTTCACTCTTGTAACCGAGTTGGCCAGTGTGGCTGCTATTGACAAGGATGGTAAGGCGAAGGGCCAGATCAGCCTCGATGCAAAGGATATCTATGTGAAGGCCACCGATGTGGATGCTGAGAAGCTGACCGACCAGAATATGGCCGCAGGCAGCTCGCTGACGCTGCTGGCCGAGAAGATGTACGTGGGTCGTATGGACGCAGACAATCAAGCCAAGGAACTGACGCTGTCGTCGGAAGAGACGGGCGTCTATGGCAAGACGACTGCTGAGATGCAGCAGGGTGAGGCCAAGGCTGTGGTTCAGCTCACCGGCGGGAATGTAGCCGTCAGTGGTTCGAAAGCTGAGTTCTATGGCGACAACACCGTCAATGGCAAGACAACGTTCAAGGGCGAGATTACGGCTCCGAAGGCTGCCATCGACAGCCTCCAGGCCAAGTCAGAGTTCAAATCACCGAACATCAAGGATGGTATGCCCGCCGCTCCTGCCGCTGGTGGCGGCTCTCTCTCTGCCAAACTGAAAGAGGCGGATGCGCCTAAGGCGAAGGATGTGGAACTGCCTAAAGAAGAAGATAATAATGATAGTGAATCATGAGAAAGAGTATAGGAGCACTGATTAATGAGATGAAGTCCAAGATGAGCGGTTATGCCGTTATGTTGCAATATCGGTATATGAATCTTTGTGTGAAGGCAGAACCTGCTGCTCTCTTGTCTTTCACAGTCACCGATGACGAGGGGGAAGAGACTAATCTGGAGGAGGTGGCCTCGGCAAGTCTGGCCAACGACTATCAGTTTGAAATCTATCCCCATGACCCGAAGATGGTCTTTGCCATTTGTAAGGGCATCAAAACGGCTCATCCGGAGTTTAAGATGGACACTAGGACGGAAGAAAGTGATGGGGAGTCAGAAGAGAACCAAGTGGTCATTGTCTGTACCATGCCTGAGGTGAATAAGGATCGCCATGATGTTCTGATTGACGGTGTGGATATACTCTACGGCCAGTGTAAGGCGAAGCTTGACGCTAACCATGCCACCTATAAGACCCGCCTGACGGCTAAATTGGTGGGCGCCTCGGAAAGTGACGTTCAGGAGGCAGAAGACGAACTGGAGAAGGTCTATAAGATGCACGATGACACTTGTCTGCAATACAAGGAAGCGAAGGTCAAGGAGATAGAAGAGGCCTACCAGCGTTACTTGGACGAACGGAAACAGAGGCAGGATGCTGCCGATGAGCGTGCTGCAGCCCGGGGAGACAACGCCAAAACGCAGTATCGTGTCGGTCAGAATGATGAGTAAGAAGTGAAAAGTGAAGAGTGAAAAGGTGAAAAGGATTATTATATGTTGTCTGATGGCCTGCTTTGCAGGATTGACGAAAGCCCAGTATATTCCGGCTTTCCGGACGGATTCTGCCATTTGGAAAGACCCAGGAACAGACTACTGGAAAAAAGACAAATTGTTCAAGCATCTGGAGGTATCATTGACACTCGGAACATCGGGTGTCGGCCTTGATGTGGCTGTTCCTGTCAGTCAGATCGTGCAGGTCAGGCTGGGCTATGATTACATGCCACAGTTCAAGAAGCAGTTCCGCATGAATCTGGCTGGCGGCGGTGAGGCTGCCAGGCAGTATAACGGTCAGGGTAACCGTATCAAGACGAAGTTTGACAAGATCCAGCAGTATCTGTATGAGGAGACAGGAATGGAGATTGATGACCATATCCTGCTGACAGGTCAGTTAAGCATGCACAACCTGAAGGCGCTGGTTGACGTCTATCCCTTTAAAGATGACAAGCATTGGCATTTCACGGCGGGTATCTACTACGGTCCGGCACAAATAGCTAAGACTGAAGATAATGATGAGTCGGCAAACACTCTCTCGCTGATGGAATTGTATAACAAGGAGTATGAAGAAACGAGTTCCAGCGATGCCATCAAGAGCTATGGACGGCTGACGCTCTATCCGGGAGACAAGAACGGAAAGCCTTGTTTGGTGGATCCTGCAGATGACGGTTCGGTCTCTATCAGTGTCAAGACGAATGCCATCAAGCCCTATCTTGGTTTTGGCTACACAGGTAGGCTGATCAGTTCCCGCGATGACTGGAAAGTGTCGGCAGAGTTGGGCTTCTGGATCTGGGGCGGTGCTCCCAAACAGCGGATGCACGACGGCACCAGCATGTCGGACCTTTCCAATATCCCCGGCGCCTTGGGAAACTATGTCAAGGTCATCAATTATTTGAAGGTGTATCCGGTATTAAGTGTTAGATTTGCGAAGACTATTTTTTAATCATTTATAATATAATAAGGTATATGGGAAATTTTGTATGTCAGGGAGCTATGCTCCAATGTAGTTTCGGTATGGCACCGTCCACGCTGAACGTGATTGTGCCGCTGCGTCCCAAATGTGGTAACATGCTGATGGCCAACATCACCGACTTTGCTCCGATGGTAAACATTATGCCTTTCGGCATGTGTCAGTCGATGGCTAATCCGACGGTTGCCTCAGCCACTGCCGCTGCTATGGGTGTACTCACACCGATGCCTTGTGTCCCTGTGATTCCGGCACCGTGGAGTCCTGGTGGACAGGTGAAGGTCATGAATATGCCTGCACTCATCAACAACGCCAAATGTATGTGTACCTGGGGTGGCAATATCTCTGTCACCAATCCCAGTGGAAGCATGACGACTCAGGGAAAGTGATTAAAGGTGAAAAGGTGAGAAAGTGAAAAGGTGAGAAATGATCGTCATAAGATGAGAGGTTACAGTAAGTGGTGGCATCGAATGTTACTGCTACTCTTCACCTTTTCACCTTTTCACCTTCTCACTTCTACGGCCCAGGAGATGCATATCGTTGAGTTCAAGAAACTCAAGAAAGGGCCGTTGAACATGAACCACGTGGTGACCAGCAAGAAGGAGGCCATCCTGGACCTGAAGACCAGCGAGAAGGGATTCTCGTTCATGGCCGACGGGAAACAGGAGGTCGCGGCCGAAGAAGGGGAGGGGATCCTCACCCTCAAGGCGCCCGACAAGACAGCTTTCATCGTGGTGAAGCATGCCGACTATGGTCAGCTGACGTGGAAAGTGCCTCAGAAAAAAGGACTGCGCAGGAAGAAGCATTATACGGCAACCCTGCAGACATTCAGTCCTGATAAGGAATATAAGCTGAAAGAGCAGTGGGTGATCTTTGAAATACAGCCTCAGGATGCCATCCTAACCATCGACAGCACCATGATGACGATTCATGGTGGACGGAAACAGATGTACCTGCCCATTGGCAAACATGCCTGGTTGGCAGAGGCACCTTTCCATCAGGAGGAAAAGGATACTGTCGAACTGACGGACGAGGAGCGGAAGATCGTGAAGATCGCCTTACAGCCGATCTACTCGTATCTGGCCGTCAAGACCGAGCTGGAGGGCTGCGATATCATAGTCGACGGTCAGTGGATTGGCAAGACACAGGGTACCAGCGGCCATCTGCGGGAAGGCAGTCACCGGCTCATCGTCATGAAGGACAGCCTGTGCTATTACGATGCCGATTTCGATATTGGCTGGAAGGAGAAGAAGACGATAGAGCTGACCGCCGCCGACCTGCATCCTGTCAGCACCAAGAAGAGCTTGGAATGGTACTATGCGCAGTTAGCGAGGGATTCTGTGAAGACAGATTCGCTGTCGGCGGATTCATCCCTCCACGGTGATTTACAGACTCCTGACTCCTGTCTCCAGTCTCCCAACGTTGCGATCAAGGCTCCGGTGTCGATTAAGGCAGTCGATGACTTCACGAGCATCTGGGTCAACAGGGAACTGAAAGGCTATGGCAGTTGGGAAGGAGAGCTGGAACCGGGATTCTACCTGATCAGCACCGAGAAAGACGGTCTGGAGTCGAAGTCAAAGCCCCTTTGGGTCTACGATGCGACACCTGTGAAATTAGAGCTCCTCCCCCCGATGGACAGCTACGGGATGCTCAACGTGCAATGTAATGAGATAGGCGCAAACGTCTACATCAACGACAAGCTTGTCGGCACGACGCCCTGTGTGATCAAAGACCTGCCTGGAGACAGCCGTTGTGAGGTGAGGCTGGAGAAAGCCGGTTTCTCTCGAGCTGTGAAGACGGTCAAAGTGGTCGGGAATGACCTGACTTACGTTAAACTGGAATTGAAAAAAAGAAAAAAGAAATAAATAATGAGTATGGACATCAGACAGAATCAGGTAAGTGCCGCCCATGTGATGGTGGTCGGCTGTGGCGCCTTGGGTAACGAGGTGCTCAAGAACCTGGTGCTGATGGGTGTCACTCATATCGTGGTCGTTGACTTCGACATCGTGGAAATGGGTAACCTCATCCGTTCCGTCCTCTTTTCAAAGAGCGATGCCGAGAGGAAACGGCTGAAAGTGGAAGTGGTGGCAGAACGACTGCAGCAGATGAACGATGCTGTAGAAGTGACAGCCATCTGTGGCGATATCGCCTATGATGTCGGCTTGGGACTCATCCGTCAGATGGATGTCGTCATTGGATGTGTGGACAGCCGTTGGGCACGGTTCTGCATCAATCGTCTCTGTATGCGGGCTGGCATCCCCTGGGTGGACGGCGGTATTGACGGACTGGAAGGAACAGTGCGCGTGTTCGCACCGGGAAAGAACTGCTATGCCTGTAATCTAGGTCCCGAAGGACTGAAGGATCTGGCGAGACGGATGCCCTGTTCAGGTATCATCCGGCGGCAGGAACAGGCTGGCTCTGCCCCCACGACTTCCATCATCGCCTCCATCATCGGAGCCATCGAGGTTCAGGAGGCGCTGAAACTGATACAGCAGGACTTCGGTACCTCGCTCTGTGGCCGGATGCTCTATTACGACGGGGAGCATACGACGGTCCGCATCGCCGGCTATCAGGCCTACGATGACGAGTGTCCCGAACATGAACTGTGGGCACCTGTCCGTCAGACGGCGGTCTGTGTTGCCACACCCGTCGGCGAGGCCCTTCGGTGCTGGGCTCAGGAATTAAGTGAAAAAGGAGAAGTGAAAAGTGAGAAGTTGACACTCTGTCTGGCAAATGACTGTTTCGTGGACTATGTCTCGAGGCGTGATAATGACGAGCGTATCTCCATCATGGCTCCCGGTCGTTCGGTGGCAGACAAGGTGGCTGGTGAAAAGTCCTTGGACGGACAGCCTCTGAGTGCACTCTACCAGCATGAGTACCGTCATATAGACACCGGATTCCCCTATCCGTCACTGACATTGGCACAGCTCGGCATCCCACAGCACGACATCGTGCAAGTGACAGCAGACGATGAAAGTTTTTATTTTGAAATAAGACGTGAAGAATGATAAAGAATAGTATACCCGAAATCCGTGCAGAACTGCTGCTGAACTATCTCTATCCTGAGATGTTCAACCAGTGGACTTCCCAGAATGAGGGAACATTTTTCCGTAACTATAACAGCGACCTGCTCACCATCGACGAAGAGAAGATGGTGGCACAGACGGCACGTGACAGTTTCATCAAACTGTTGCCGCAGGGACTGCTCACCCAGGAGACAGACCTGAAGGGTGAGGACGCTGCAGAGAAGTTCAAGCAGTTGGAGTTGAAACTCAGACTCCTCCGCGAGACCTTCAAACCCATCGACACTTACCGCTTCCGTGAGAGTCTCTACGTGGAGCATCAGATGGACAGTCTGCTTCAGGGTAAGTTGGCTTATATCCTGAACACCTATTTCGGTGTCGATCTCGACAAGATTGAGAACCCCTATGTCCGTGAGGCAGCCATTCTGCTCCCATATGTAAACCGTCGCCGGGGAGACTTCGGTTTTATCGCTAATTTGCTCCGGACACTGATCAAATGTGAGGTCAATATGATGACTGGTCGTTATAGTCATAGCGACACAACCAGAAGCTGGCTGCCTATGGTGAGATATGATCTGGTCATCCCAGGTCTGACACCGGAAGAGTTTCAGGAGAAAGACAAAGAGATTCAGCCGCTGCGGGAATTCCTGTGTGAGTGGATGATCCCTCTCGAGGTATGGTGCGAGATTGTCATCAAAGAGTATGATGTACCCCCGCAGACCGACAACCGCTTGACATTAGGGTATAATACAGAGGTAAGCAAATCGAAAATCAGTAAATTGTAAATATAATGGTCGATATTAATTCAAGAATCAACTGGGTGCCAGGCATGGAGCTGACGGCCGAGACGTTCTCAGGAATCTCAGAACAGTGGGATTTCCGTCAGATGCTGGCCATCCGTGCGGCAGTAGGCAACAGCCGCATGGGACTGGTGCCGGGCTCTCCTTTCAACTGTAACGGTATCTTCGTCAAGAACCGCTTCGAAGTGTCTGGCTTCCGCTGTCAGGCTGTGCTGCCGTCAGGAAGAGTGATCGATGCCGACGAGGACATAGAGGTGACCATTCCTATGCTCTTCGGCGACAAATATTATCTGACGGTAGGATTCGGCAATGATCAGGTGGAGTTTGAGAAGAAGGGCGTGGCATTCGTCAGACCCCACTACGTCTATGGCATCCATACCAAGGAAGAGGTAGAGGCGAATGATCTGTTCCCCTTGTTGCGCTTCCATGTGGCCGAGGGCATCTTCTCTGCTGATACCAGTTATATGCCTCCCTGTCTGCTGTTGACAGAGAATATCCGCTTTAAGGAGTATCTTAGCAGCTATTTGGAACAGATGACCATCCTGTCGACCCATCCCAACCTGGCCGAGGGAGAAGGCAAACGGGCCTTCCTGCGTTATGTCTTCCTGCTCAAGAGCTACAACATGAAGAACTCCATGCAGAACTTCATCCTGCTCACTCAGGAGATGGCCCAGGCCATTGACTACTATGTCGTGACGCCCAACAGGGACCAGCCCATCGACATACCACAACCCCAGCAGATAGATATACAGGCTTGGCTGCAATGGCTTGAGGACTATATGAAGGGAGCCGCCATCATCCTCGACGGAGTGGTACTTGAAGACAACACCATCGATTACGAGGCGCTACTCGCCCAGGCCAAGAAAGAACTGTACGAGAAACTGCATCCGGAGTTGATTGAGAAGCTGCTGGCTGACATGAAGGAAGAGCTGCGCGAGGAGATGAGGCAGCAGACGGAGCAGCTGACCACCTATATCAACGAGACGCTGAAGACGGCAATCCTCGAACAGCTGACAACGGAGATGAACGACCGTCAGACCAAGATGAGCGAGATGCTGACAGCGAAGTTCGATGAACTTGGTAAGCAGCTCAATGAGTCTCTCTATGAGAAATTGTACTTCGAACTGTTCGAGAACCTGTTCAAGGCGCTCTATGTGCCAGAACCGGAAGAAGAGAAATTCGTGCCGCTAATCTAAATCGTAAATAAGATGACCAGCATCAGCATACCACTCCTACTGACCCCCAAGGGACTGCAGCGTGAAGACGGCCTGAAAAGATCGATCGACGCTAACATGTACCTCATCATCACGACCGAGCGTTTCAGTACACCGGCTGACCCGCAGTTTGGCTTCGTGTTCAATAACCTGCGGTTTGAGATGTTCAATGAGAACGAGGGCGTCGTCTTCGACTCTGGCGACACCGATACGATGAGCAATATCCAAGGGGCATACGACAAGAAGATCTCCGGTTCTTCAAAGAGTATCAACACCTTTGCCGCAGAACTGAAGGCCGCCATCTCCAAATATGAGGATCGGCTGGAGAAGATATCCGTGTCGATGACTTACATCCGGGAGGAACGACTGATATATATTACCGTAAAAGGCGTCATCATAAGCACGAAAGAGGATTATATCTACGACCAAACTATCAAAGTGTGGAACTGATCAAGAATTAGAGAATTGAATGAAACAGACGATATTTGAAACCAAACAGAGGGCAGAGGAGTTGTTGCGCGAGGCTTTCAACATCTGGCGGCAGAGCGATGACAACGACAAGCTTGAAGGACTTGAGAATGACCCCGTTCTCAAGCTGATGATCACAGCCATGGCCTATCAGGCAAATGAGAGTGCCAGCGACCTAGAGGCCATGAAGACTGAGGTGATGGAGGACTTCGCCCAGTTGCTGACACCCTTCGAGGTGGGACATGCCGTACCTGCAACAGCCGTGGTGGAGACAGCCCTTCAGGACTCCGTGCCAGAGTTGGAGATGAATGCCCAAAGTAACTTCATGCTCAATGGCACCGGTTATGCGTTCATACCCCTGCTGAAAACCCGTCTGTTGAATGCAAAGATCAAATCTATCATAAGGATGGACGGTCGTCGTTTCAAGGTGACCCTCCATTTTAGCACCCCCATCAAGGATCTGTCGGGATTTGCCTTTGTGGTGGACAGCCTGGACTTCCAGGATCTCACCGTCAGTATCAAGGACCATCAGCTGCCCCTCATCAGACCGTGGGACTATTCCGAACTCCCCCTGCAGGACTGTTTCGGACTGGACACGATACTTTACAACCGGTCGCAGACCTATGAGGCCTCCGCCACCTGTCTCGACCTGTTTGCTCGCCAGAACATCCGTCTGTTCGTTTTCCGTCATCACGGCTCGGTGCGGTACCTCTCTACAGAGACAGATGTCATAGACCTCATTTTCGAGTTCTCAGGAGTCACCGACCAGTTTGTCTTCGACAAGCAGCATCTCTCCCTGAATCCGGTGGTGCTGGTGAATGCCCAGCTGCATCAGACGACCCTGAGCAATCAGACCCCCATCGCCCGTGTGGCAGGCTATGACAAGGACGAGGATCATGTGAACCTGCAGTTCCTCCATGCTGTGCGTCCTTCAGAGGAACAGCTTTACGGTAACAGCCTGATTGAGGTGCGTAAGGTGGCCGCCGACCGTTTCAACCAAGGACGGCTGGTGCGTCTGCTCAACGCCCTCATCGCCAGATATCACTCTGACTTCTATGCTTTCCAGGGACTGCAGGGCTTCTCGGGCGACAAGACCATGCAGTCACTGCAGGAGACACTGACACGACTGATGGAGATATCCAAGAAAGATCAGTTGCAACAGGTGCCTGGCGTCTACCTGTTGCTGCGGAATCCCCGCATCATTGAGAGTGGAAAGGGGAGTGTCGATGTGAGCTATCTCACGACAGCAGGGGCAGGTGTCAATGCTTCGCTGAATGTGGACAGCACCTTCACCGTACCTGGAGGACTGAGTGCCGCCCAGACACGCCAGATTGCCAATCCCGTCATGGGTAAGGACGAGATGACGGAAGAGGCCGCCCTGGCCAGCCTCTCACGTTACTATATCGCCACGAGCGACCGCATCGTGACACTGGCAGACATCAAACTGTTCTGCTACAACGAGCTGCTGACCCGTTATGGCATCGTCCGGGATATGGTGAAGAGCCTGACGGTCAACCGTCGTCAACAGCTGGACCGTCGTGGTTGCGGCTATGAGATTGTGGTGGAGATCGTGCTGGCCGACAATCCGTTCGTCAAGCGCAGCTTTGCGGAGAAGGCCTCGCGGGTGGGAATCCTCATGCAGAAGATGATCGAAGTGAGGAGCACCAACATCTATCCGGTGATCGTCACATTGAATATTGAGAAGAAGTGAAAAGAGAAATCATAAAGATTAAAGTTCAAAGTTCAAAGTTCAAAGTTTATGGAAGATTTCTTTTTAGACATTGTGTATAAGAACAAGACCGTGCGTTTCAGGGTAGTAAACCCTGAAGCTCCGCTGAGCACGCTGATGACTAACCTGACGCATGCCATCGGCGAAGACGGCAAACTGATCTTCGACTTCCCGTCCATCGACGGAACGGGAGCGCCCCTTGACTATTTCTTCGGGCGTGAGGATCCTGACGTGCACGAGATACGTGTGCTCCGTCCGAGAATCGGACGTACAGACCAGACGCTGCTCGACTACGGTGTGCAGAGCGGCGATAAAGTGTTCCTGATGCCAGATCCCTTCCCAGGATGAGAGAGAGCGACCGATATGAGATAAGCCAGTACAAGGGACGCAACCGACGCCTGTTGTATGAGTGGCAGCAGTTAGACCAACGGCTGGAGCATCGGCATGACATCACGTGTCAGCCCGTCCGCCGTAACAAGGACGGACTGCCCACGGCCTATTTGGTCGACTATCAGCTGAGGAGCATCAGTGGGGTGGAGAACCTGGAGCATTTCGGAGAACCCGGTGCAGAGAATCCACCGGTCTTTTCCACAGGTTTCCAGATGCGGATAGATCTGCCCGACGGTTACCCGTCTGTCGACGCGGCTCCGGCATTCCGTTTCCTGACCCACGATGAGCAGGGACAGCCCATTCCTCATCCCTGGCATCCCAACATCCGGTATTTCGGCGACTTTGCCGGGAGGGTGTGCATCAACATGCCCGACACCTATACCGACCTGGCCTGGGCCGTGGAGCGGGTGGCGCACTATCTGCGCTATGAGGTCTATCATGCCATATCCGAACCACCGTATCCAGAGGACCTCAAGGTTGCAGCCTGGGTTGTCCGTCAGGGAGAACCGAAGGAATGGACGGTGTTTTGAAGGTGAAAGGGTGAAAAAGTGAAAAGGTGAATATGCAAATGAATATGAAACTATATAATAAGAGTATTGGTAAAAGGTTGGTGATAAGTGTTTTACTTTTTCACCTTTTCACCTTTTTACCTCTATCTGCCCAGACAGTAAAGAACATTGCGGTCAGCCAGGAGCAATCCTATACCGACCATATCAGCCTGGAAGGCGATGTCACCGACAAGGACATCATGGTGAAGTTCGTGTTCGACGAGGCGGCTAACCAGCTGACCGTGACGCTGATCTCCCACCGCATGATCTTCGTGTTCAGGGAGGATGTACGGTTCAAGCCGCTCATCAAGGGCCGCAAGCTCCGTCCCGACCAGTTGCCTTACGTGGTCACCTATGAACCAAAGGATCAGTACCGCATCTCCAAGCTCTTCAAGAACACGGTGCCCAGACCCACTAAAAAGTATGTCTTCCATCGCTGGATTGACTACGAGGGATTGCAGCCTGCACCGCAGGAGTATGCCATGGTGAACGACTACATCACCCAGACCTTCGACATTTTGAAGAAAAGCAATTCTGTCGTTGTTCGTCTTCGTGACGTGATGTTGATGAACGACGTCAGCAAGCATATCAACAAACGGCGGTTTGAGATCCCCTTCGGCCGTGATCTCTACACAGAGTATCATGTGGAAATCCAGCGCAATCCCTGCTTCGGTCTGGATGAAGACATCGCCTCGGCAAAGGCTGCTCTTGACGGTGTCCGCAAGAGTTATAACAGCTTGCGTAAGAGCTTTGGCAGCGGGACCGTCGATAGCGAGGAGAGTCTGAAGACCTTCCAGGACCTGAAGAGTCAGCTCGCAGAACAGTATCCTCGCAAGAACGACCAAAGTCTCTGTCCGGATATCCAGGAGGCTGTGGACGCCTATAACGCCTACACTGACTCCATCAGCAGTATGAACTGCAAGGTTGTCGCTGCAGCAAAGTCCATCATCCCAGGCGGCGGCGATGGCCTGAGTTCCAGGTCGCTGTTGACAAAAGCCCGTCAGATAGACGCGGCAGTGTCGCGTTATCTGCTGTCGAATGATCCTGTCGAGCGTCGTGACATCATCTTCCAGATGGAAACTCTTATCAAGACCTGTAATGAGACCATCCATAGTCAGGGTATCTATACCACAGAGCAGAAACAGGCCGTGCAGGTATTCCGTGAGGCGGAACGTTATTTTAGAAACAATTGCAACAGATAATGAACATAAAAAGGAACTTATGGCGACTCATCATCTTCGTGTGCATGCTGCCTTCGGTGGTATGGGCACAGGGGGAAATGTCTGCTGAGGAGGAACTCGATTCCACCTTTACAGACATCAATGAGCACATGGAGCTGTTTCAGGAGGAACTGATACAGTTGAATGCCCTTTGTAAGTTCCGTGTGGACATCGACATGGATATGCCACTGAACGAGCCGCTTATCGATGTGGTCTCCGAGCGCCTCAAGTCATTGTCGTCGGCCTTGACCTCCTTCTCCACACGTTGGGACACCTATTCTGCCGCCCAACAAGTGTATATTGCCGACGACGACAGCCTCCTCAACCGCGTGGCTATCATTCAGCAGATGCGGCAGGCCGTCACCGACACGCTGGCAGCCCGTCAACAGCAGCGCGACCAGTTGGTGGCTTTCTCTACGGCAGAGAAGTTCATCTGGAGTCAGGATAAGAATTATCGTCAGTTGTACAAAAAAGCTATACAATACTCGGTGTCGTCGAAGCTGGCGGCCCAGTTGGAGAAAGTTAAGGCTGAGGAACAGGCACTGACGGCCGACGTCAATAAATACTACGGTCAGGCCAAGGAAGCGGCGACGACATTCCCAGGCCTCGAACTCCGGATGACGGCGATGGATAATAAAGTCTTCGAACTGCAGACGGTCTCCGCGAAGATCCAGGAGATGGCCTATAAACCCTTTATCCAGCGCGTTAAGGACTATCTGATGGGGCTGGCTTGTGTGGCCATCTTGCTGATGGGCCTTAATCTGCTGAAGTCGAAGCTTGCACAGGTCAAGCAGGCTCGTGACCAGGCCAAGAAGATGAAGGAGATGATGAATGGACAACATAATTATCCCACGATATAATGAGCAATTAGAAATTAGGAATTATGATGACAAAGAGATATACGACAATGTGGAACAGGTGGCTGGTGATGAGTTGTTTACTTTTTCACCTTTTCACCTTTTCACTGTTAATGACTTCCTGTGATGAGGAGACTGCTCCGGATATTGACGACATTTTGTCGTCAGACGATAAGGAGGAAGTGGTTGGCGATGCCCTGCAGATCACGAGCATCGAATTCTCCGACGATCATAAGGTGATGGAACTGTCCGCACGTCTGCTGCATGAAGTAGGAGGGCAAGACCTGACGGACTCCTCAGC
Source organism: Prevotella sp. (assembly GCA_017428805.1). The sequence goes on along the minus strand of JAFRQC010000044.1, from coordinate 9,509 downwards.
CGTGGTCGCAAAACCCTATCAGCATATCAAGCGCATACTGAACCGACTGGGCCGGGAGAGTCAGCCAAAGATTACGAAGGTAAGCAATGCCAGCAGGGAGATTTTCAACAAACTGGATATCAAATTACTTGTCTTGGTAGACCTGAGTATCCCCCAGCAACAGGTGGACGCTGAGCGTAAGGCTGTCAAGGATATCAAGGCTCTCTTTGGCGGACAAAACCTCTTCGTTGCCTTCATGCAGAATGACAACGTCACAGAAACCTATGAGGCAACGGACTACGTCATTGATAATTATTTCGTTCACCAAGATCCTTCAACCATCTATCTCTACCGTTCGGTCGTGACAAAATTGGCGGAGATGCAGGATGAGAGTACGACGATAGGAGGCGCACGCCACAAGGTGATGGTGATCCTCTCTGGAGGAAAGACCTATGATGGTGAACAGCCTGTAGATCCCAAACACTTTGAACTTCAGCAGTTGCTGAAAGACAAGTCACAGCTTTATCAGGGCATGATACAGGCCTACTATGCAAACTTCTCTCCCAGCACTCCCGAAAGTCTGGATCTCATGGCTCTGTCAGACAATACCAGCGACAGCAACATCCTGCAGTATTTCTGTAAGTCGTTGGGAGGTCTGTACCAGCCTTCGTTCAACTGGCAGGAGATGGAGGAAGACATCCTTCATGACTACCATATCGACCTCTCCAACTACAAGATTACCTTGGAACAGCCAGAGCATAAGGTCTTCCGTGGCGATCGTCATATTCTCGAGATCTCCTTCAACGACAAGAAAACCGGCGACCTGATAGCCAAGGGACAGACGGAATTCTCACTCGGTTCGGTCTATAGTCCTCTCATCATAGACGACGGCCCCATGATTGAGTTCATCACCATCGGCATCGTGATCACCCTGATCATTATCCTGTTGGTATGGGGCATTTTCCAGTTCTTGGAACCCTACATCCGCTATCGTTTCTTCGAGCGTAAGTATGTCATTAAGTACTTGGGCAGTAAGATGAGTTTCCGGGGGGAACCGGTATCCGAGTCGTGTTATCTCTGCAAGGCTCCTTTCAAGGAAGGTGATGAGATTGTTGTGAAATGTAAGCATACGATGCACAAGGAATGTTGGGACGACAACGAGTACCACTGTCCCGAACATGGTCGTCATTGCCAGGAAGGTTCACATTATTACAATAGCCATAATCTGTTGGACCAGCGTAATCCGCTGTACTATATGAAGTGGATTCTTGTCGCCATCTTGGCGGGCTTTACTGCCTGGATTGTATTCGTCTCTCGTGACCATCCGATGTCGACATCGATCATCGAGTACCTGCAAACGGTGTTCCACCATAACTCTGTCGATGCGGAAAACTTTGAATTCGACTATGGCTCAGGCCTGAACGACCTGCCGGCCTTTGGTCAGGCTGTAGGTTTCCTGCTGACGCTCTTCCTGTCGAACTTCACCGTCCGTCACCGTGAGTGGTTCTATCGTTTAGCTGAGATATTGCTCCGTGCCATCATTGCCGGAGCAGTAGGAAGCTTCCTCTGCCTGTTAGGTTGTCTCATCTCCATCCTTCTCCATTTCGAATACAGCACGTTCCTCACCGAATGGATCCCTTGGGCGCTGCTGAGTGGCTTCATCATGCTGGCAGTCACCTTCAAGACGCGCACCCCCATCCGCCGCTCGTTCTTCATCCTGGCATGCCTGATATCCGTATTCACCATGTTTATGTGGGCATTTGTCTATTATAACACGTTCTTCGACTACCGGGTGTCGCTGCTGATCGGCTTCATCGTCTATGCCGTGGCCATCGCCCTGTGCATTGCCCACGTCACACCGCGTTCGGAACGGTTCTTCCTGCATGTGGAGGGTGCCATCAAGGAGATGGACATCGCACTCTATAAGTGGTTCAAGGCCTCTCCGACCCAGGCTGTCACCCTTGGAAAGTCAGTCGACTGCAGCATCCAACTGTCGTGGGATGTCATGGGCCAGGTATCTCCTGTGCATGCGGAGATTAAGCGTCATATCGACTCTTTGCGTCTCAAGGCATTGGAAGAGGGTGTGACGGTTGATAATGGCAAGCCCCTGCCCGTCGGCAAGGAGGTGTGGCTCTATCACGGCAAGAGCTTCACCATCGGCCATACGACATTCACCTATATAGAAAAAGACTTGTAAAGGTGAAAAGGTGAAAAGGTGTAAAGGTGAAAAAGTGAAAAATTTGCTGCCGCAATAGATAATTCGTGAAATTCGTGTAATTCGTTGTTTTAAAAAATAATATGGTAAATATAGTGTCAAAATTGAGGTGTTTTCCTGTGGTGAGGGTATTCTACTTACTCCTTACTCCTTTTCTCCTGACTCCTTTCCTCACGTCCTGTAGTAGCGACGACGATGGCTATCAGAGTCGTCTGAAGGAACTGCTCATGGAAGATATGTCTTTCACGTGCGAGGGGGGTACACAGGAACAGGTGTACCGTCATGAGGACCTGTCGGTATACAAAGTGTCGAACAAAGAGTCATGGTGTACATCCACCCTTGATGTCAACAACTGTAAGCTGGTTGTCTCTGTGAAGGCCAACAATACCTACGATGCCCGTACAGACACCGTCACGCTCACCGACACCATCTCCAAGTCGTCGCGCTACCTCACCGTCAAGCAGGCCCGCAATACTGGATTGTTCCTCGACAAGACCTACGCCGAGGCGTCGATGTATGGCGATACCATCTCCGCCAAGCTGAAGCACAATGTCACCTACGAGGTGCAGATTCCCGACACCTGTAACTGGGTGACGCAGGCTAGTGCCAGTAAGACCAGAGGCCTGGATTCGACCACCCTCAAGTTCTATGTCAAGGAGAACAAGACCTATAAGGCCCGTGACGCCGTTATTACCGTCTATAACAAAGACGAGAAGCTCACCGACAAGCTGACAATCCATCAACCGTTCAACACCGAGTTCAAGGCAGACTCCACCAACTTCGAGGTGGACCAATATGGTGACACCATCACTGTCAACCTGACAACCAACATCTCCTACGATGTCACCATCCCCGACACCTGCAACTGGATCAGCAAGAAATCATCGTCAGGCGCCAGAGGACAGGCGGCTCTTACCCGTGGTACGGATACGAAGACACTCACTTTCTTCATCAAGGAGAACAAATCCTATCACGATCGCGACGGTGTCGTCACGCTCAGCAACAAAGACGCAGGTGCCAGCATCCAAATCAATATCCATCAGCCCTTCAAGGCAGTATTCAGTCCTGACAAGAAATACGTCGAGGCGTCACAGTATGGTGATACCGTCACCATCAAGATGACAAGTAACATCAGTTACGATGTGACGATTCCCGATGACTGCAATTGGATATCCCGTGCAGCCAGCCGGAATACCAGGGGCGTGGAGACCTCCTCCATCTTGCTGAGAGTGGCAGAGAACACGACCTATAAGGCTCGCGAGGCCGTCATAAAAGTCGGCAACGAGGAAGCCGGTGTTTCTGAGTCCATCACCATCAGCCAGCCCTTCAACTTGGTGTTCAGTGTCGATTCCACCTCTCATGAAGTCTCGATGAGTGGAGCCACCTTCACCATCAAGCTGAGGCATAACATCGGCTATGATGTGTCGATCCCGAGCGACTGCGACTGGCTCTCTCAGGCCACAGGAACCCGTAAGGCCACCAGCCGTAGGCTTCCCCTCCTGAGTAGGAGGGGCAGGGGTGGTCTGACCCGCGGCTCTTCCAAAGGCATAGATACCACGGCCATCGTGTTCCGGGCCAGTGAGAATACCACTGAGCAGGAACGTGAGGCCACCATCACCATCAGCAATAAGGACGCCGGTGCCGAAGCCAAGATCTACGTCCACCAGCCGTTCACGACCACCTTCAATGTCGATTCCACCTCTTTCGAAGTGGCAATGGAAGGAGGCACGAAAACGGTCAACGTGGAGAGTAACATCAGTTACAACGTGTCGATCCCGAGCGACTGCAACTGGATAACCCTGCAGAGCAACAGCAGGGCCAGGACACGTTCCTCGAAGACCACGGCACTGCTCTTCAAGATATCAAAGAACACCACTGGAAAAGAACGCAGCGCCACCGTCACCATCGGCAACAGCAGTTTGAACGTCAGCAAGGCGATCTCCTTCAAGCAGAAGTTTGAATCCACATTCTCCGTCGACACCACGGCGATAGAGGTAGATGAGCTGGGAGGCACCTTTGGCGTCAATGTGGTGTCCAACGTCAGCGTCAGTGTCCAACCACAGGTTAGCTGGCTGACCGTAGGTGGTAAGACCGACGTAGGCGACGGTTACTGGACCCAGAATATCAACGTGTCGTCGTTCTCCAACAAGACCGATCAGCGCCAGGGCAAGGTGAAGTTCCTCTATGCCGCCGGCAACGAGTCGAAGACCGTCACTGTGACGCAGAAGCGGACGCTCTACATCAAGGAGTCGGACGTCACGCTGACCAAGGTTGGAAAAGACTCTGCGCTGACCGTCACGAACACGGAGGGAAGGACTGTATCCTGGTCGTCTTCCGACAAGAGTGTCGCCACCGTCAACGCGGGCAAAGTGAGAGCCGTTGCCAATGGCACGTGTACCGTCACCGTGAAGTCTTCCGATGGTAAGTATTCCGACACCTGTAACATCACCGTCGAGATTGAGGAATCTACCGAAGAAACCAAAGAGGAAACCAAAGACGAAGCCAAAGACGAAACTAAAGATGAATCTGCCGATGGCTCGAAAGATGACAGTGGCTCCGATAAGAGTTCCGGTGCGAGGACGCGCAATAGAATCCGAAGATGACAAACAATAACTTAACAAGCCTGCCATAGTTGGGCAAGGAAATCTTTGATGTAAAAACGACAACATGGACAACAAAGACAACAAGAAGGAACACAAGGTGCCGTGGCGGGAGACGCACGCCTCGCCGAAGGAGATCTAGATTGTCCTCTCACCTCACAGAGGGACTATCCCCTTGTGAGGTGAATCCCTGCCACAGTCTGGCAGGGATTCATTCGTTTTTGCCTTTTATTTGTTGATAAAAGACCTTAAATCTTAAACTTTCTTTACGTGGTTAACATATTTTGTGTTTTTTTTTTTTTTGTTTGCAGTTTTCGTCGTATCTTTGCGCCAGAATATGAACCTAAGATACGAATGGCTAAGACGTTCTACCTCATATCCGGGCTTGTCCTGCTGCTGCTTTCCGTAGTTCCGCTGCGGTCGGGCGCACAGACGCTGGCGCTGAAGACGAACATGCTCTACGACATGCTTCTGACGCCATCGCTGAGCGTGGAGGGCGTGGTGTCGTCACACGCCACGCTGAACCTCACCGGATCGTGGATGCCCCTGCGAATCAACCCTGACTGTTATTGGCGCACGTTCTCCGTGCAGCCTGAATTCCGCTACTGGCCTGCCGTCCCGCTGGCGGGTCCCTTCGTGGGCGTGGCCTGGCAGTACCGTGGCTTCAACCTGGGCGGCCTGTCGTTCAGCCACCTGAAGGACAGCCGCTCCCAGGGGCACATGCAGGGAGGGGGCGTGACGCTGGGGTGGCACCACATCCTCACCACGCGCTGGAGCATCGAGTACAGCCTGCTCGTGGGTTGGGCGCACCTGAAGTGGGACCACTATGACTCTCCCCGGAGCGACGTCGTGGTGTCGCACTGGCGGGCGAACTACATCGGCCCGCTCGACCTCGGCTTGAATCTCGTGTACATTATTAAATAACATAAAGATGAAAATGAAACGGAAACTGATTCTATTGATTGTCCTGCTGACCGCCTCGGTCACCGTGATGGGCCAGCTGGAGAAGGAGCGTGAGCGTGCCGCCGAGCGGCAGGCCAGCCTCGAGGCCGCCAAGACGGCCAGACCCGCCAACAAACCCGCCGTGACGTCCGTCCCGGTGGCCGGTGTGAGTGCGACGTCCGCCCCGGCGTCTGCCATCCGCGTGGAGTGGGTGGAGTTCATGGCGCCGCAGAACGCCTCGCTCGAAGGACTCTACAACGTGGCGATGGGCTTTGCCCGCGGCTCCTACGAGTTCTGCGAGATCATCGCCCTCTCCGGCCGCCTGTTCCCCAAGGACCCTGCCGCCTGCATCAACGCCGCCGGCGTGGCGCTGCTCCGTGGCGACGCGGTTCTGGCGCACCAGTACCTGAACGACCTGCTCACCGACCGCCGTGCCTATAACAACATCGCGCTGATGTACGTGCTGGAGGGCAACCGCGACAAGGCCGAGGTCTATATGCAGCTGGCCCGTGCCAACGGCAACTGTCCCGGCGCCCCGGCCCTCGGCAGCAGATAGAGAAGAGAGAACAAGGAAAAATTCCTTTATATATTTCAGTATTAATTAAAACTTTTCGGTTATGAAGAATCTTTTTGACAAAGGCCTTTTGGCAGCCACGGCGCTGCTTATTGGCGCACTCACCTCGTCGTGCGTCTATGACCGCGACAGCGATGTCGTCACCCCGTCAGGCGGCGATGGCAAGCTGGTGATCAACATCAACAGTTCGCCGGTGGGGTCCAAGACCCGTGCGACAGTCATCACTGACGGTTCGAGCAGTGAGAACTCCACCGTAGAGGAGACCATCACCACGATGGCCATCGGCATCTTCAGCAGCGACGGTGCCACGAAGAAGGACTACCAGTACCTGAGCGGCCTGACCGGCACTGCCAGCGACTGGAGCACCGTCACTGAGCACAAGGCGCTGACCAACGCCATCGCCGCCGGTGACAAGGTCTATGTCGTCGTCAACGTCAACAGCACCGTGTCCGGCCTCCTTGCAGCAACGACCACCGCCGCGGCGTTCCGTGCTGTGCTGAACACCATCGACCAGTCGCTGATCTTTGCCGACACTTACACGGCAGCCCAGACCATCGATGTCGCCAAGCTGCCCATGTACGGCAGCGGCACTATTGCAGCCGCTACCGACGGTACAACGGGTAACTTCGAGGTCGACGTCAACGTGATCCATATGGTGTCGAAGGTGACGCTCAACGCCCTCACCGTGTCAGCGCCGGCCTCCTGCCAGTTCACGCCCACGGCCATCTTCCTCATCAACGTGCCTGAGAAGCTCGACTTCACCTTCACCACCGACGGCGACGAGTCGACCTATGGCTTCAACGGCGTGACCACGAATTTCTTCCAGGGCGAGTCGGCTGCTGTGGCATCTTCCACCAATGTGACTACGGGCAACTTGACCACCCGTGGGTACCGCGACTACCTCGGCACGGGTGCGCTGACCCTCAGCGCCGTCGACGCCAGCAACCCGCTGGCCGGTACGTACACGTTCTACACCATGCCGAACAACAGCAATACCGACGACACCCGTCTGGTCATCGCCGGCAACTGGTCGGATGACGGCGGTTCTTCCTCTACAGCCTGCTGGTACACTATCGAGCTGAATAACGTGGCTTCCAACGGTGCGCTCAGCAAGAATCTCTATCCCAACCGCCACTACAAGGTGAACGTGGACATCAAGCGCATCGGCGCCCTGAACGTGGCCGACGACGCCACCGGTGCCTACAACGGCCTGAATACGCAGAATGCCGTGCATGCCACCGTCAACGTCCAGAACTGGAGCGACGGATCGAAGACCACCACGTTCGGCGGTAACGGCGGCGCAGCCTCAGAGAGTTAACAAACACTATTAACCATCAATTAAAACATTCAGATTATGAATACGACAATCAAGCAAATACAATGTCTGGCGGCCGGTCTGCTGCTGACAGCGGCCATGACCTCGTGCGTCTACGACCGTAACGACGATGCCGGCACCCCGCAGGAGGGTGGCGCCCTTGTGCTCAACCTCCAGACGGGCTGCGTGGGACAGACCACCCGCACAGTCACCGATATCACGGGCGACGCAGGTAACACCACCGCCACCGCTGATGAGCAGAAGATCCAGAACATCTCCATCGGCATCTTCCAAGGGACATCGACCACCCTCGTGGGTGATGTCAAACAGGTCGCCCCCGCCGACCCGGCGGCCGCAACGGTGCAAGACTACACCCAGGAATTCGCCTCCGGTGCCACCACCTTTGCCGACGGCGACAGTATCCTCGTGGCCGTGAACATGCCCACCACGCCCTATGCGGCACTGGCTGCTGCTACTACCAAGGACGCCTTCGACCAGGTGACACTCTCCATCGACAATGCACTGACCTATGAGACTGGTGAGACAATGGCCGCTGAGAAACTGCCTATGATGGGTAAGTCGACCATCAGCCCCGACGCCAACGTCAACGGACAGTTCAACGCCACGGTGAGCATGTACCACCTCGTGGCGAAGGTGACGCTCGCCTCGCTCTCCGTCGATTTCACAGGTGACGACGCCCACGACAACTATGCTGCCTTCACGCCGACACAGGTGTTCCTCTACAACGTGCCCGACCAGATCGACCTCCGTGTCAATGCCGACGGCACCTACCAGTACAGGCCCACCGTCAGCACATACTACCAGGGTGAGTCGACGAATGCCACGAACTATAAGGACTACCTCGGCACGTCGGCACTGAGCGGCACCACGCTCGACGACAATGATGCCTACGGCACGACCTACACCTTCTATACCATGCCCAACAAGGCCGGACGCACCTCGCTCACCGATGTCAACCGTACCCGCCTGATCATCAAGGGCAAGTACACCGAGGACAAGAACCGCGACGCCACGGGCCATGATGCCTACTACGCCATCAACCTCGGCACTACCGCCGACTACAGCGTGGAGGCCAACTACCACTACATCGTGACCGCCGTGATCAAGGGCGACGGTGCTGCCACCGTCGACGGGGCCATCCCCAATATCCAGAACCTGACCACCACCGTCAACGCCGCTGACTGGACGGAGGAGGCCACGACCGTGTCCATCGACAACTCCGGCTATCACTATGCTTCGACGGCTCCCGACTACACGGGCATCACCGTGGGTAGCATCATTTATGCCGACGGCTACTGGAACACGACCTACGATGGCGACTTCGCCACCACCCACGGCGACCCCATCGCCATCGTCTTCGCCACCACGACTTCTACCTATGACCAGGCCCTGGGCTGGACCCACGGCTATGCCATGGCTCTGAAACGCTATAACAGTGGTAACAATGTGGCCAACTGGTGTGCCTCTTCTTTGCAGAGCACGCAGGTGACCAGCACGCTCGTGACCACGCTGGCCGACGTGAGGGCTGACAAGGACGGTCTGAAGCACTGCAAGGAGGCCTATGCCTATATCGACACCAATGGCGGCAACTATTCCGACCTGACCGCCATCTATGCCGCCATCAGCGGCTATGAGACCGAGGTGGCTGCTCCCGACTGCACCAGCGGCTGGTATCTGCCCAGCATCGGTCAGCAGTACAGCTGGCTCCAGGCAGCCAAGCCGGATGTCTATACAGGCTCTGAGGCGTGGACAGACAACAGCACCTACTGGACACGCAGCAGCGAGAGTGCAGCCGCGGCAGGTTATATGAACACTTGGATGGCCGGTACGGGACTGACGGCTTCTACCCACTATGAGGAGTTC
>JAFRQC010000043.1 GCA_017428805.1 Prevotella sp. | reverse complement strand
GCATCGATGTCGAAGGTGACCTCAATCTGAGGAATACCACGACGGGCTGGGGCGATGCCTGTGAGGTTGAACTGGCCGATAGACTTGTTCTGTGCTGCCATCGGACGCTCACCCTGTAGTACGTGGATGGTCACCTCTGTCTGATTGTCAGCAGCGGTAGAGAAAACTTCGCTCTTCTTACAGGGGATGGTAGAGTTGGCCTCAATCAGTTTGGTCATCACGCCACCCATCGTCTCGATACCCAGTGTCAGCGGAGTCACGTCGAGCAGCACGATGTCACCTACACCGCCTTCCTTGTTCAGGATAGCACCCTGGATAGCTGCACCTACGGCCACCACCTCGTCGGGGTTCACACCCTTTGAAGGCTCCTTGCCGAAGTAGTTCTTCACGAGAGTCTGCACGGCGGGGATACGGCTTGAACCACCTACGAGGATCACCTCGTCGATATCAGCTGTGGTCAGTTTGGCATCAGCGACAGCTTTCTGGCAAGGAGCCAGACAAGCCTGGATGAGGTCGTGAGTCAACTGCTCGAACTTGGCACGTGTCAGTGTCTTCACCAAGTGCTTAGGCACACCGGCTACCGGCATGATATACGGCAGGTTGATCTCTGTCGAAGTAGAAGAAGACAGCTCGATCTTGGCCTTCTCGGCAGCCTCCTTCAGACGCTGCATGGCCATTGGGTCTGCCTTCAGGTCGGCACCCTCGTCGTTCTTGAACTCCTGTACCAGCCAGTCGATGATAGCCTGGTCGAAGTCATCACCACCGAGGTGGGTGTCACCATTGGTGCTGAGCACCTCGAACACACCGCCGCCGAACTCCAGGATGGAGATATCGAATGTACCGCCACCGAGGTCGAACACGGCAATCTTCATATCTTTGTTAGCCTTGTCGACACCGTAAGCCAGAGCGGCAGCCGTCGGCTCATTGACGATACGCTTCACATTGAGGCCTGCAATCTGGCCAGCCTCCTTCGTAGCCTGACGCTGAGAGTCGGAGAAGTAGGCAGGCACGGTGATGACGGCATCGGTTACCTCCTGTCCGAGATAGTCCTCGGCGGTCTTCTTCATCTTCTGCAGCACCATAGCCGAAATCTCCTGCGGGGTGTACTTGCGGCCATTGATGTCGACACGGGGATAGCCGCCCTCATTCACTACTGAATAAGGTACGCGAGAGATTTCCTTCTCGGTCTGCTGCCAGTTCTCACCCATAAAACGCTTGATAGAGTACACGGTGTTCTTCGGGTTGGTGATGGCCTGACGCTTGGCAGGGTCACCGATCTTACGCTCACCGTTTTCCACGAAACCAATTACAGAGGGAGTCGTACGCTTACCCTCGCTGTTGGCAATCACTACAGGCTCGTTACCCTCGAAGACGGCAACGCAGCTGTTGGTAGTTCCTAAGTCAATTCCAATAATCTTTCCCATAACTCTTATTATTTTTTAATTAATACTCATTGTTAAATTGGACAAAAATCCGCAGATTGGGAGAGCAAACCGTATGCCAAAATGGCTTTTTGTATAAAAAAATGTCTTCTTCACGTCATTTTGGCACAAATTATTTTGTTATATTTCAAAATTATGCTAACTTTGCACTCAGAATTCTTTATTTTAACGATCGTAAGTAATGAAAAAGGCTTTTTTGACAACTTGTGTGGCGTTTCTCTTTCTGACAGCCACCGCCCAGGAGAATCCCTATATAGTGAAGACTCGTGGGGCCAAGCAGAAAGCGCAAATGGAGTTGGCAGGCGATTCCATCCTTAACCAATTAGAAGATGAGACGGCCCGTGATTTCATCAGTGACAATTTCAGGTTCTACAGTCTTTGCGACTGGCAGGAAGGTATGAAATTCATGGTGATGCCTGAGAAGTATGACCTGGTGGTGAAGACATTTGCCGACGCTGCCACTGGAAAGGACGTGAGCAGTATGTCGCTGCGTCACAAGATTATGATCTACAAGGGTCATAACGAGAGTTCCGACGGTCATCACCGCGTGAACTTCTATTGCCCGGACAACGACAGGGACTATTATTATGAGATCCCTAGCGGCTCGTTCGATGACTATTGCTATAACAAGCTGGGCGTGCCTACGCTGGCTTATCTGGGTGATGTGGACATTGCCCGTGAGAAGCTGATGGGCAGGACGATGTACACGAAGACGCAGTACTATCGTATCGATACCGAGTATGACGGTGACGGATTCATGGATGTGACTGTCGATAAGGATATGGAGGTGAAAGTGGTCGCCGTGGGTGTCGGCACGCGTGCTTATCCTGTGAAGATCATCGTTGAGGACAAGGACGGCAATGAGTTCTATCAGAACGTGGCCATCTCGAAGACCAACTGTGGTATGCGCGACGACGAGTTCATCATGGACAATGCCAAGTATCTGTTCGGCAACTCATTCGAGCTGGTGGATGACATTATGGCTGTGAACAGCTATAACTATAAAGCCTACATCGGCAGGATTGTTCATACGAAGTTCCCCACCACGATGCTTAATGAGGCTACTAAGAAGGTTCAGAATATTCCGCGCATGATTGGCTTCCAGATTGTGGCCCTCAATCCGCATAAGAATGACACGAAGTTCACGGCTCAGTTCAAGCATTCTATCCTGGGTACCTATTTCTATAAGGATGTGACACTCGACCAGAAGGGCATCACGGGCACCTCGAAAGACTTCGAGCAGGAGCCTGACGACTACTTCTCTTATCTCTTCGCCCCAGGTCCCGGTAAGAAGATTGAGACCACCGAGGGTAGCCGTGGTATGATCCGTATGGGTCACGTCAGTGTGGGATTCACAGAGGATGAGGTGATGCTAGCCGCTGGTGAGCCTGATGATGTTACTCATGGTGAGAATGGTATGTACACCTGGATGTTCAAGCGTTCGAACAACAAACTGCTGTTTGTGGACTTCAACGGTTCTGGCGTCGTGGAAAAGTATTACACGAAGGATGCGCCTAAGTCCAAGACAACTGCTGCCAAGCGCAGGACAACAACGAAGAAAAAGAAGAGTTCGTCTAGTTGGCAGAACGGCAAGGGTACTCCGCTTTAAAAAGCCATTGAATAATACTGACAGACTGTCAGAATTCGATAAAAAAGCCGCTCCCGATGAGGGAGCGACTTTTGTTTGAGGCGGATCAGACCACCCCGCCCTTCGGGCACCCCTCCTACTCAGGAGGGGAAGAAGATACTACTTGTCTTTGAGGGATTCCATGATCTTTGCCTCGATTTCCTCGCAGAGTTCAGGATTGTCCTGCAGGAGATTCTTCGTGGCGTCACGGCCCTGGCCCAGCTTGGAATCGCCGTATGAGAACCACGAACCGCTCTTCTTGATGATCTCAAGCTCAACACCCAGATCGACAATCTCACCAACCTTGGAGATACCTTCGCCGAAGGTGATTTCAAACTCAGCCTTACGGAAGGGAGGAGCCACCTTGTTCTTCACGACCTTCACGCGCACCTGATTGCCGATAGGCTGGTCGCCGTCTTTCAACGTAGTCACCTTGCGGATGTCCAGACGTACGGAGGAGTAGAATTTAAGGGCATTACCACCCGTCGTGGTCTCAGGATTGCCAAACATCACGCCGATCTTCTCACGCAGCTGGTTAATGAAGATACACGTGGTCTTCGTCTTTGCGATCGTCGAGGTGAGCTTGCGCAGGGCCTGGCTCATCAGACGGGCCTGCAGTCCTACTGCCGAGTCGCCCATGTCGCCCTCGATTTCTTTCTTAGGTGTCAGGGCTGCCACAGAGTCGATGACGATGATGTCGATGGCACTGCTTCGGATCAGATGATCTGCAATCTCCAAGGCTTGCTCACCATTGTCGGGCTGAGAGATATACAGGTTGTCGATGTCCACACCCAGATGCTCTGCGTAGAAACGGTCGAAGGCATGCTCAGCATCGATGAACGCTGCCACACCACCAGCCTTCTGGCACTCTGCGATGGCATGGATAGCCAACGTCGTCTTACCTGATGACTCAGGACCAAAGATCTCAATGATACGTCCCTTGGGATAGCCGCCCACGCCAAGGGCCGCATTCAGTCCGATACTACCCGTGGGAATCACGTCCACATTCTCAATCTTCTCTTCACCCATGCGCATGATGGCGCCTTTGCCGAAGTCCTTTTCGATTTTGGCCATTGCAGCCTGCAGCGCCTTCAGTTTCTGCTGTTGCGGAGTCAGTTGCTCCGTTGATTCTTCTTTCTTTGCCATAGCTTTAGAAATTTAAGAGTTAATACTATAATTCGAGGTCGCCGTCGAACACTTCGTGCCAAGGCAGACCTTGTTTGTTCAGTTGTTCCATGAACGGATCGGGATCGAAATCCTCCACGTTCCACACACCGGGCTTCTTCCAGATACCCTTCACGAACATCATCGCGCCGATCATGGCCGGTACGCCGGTGGTGTACGACACACCCTGCATACCAGTCTCCTTGTAGGCCTCCTGGTGCTTGCAGTTGTTATAGACATAATAGGTGTGCTCCTTGCCGTCCTTGATACCACGGATGCGACAGCCGATACTCGTCTCACCCTCGTAGTTTTCTCCGAGGTCCTGCGGGTTGGGCAGCACGGCCTTCAGGAACTGCAGGGGCACGATCTTCACCTTCGCCGTACCTGAGCCGTCAGCCAACGGTGCCTCGTATTCGATCTCGTCGATGCGGCTCATACCGATGTTCTGGATTACATCGAGGTGCTTCAGATACTGCTCGCCGAAGGTCATCCAGAAGCGTCCCTGCTTGATGGTGGGATAGTTCTTTACCAGTGACTCCAGCTCCTCGTGGTGCAGCAGATATGACTCACGCGGCCCGATGTTGGGGTAGGTGAGAGGCTTGTGAATCTCCAGCGGCTCGGTCTCAATCCACTGCCCGTCCTTGTAGTAGAGGCCCTTCTGGGTAATCTCGCGGATGTTGATCTCAGGATTGAAGTTCGTGGCGAAAGCGTGGTGATGGTCACCGGCATTGCAATCCACGATGTCCAGGTAGTGGATTTCGTCGAAGTGGTGCTTGGCGGCGTAGGCCGTATAGACGCCGCTGACGCCAGGATCGAAGCCACAGCCGAGGATGGCTGTCAGCCCTGCCTGCTCGAAGCGGTCCTTGTAGGCCCACTGCCATGAGTACTCGAAATGTGCCTCGTCCTTCGGCTCGTAGTTCGCCGTGTCGAGATAGTTACAGCCACATGCCAGACAGGCGTCCATGATGGTCAGGTCCTGATAGGGCAGAGCGAGGTTAATCACGAGCTCAGGCTTGTAGTCCGTGAAGAGCGCCTTCAGCTGCTCCACATCGTCGGCATCCACCTGAGCAGTTTGGATGTCCATGTTGTAGCCAGCTTTGTGGATGTCGGCTACAATCTTGTCGCACTTGGCCTTGCGGCGGCTGGCGATCATAAATTCGGTAAACACGTCTGCATTCTGTGCAATCTTGAATGCTGCTACCGTGGCGACGCCTCCAGCGCCAATCATTAAAACTCTTGACATAATATTATTTACGATTTACTAATTTACGATTTACTATTGATTTCATCGGAGGTGATTCCGAGGGCGGCCATGAGGGAGTAGCCGAGGATCTCCTGACGGAAATTGCCACCCGGCTTGGGCTCCATGGCGAAGACGGTGATACGCTTCTCGTCGTCATCCACACGGTTCAGCGTCTCGCGTACCTTATTATATATATAAGGATCCTCGGCGTTGGGGATCACCATCACCCGCTTCACTTCCTTCTGGGCCGTCACCAGCCGCAGGGCTTCAGTCAGATAGTCCTCGCTGTCAGCGATAGGCTCGATGGGGACGGCGCTGATGACGAACTCCCCAAGGGAGTCCTTGAACGCCTTGCCGTCGAGCTCGGCGGCATAGTTGCCTGGGGCAAAGTTGTCCAGCTGCGCCTTGCTCTTCTGGTGAGCCAGCACCACGAGTGTCTCATGCCCACCCGCCCGGAGACCACCGTCGAGAGCTACGCAGTCCACCCACTTGGCCAGATCGGCTTTGGGGATGCGACGGCCCAGCATCCGCTCGAAGTTCACGATGAGATTGAATGCGACCTTGTCCACATAGTCCGCATCGACGAGCATCACATTTTCACTCCATTTCGTCTCTTGTTGGTTGTTGTTCATATCTGAGGTGCAAAGATAAGATTTTTTTGGAAGTTAAAGAAGACAAAGGAGTTAAAGGGAGTTAAAGGACATTACTTTTCGCGCTTCACTTCCCACTTTTCACTTCTTTTTACTATCTTTGCAGTCAAATTACGAACAATTTAATAACTCAGATTCAAAATGTCAACATTATCGATTGCGATTATCATCGTCTTCTGTATCGGCTATTTCTTTATAGCCATAGAGAGTGTGACGAAAATCAACAAGGCAGCCATCGCGCTGCTGATGTTTGTGGCCACCTGGACACTCTTCATGATTGATCCCGGCAGTTATATTGCCGCTGCCGTGGGTGAGATGAAGGCCTCGGCGGTCAGTCAGGTCATCGAGCACCACCTCGGCAGCACGGGCACCACGCTCTTCTTCCTGATGGGCGCCATGACCATTGTCGAGCTGGTAGACCAGAACGGCGGCTTCAACTTCGTGCGCGACACGTTGCAGACCACGAGCAAGAGGGCGCTGCTGTGGCGTATCGCCTGCATGACGTTCATCCTCTCCGCCATCCTCGACAACCTGACCACGTCGATTGTGATGATCATGATTCTACGCAAGCTTGTCAGCGACCAGAAAGACCGCCTCATCTATGCCTCCCTCGTGGTGATTGCCGCCAACTCCGGCGGTGCCTTCTCTCCCATCGGCGACGTGACGACCATCATGCTCTGGAACAAGGGCGTCATCACCGCTGCGGGCGTCATCACCGAGATCTTCATCCCTTCGGTGGTATCGATGGTGATTCCTGCCTATATCCTCTCCCTTTCGCTGAAAGGAAAACTGGAGATGCAGCAGGAGGAAGTGGTTGCTTCAGAATCTGACGGTCTTTCAGATCGTCAGCGTAAGACCATCTTTTTCCTTGGCGTGGGCGGACTGATCTTCGTGCCTATCTTCAAGACCATCACCCATCTGCCGCCGTTTGTAGGCATCCTGCTGGTTTTGGGTGTGCTTTGGACGGTGACGGAGATCTTCTACACGAGCATTCATCAGGAGAGCGAGGACACGGCTGATAACTCCCATACCCAGAAGCGCGTGTCGAAGATGCTGTCGCGCATCGACATGGACACCATCCTCTTCTTCCTCGGCATCCTGATGGCTGTGGGCTGTCTGGAAACGATCGGAGCCCTGACGATGTTAGGTCAGACGCTCGATGTCACCTTCGAGGGCAACCACTATCTCGTCACCGGTATCATCGGCGTGCTCTCGTCGATTGTCGACAATGTGCCGCTCGTGGCCGGCTGCATGGGCATGTATCCCGTTCAGGCTGCTGGCGACATGGCCGTCGACGGCGTCTTCTGGCAGCTGCTGGCCTACTGTGCCGGTGTGGGCGGCTCGATGCTCATCATCGGCTCTGCGGCCGGTGTGGTCGTCATGGGTCTGGAGAAGATCACCTTCGGCTGGTATATGAAGCGCATTACCTGGGTGGCCTTCGCAGGCTATCTCGCTGGCATCTTCATCTATTGGTTGGAGCGCACGTTCATCCTTGGATAAATGTCACAAATGATGCCTTTCCCAGAGAAAGGCCCGCAAAAAATAAACAAGCCTTGAAAGTCTGACTTTCAAGGCTTTAAACTTTGACTTTGAAGGCTTGAAACCGAGAGTTTCAAGCCTTTAATGTTGGTGTGTCGTAGCCCGGGAGGTTGATGATCTTGCGCTCGCAGGGGATCCAGAACCAGAAGGTAGAGCCGTGTCCCTCGCCTTCGGAGGTGACGCCGATGTGGCCGTTGCAGCGCTCGACGATGTTCTGACAGATGGAGAGTCCGAGGCCGGTACCCTGCACGAAGTCGTTCAGCTTGACGAATCGCTCGAAGACGCTCGCCTGCTTGTCCTTGGGGATGCCGGCGCCAGTGTCGAGGCAGTAGAAGGTCAGTCCTTCGGCCTCTCCGCTGCCGTCGAACTTCATGCGGCGCTCCCAATGGTAGCCCACCTTGATGAAACCCTGATGGGTGTATTTGACGGCGTTGGTGACGAAATTGGTGAGCACCTGCTGCACACGGCCTTTGTCGAGCACGGTGGGGCACGTGGGGTAGGGGTTGTCCTTGACGAACTCCACGCCTGGCTCCTGAACACGCTGGGCGAGCGTCTGGCAGATGTCTTCGAAGATGGGCGAGAAGTCGCACTCTTCGGGCTTGATGGCCAGCGCCTGACCCATGGACGAGGCTTCGAGGATATCGTTGATGAGGCGCATGAGCATGTCGCAGTTGTTGCGGATGATGCGGATGAACTCCATGCGCTCCTCCTTGGTGTCGATGACGGGCAACAGGTCTGAGAAGCCTACGATGGCGTTCAGCGGCGTGCGTATCTCGTGGGTCATGTTGGCCAGGAAGGCACTCTTCATGCGTCCTGAGTCCTCGGCACGGCTGGTCTCGCGCTTCAGCCGCTCCTGGGCATCCATGAGGAACGTGATGTTTCTCGCGATGCCGAAATAGCTCGTTAGCTTGCCGGCCTTGTCGAGGTTGGGAATACCGCTGATGGCGTACCAGACGGGATGCTTCTCCAACGGGGTGTAGCGGTAGTGGTGGATGGCGTCGTAGGGCTGTCGTGACCCGATGCAGGCCCTGATGTTTGTCAGTGCCTGTTCCTTGCTCTCCATATCGATGCCTTCGAAGAACTCTTCGAGGGTCTCGCTGAACTCATTCTTACGTGAGGAGTGAGTGTATGTGATCATACCGCTCTCAGGATAGAAGTTCCAGATGAACATCTGGCTGTTGTCGAGCAGGTACTGCAGGCGCCGCTCGTATTCGTTGATGGCTTCGTTGGTCTTCTCCATCTCCTTGTTGTGGCGCAGCTGTTCGAGGTAGATATTGCGCTCGTCGGTGATTTCACGGGCGGTATTCACATAGTATTTCACCTTGCCGTTTTCGTCGCAGATGGGTTTGAGGCGCAGCTCAATATATTTGTCAATGCCGAGCTGGGGGAATACAGCATGCTGACAGACGTGGAACTCTTCGCGGCTGCCGCACAGGTACTGGTCTTTGACGAGAGCCGTATCGAAAATCTTGGTCTTGAAGAGCCAAGCCTCGGCCTCCTCATTGACCTCGCAGAGCTTGCGCATGTTGTCGTTCATATCGATGAGGTTGCCCTCGCTGTCGTAGAATGCCATGGCGATGATGTTGGTCTCAAAGATCTTCATGTATTTTGCGCTGAGCTCGCTGTTGATGCGCTCGTCTTCGATCTGCTGGGTAATATCACGGGCGGTGTTGGTGATATAACGAGGCTTGAAGTCCACATATTCAAGGCTTGCCAATCCGCTGATCCAGATCCAGTTTGGATCTTTCAGCGAACCGATGTTCAGGCGTTTGGTGTAGCGCGCCTGCTGGAGTTCTCCAGAGATCAGCAAATCGACTTTCTTCTGGAAGTCTTCCTGGTCGCTCTTGTCGATGCGGGGCAAGAAGACTTCCCTTACCAGCTCACCTTCGGGCAGCAGCTCACCGTGGATGTTGTGGATCTGGCCTGAGACGACGTCGATGGTGAACACGTAGTATTTTCCCATGTTCAGTGCCTGTTCCATCATCTGGTTCAGGTCTTCCGTCTTTCGCACGGCCTGGCGCACACGGTCACGCACCAGACGGGCCATGAGCAGGCCGATGATGACGGCGACGATGGCTCCGGCGAGCACGATGAGGGCTACGGGTGAGGTGTCGTCGTGCTGACGTTCGGGATGGAACCACTTGTCGCGCAGTTTCTCAAGGTCGCCGCTCTGTTCCAGACGGGCGTATTCATCGTCGATGGCATCGATGAGTTCCTTGTCGTAGCCCACAATACGTATCTCGCCGTCAGGAATGTCGATAGAGCCTGTGATCAACGTGTCGATGGCCAGTTCCTTCTTCTTCCAGTTCAATGGCCCCTCGCCCCAGATGAAATAGTTGTAGCGCCCCTCGCTGATGCCTGCCAGGGCTTCCTTGGGCGAGCAATAGATGATGGGAACGTCCAAATGGCGCTCGTCCACGATGCGGTTGGCAGCGTAGTCGTCGAGTTTGAGCACGAGCGTGTCTTCGGGGGTGAAGTCGGCGAGTGCCGTCACCTTCCTGGCTCCGGCGGAAGAGACGATCTGCACCTTGTAGTAATTCAGGATATTGGTCGAGCGGATGTAGGGCCTTCCGTGGAAACGGTAGGAGGGGTCGATAACCAGGTCTGCATCGCGGCGTTCGAAGGTCTGCGCAGCCTCGCTCCACTCGCGGAGAATGATGCGGTAGGGAATGTCAAGTTTCTTGAAGATCGTCTGCAGCAGCTCCACGTTATAGCCGGCAGGCTCGCCTTGGTCGTTGCTATATTCGTATGGCGGGAAATCCCAGTCGCTGGCAATGATCACCGGGTTCTCCTTCGTATAGCTATAGTCAATCTGGGCAGAGGCTGGAAAGGTGAAAAGGTGAAAAAGCGAAAGGGTGAAAAGTATCGGCAGATACTTTCTCCACTTTTGCACCTTATTATATGTATGATATATCTTTTCTTTCATAATTTCTACGTCCTTTCTATTTCAAGTGCCTTGCAGGGGATGGAGAACCAGACGGTGGTGCCCTTGCCCACTTCGGACTTGATGTTGATGGTGCCGTTGAGGCGCTTGATAAGTTCGTGGCAGATGGCGAGTCCGAGACCGGCTCCTTCGTTGGCTCCTGTCACGAAACGCTCGAAGATGTTGCCCAAGGATGACTCAGGTATACCGCAGCCGGTATCCTCGACGGAGACGATGAGGTTGTTGCCCAGATAGTCGAAGCGCACATTGACGGAACCCTTTTCCGTATGTTGCACGGCGTTGGTAACGATCTTGTCGATGATGATGCCCACATTTGAGCTGTCAACCTCGAGGATCAGCTTGTTGAAGAGGCCGCTGACGGTATATTCGACGCCGGGCTTCTGCATGGGTGCCCAGACAGACTCGCACCATTGGGTGATGGTCTTTGAGAAGTCGGTGATGCGCTTGTTGAACTCAATCATCTCTGCATCGAGTCTGGATATGAACAGGATGTCGTTGATAAGTTTGAGCAGCTTGGCGGAGTTTTCCTTGATTTCCTGAATGAACACCACTTCGTCTTCCTGGCTGTGCTCCATCTGGAAGAGTTCTGCGAAACCTACCACCGTGTTGAGCGGTGTGCGGATTTCGAAGCTCATATTGTGGAGGAACGCATTCTTCACTACCTCTACCTCCTGGGCTCGCAGCGTCTCTGCCGCCATCTTCTCCTCGATGATCTTGATCTCACTGATGTCACGACACATGCCGAAGTATTCCTTGATCTCCCCATGACTGTCATACGTGGGTATGAAGTGCAGCTGCAGGTGCAACCGTCCGCCTCCGCCCCGTTTGCGCAGGGTGGTCTTGATGTCTGCATGGATGGGCTTGGTGGCCAGGCTATCCATACTCTTGATGATGTTCAGCGCACGGCGCCGTGAACTTTCATCAACGTAAGTAAGGGCTCGCGTCTGTGTCAGCGTGAACTGCACATTGTTTGAGTCGCTGTAAACGGTCAGCGTATGCGTCTCAGGATTGTAGCGCGCCATACGGATGCCGCCCACGCTCATCACGTAGTCGATGTTACGGATGTAGTTGTTGATCTCGTCGTTGCTTTCCTGCAACTCGCGGGCGTTCTGCTTAATCTGACGATAAGACATGGCCACCTCAGTCACATCACGGCCGGTACCGTAGATGTTCAGCAGCTTACCCTGGCTGTCGCGCACGGGTACTAATTTCAGCTCGTAGAACAACTGCGAACGTCTCAGATACTGTTGCAGTGAGCGTTGGTCTTCGGAAGAGGGGTAGATCTGAGTGATGTGCATCGGCTGGAACGTGTCGAGGTTGATATGGTCCACGCCTAAGACGCTTGTCAGATGGATGTGCTCCTTCATCAGATCCTTTCGGCTCAAGTGAATTCCGTTGAGGGCCTTGTCGTTCATGTCGATGATGTAGCCGTCGGCATCGTACACCACCATGTCAATCATGGCAGAGTTGAAGACGGCCTGGTAGCGCATCATATTGTCTTGGATATGTAGCTGCCGCATCCGCTCGTTGGTGATATCTACCCTCGTGCCGAGAATGTCCGTAGGCCTGCCATTGCGGTCACGGCGCAGCACGCCGATGTCAACGTTGTAGTCACGCTCAACGAAGTGACTGTTCTTTTGTTCCCTGATTTTCAGCGTGATGTTGGCTGAATCCTTCCTTTGATTGGAGATGTCGGAGAGAACCTCGCGAAAGGTGTCAAAAACGTTCTGGTTGTAGCGGTTCACCAGTTCATGCAGATGGCGTGTCTGTTGCGTCTTGCCAAACTCGTCAAGGAATTCAATGGTCTGGGGCATCACGTGATAGATCCACAGGCCGATCTCACTGGAACTGAGCACGAGCGACAGACGGTCATTGCTCTGGCGGATCTCACGGGTCATCTGGTGCTCACGGACACGATAGAAGGTGTAGTAGGCGAGGAAGATCAGAGCCAAGGCTGCCAATACGGCTGCGATGTTCCACACCCATGCCGGGATGCCTGAATCGGCATGCTCGGGATAGAACCACTTGTTGCGGATGCCTTCCAACTGGTCATCGACACGCAGTTCGGTATAGACGCTGTCAATCTGGTCGAGCAGGCGACGGTTCTTAGACATGAACTTATATTCGCCGGCAGGGATGTCGATGGGGTTGATAACCAGATTGTCGGTCTTGTATTTTCGCATGAGCCATTTCAGCGACATGGTGTTCCAGATGATGACACCTTGTTCGTCGGAACGCAGTTTCTGGATGGCTTCCTTCATATCGTCGTAGGCCTTGATGTCTTTCGTCCAGCCCTCATCCATAATCATATGGTGGCTGAAACTGCCTTCGTGGACGATTACCTGATGGCCTTTCAGGTCCTTGCCCGTTCGCAGTACCACATTGGATGACTGCGGTGACACTACACTATGGGTGAACAGCTGGATGATGGTGTTGCTGTAGAGGGAGTTGCCTCTGGAGAACGAGGCATCCATACGGAGCATGAGGTCAGACTTGCCACTCTTCAGGTCGGCTTGTGCCTCGAGGGTGGGCTTCAGCTTGACGATGTAGGGGATGTTGAGCCTCTTGAAGATCATCTTCAGCAGGTCGATGTTGTAACCGTCAGGCTCGCCGTTCTCGTTGAGGAACACGTAGGGCCACAAGTCCCAGGCATCCTCATAGACCAGCGGGTGCTCGTCGGTGAACACCCTGATGGAGTCTTTCGTCTGGGCCGAGGCAGGAAAGGTGAAAAGGTGAAAAAGTGAAAGGGTGAAAAGTATCGGCAGATACTTCATCCACTTTTGCACCTTATTATATAAATATATCTTTTTGTTCATCATCTTTTTCTTTCACTTTTCACTTTTTCACCTTTTCTCGCATGGAATGCGAATCCAGAATGTCGATCCGTGGCCTTCACCTTCCGACTCGACACCAAGCTCACCATGGCAGGCGTCAGCGATGGCCTTACAGATGGAGAGACCAAGGCCCGTGCCTTGGACGAAATCGTTGAGCTTGACGAAACGCTCGAAGATCTTAGCCTGATGCTCTTTGGGAATGCCTGCACCAGTATCTTCGCAATAGATATACAAATCTCCTGACTCCTCATACCTGTACCCCACCTTGATATGTCCCTCGTGGGTATATTTCACGGCATTGGTGACGAAGTTGGTGACGACCTGATGGATACGGGCGTCGTCGAGAACGGTGACGAAACTGTCGTAAGGGTTCTCCTTGATGAATTCCACGCTTGGCTCCTGTACACGCTGCTTCAGTGATTCGCAGATGTCGTCGAAACTCTTGGCAAAGTCCACTTCTGCAGGCTCGATACGGATGCCGCCGGTGTCGAGCGACGAGATGGCAAGGATATCGTTGATCAGTCGCATAAGCATGTCGCAGTTGTTCATGATGACATGGATGATCTCTTGTTTCTCCTCTTGGGTGGAGAGCATGGGCAGCACGTCTGAGAAACCGACGATGGAGTTCAGCGGCGTACGAATCTCGTGGGTCATATTGGCCATGAACACCGACTTCAGACGTCCCGAATCATTAGCCCGTTCTGTTTCCTGCTTCAGCCGTTCCTGCTTCTCGATGAGGTCGTTGACGTTTCGTACGATACCGTATGTGCCCAGCATCTCACCGTTCTCGTCGAAGTAGGGCACGCTGTCGATGAAGTTCCACTGCATCTCATTGCCTTCGTGGAAGAGCGGGTGCATTTTCGTGAGATTGGTGCGCTGCACGCTGAAGTAGGTATCGTAATCCACCAGCCCCTGACGGAAAGGACTGTCAACGAAGTGCTCTATCAACTCATCGAAACTCATCGTGTTGACTTCCGTAGTCATTCCTTTATAGAAGGTACAGCTGCGCTCGGCCCTTGAACAGCGGAAGAAACGCATGTTACAGGTATCCATCAGATACTGAATCTCGTTCTCGTATTGCTGGATGGCCTCGTTGGCTACGCGTATGTCATGGCTGTTCTTCTTGTTCTGCAGATAGAGTTCACGTTCCTGGGTGACATCACGGATGGAGAAGGTGATGCAGTAGAGCTCGCCGTCGTCTTTGTAGATGGGGTGAACACGCATCTCGGTGTAGCAGTTGACGCCACGCTCGATGATGATACTCTTGGTACAGAAATAGAGTTCTTCCACATGACGGTTGTTCAGCAGGTCGCGGAAGGTCGGCATGTCGTACAGAGAATTTTCGTAGTAGTAAGGATCCTTTTCCGACTGGAAGTTCAGAATCTCACGCATCTTCTTGTTGGTCGTGAGCAGACGACCGTCCTTGTCATAGAAAGCCAATCCCGTGAGTGACTGCTCAAAGATACGGCGATACTTGTTGGCCATCTCCTGTTCTTCTTTCTCCAAGAGGATCTGTTCCGTACGGTCTGTCAGTGTGCAGAAGATGTGGATGGGCCGGATGCCTGCTGCGTTGGCATACTCAGCAATGCCCTGGTCTTCCATATAGCGCCACTGGCCCAGTTTCTTCTCACCACTCATGTCCCAACGGAAGATACACTCGTCCATCTCTTTCTCACCCATTGCCAGACGTTTGATGAATTCCTGATAAATATGGTGATCTTCTGGGTGAATCATCTCAAAGCTCTCCTTATAATCCATGCCGCTGTCAGGCAGGAGATTTCCATGAATGTTGACGGCATGCCGCTGACGGAGATCAAGCATCAGCACGTAGTTCTTACCCATATCGAGGGTGTGCTGCATAATGGCTGAGGTCTCTTTGATTTTGTCAACCCCTTGACGGATGCGCAACAGACTGATGCGGTTGACTGCCCAGGTTATCACGAAGGCAATGAAAATGACGACAACCATCAGCACTGATGAGACATCGAGCGAGATGGCGGCTAGTATCTGGATATGTGATAATAGTATGGTCATATTCGTGAAACCTGATTAAACAATAATCTCTGTCTTTTTCTCCATAGCGGTCATCTCGCAGGGGATGATGACGTAGGTTGCCGAGCCCTTGCCTTCCTCGGACTGGACCTCTATTGTACCGCCCATCTGCTCGACCAACTCTTTGATGATGGCCATGTCAAGACCAGTGCCCTCACGCTGGTTGTTCTCGTCTCTGACGAAACGATCGAACACGTGCGGCAGCTCTTTTGCACTCAGGCCCTTGCCGGTATCCTCGATGGTGATGTTCAATTCACCGTGACGGTAGTCGTATTTGGCGCGGATGGTGCCTGCCTTTGTAACACGGGCAGCATTGACACAGAGTTTCTGGATTACCTCTCCTATGTTCTGTTCGTCGATCTTGACCATCAGGCGGTTATAGGGATTCTCCACCTGGATCTTCACGTCAGGATTCAGTGCACTCAATCCCATGTAGCAGTAACCTTCGAAGAGTGTGGCGAAGTCCGTTTCCTGATAGTTGAATTCCACCATCTTCGCATCAAGGCGGGAGATGTAAAGGATATCGTTGACAAGGGCCAGCAGTTCGTTGGTGTTGCGCTTGATCTCTTCGGAGAACACGGGTTCGTCCTCCGCGTCGTGAGGTTCGTTGAAGAGATTCGCAAATCCGATGACGGCATTGAGGGGCGTACGGATCTCATAGCTCATGTTCAACAGGAAGGTGTTCTTCAGTTCTTCTGTCTCCTGAGCTTTCTTGGTCTCCTTGATCAGCTGGCGCTCCGTGTAAACCATCTCCGTGTCATTGCGCAGCATGCCGAAGTAATGGCTGATGCGGCCGTCTTTGCCCTCTACAGGCACCATGTTGAATGTGAGGAAGATGTTGCGGCCCTGCTCGTCGTGGAAACGGGTCTGTACGGTAGCCATGAAATTGCCTGGAGTGCGATGGTCCATACGGAGCAACAGTCCACGGGCCTTTCGCTGGTCTGATGGTGCCAGCAGTGAGGCACAGCGGATTTGCGAGAGACTGTATTGCACCTGATTCAGGTCGCTGAAGATCTTCAGTTCGTGATTGTCAGGGTGGTAGTTGACAAGTCGCACACCGCTCACTTTCAGTGAGTAGTTGATGTTGTTGATATAATTCTGGATGTCCTTGGTGCGTTTTTCGAGCAGCAGGGCGTCCTGTTGCTGACGGTGATGCGAATCGACCATATCCGTGATGTCACGCCCGGCGGCAATGATACCAAGCAGTTTCCTGTCATTGTCGCGGATGACAGACACGGCACACTCATAGTAGAACTTGCCTTTGATGGTCACTTCCGGTATCCGTTCGTCTTCACGTTTCGTGTGGTCGATATCGGTGATCGACGACATCTGCAGGTTTTCTATATGGTCGAAGTCGAGATCCCTGTATGATGGGATGTCGGTAATCTTCACCTTTCGCTTCATCAAGGCTTCACGGCTGTCGACGCCAAAGGTCTCGCAGGCCTTGTCGTTGATGTCTGTCATGTAACCGTCCGCACCGTAATAGATCATATCGACCAGCGATGAATTGAAAACGGTGTGATAGCGCAGGGCCAGGTTGCGGGCTTTCTCCTTCCTCATTCTGTTGTCCGTGATGTCACGCTGGGAGCCTAACAGGATTTTAGCCTTGCCTTTCTTGTCGCGCTGCAAGATAGTCAGGTTGACCTTGTAGATGCGGGGGGCGGATCCGTCTTCAGGCTTGCTGCCTCTGATCACGATGGGCTCGGGATCCTTATTGCTGTCGGCCAGAGTGGTGACAGCCTTGTGCAATTGGGTGAACTCGTTGCTGTCGAAGAACTGCGAGAAGTCGATGGGCACATAGGTCTTCTCTTCTTCTCCCTTGATCGACAATAAGGTGTAGAGATGTTTGGTGACATCGTAGGTCCATACCTGTGTCTTGTTCGAGGTGAGTACCAGACCTAATTGTGTGTTTAGTTGCTGTGCCTGAGCACTCACTTCCCGTTGGCGGAAATAGAACAAACGATTGGAGAAGATCATCACAAACACGCTGATCATCAGTGCGGCCACGAAATAAGCCGAGAGATGGTGCGTGTCAGCAATCGTCTCCATATTCTCTTTCTGGGCAAACACCGTGAGGCTGATGGTTAGGAGCGTCGCGACGGCCAGAAGTCTTTGTCTGTTACTACTGCTCATCAGGTTTCAGGTAGTTACAGTTGGCAAAGATAGGGAATTTTAGTTAAATAACAAAATAAAAGTACAAAAAAAACGCAAATCACCCTGTTTTTAGGATGATTTGCGCCTTAATCGGGAGAAAATCGTGCTTTAAAGCGGGTATTCGTCGAAAGCGTAGAGTACCGTTGAGAGGTAGCGTTCGCCAGTATCAGGCAACAGGGCTACGATCTTCTTTCCCTTATTTTCCGGACGCTTGGCAATCACTGAGGCACCAAAGGCAGCTGCTCCAGACGAGATGCCTACCAACAGTCCTTCCTTCTGGGCCAGTTCACGACCAGTGCGGATAGCGTCATCGTTCTCGATATCAAGTACTTCGTCGATGAGATTGCCATCGTAAGTCTTGGGAACGAAGCCAGCACCAATACCCTGAATTTTATGGGGACCACTCGGACCGCCGTTGAGAACGGGTGATGACTTGGGCTCTACTGCGATGATCTTCACATTCGGATTCTTCTCCTTCAGGTACTTGGCCACACCAGAGACAGTACCGCCAGTGCCTACGCCTGCTACGAAGATGTCAATCTCGCCATCTGTCTGCTGCCAGAGCTCAGGGCCTGTAGTGGCATAGTGCTTGGCGGGGTTGGCAGGATTCTCGAACTGTTGCAGGATGATGCTGCCGGGAATGCTGTCGCGCAATTGTTCTGCAGCCTTGATGGCACCAGGCATTCCATCTTTTCCGCTCGTCAGTCTAACCTCAGCTCCATAAGCCTTCACCAGGTTACGACGCTCGACACTCATCGTCTCAGGCATCGTCAGGATGAGCTTGTAGCCCTTGACAGCACTGACGAGTGCCAGTCCTACACCTGTGTTTCCACTCGTCGGCTCGATGATGGTGGCACCGGGCTTCAGCAGTCCTTTCTGTTCTGCGTCTTCTATCATCGCCAAAGCGATGCGGTCTTTCACACTGCCGCCAGGATTGAAGAATTCCACCTTGGCGATAATCGGAGTCTCAAGTCCCTTGGCCTCTGAGAAGTTGGTGAGTTCCAGCAGAGGGGTGTTGCCGATAAGCTCGGTCAGCTGTTTTGCAATCTTTGCCATAATCTTTCTTTTTAAATGTTTGTTGTTTAATGTTTCTGGG
This sequence comes from Prevotella sp., assembly GCA_017428805.1. Next base: position 103,095 of record JAFRQC010000043.1, on the reverse strand, counting down.
TGCAAAGGTACGGCGATTTCAGGGGTTACGAAATCCCACACGTGGGCTATTCCGCATACCACAAATATGGTATTCTGCCCCTTTTTACCCCTACACCTTATTTATATATGGGGGTGAAAAGTGAAAAAATAGACAAAATGTTTGGCAGTTTCAAGGAAAATACGTACTTTTGTCAACAGAAAGCTAAAACTTAAAGTATATGATTGACGTTAAAGAAACATTGAAGAAAAGTGAGGAGCGCATGGAGATGGCTGCCATGTTCCTCGAAGATGAGCTGAACCGCATCCGTGCTGGTCGTGCTAACGTGGCCATCCTTGATGGCGTGCGAGTAGAGTCTTATGGTTCGAAAGTGCCTTTGAACCAAGTGGCTAACGTGAGTGTTCCTGATCCTCGTACCATCGCTATCAAGCCTTGGGACCGTAAGGAGATCCGCAACATTGAGAAAGCTATCATGGATTCCGACGTGGGCATCACCCCAGAGAACAATGGTGAGGTAATCCGCCTGAACATCCCCATTCCTACAGAGGAGCGCCGCCGTGATCTGACCAAGCAGTGTGCTAAGATCGCTGAGAAGGCTAAGGTGGAGGTGCGCAACGTGCGTGGCGACATCAAGGACAAACTGAAGAAGGCCATCAAGGATGGGCTCTCTGAGGACAATGAGAAGGATGCCGAGTTGGAGCTCCAGAAGATTCACGACAAGTACATCAAGAAGATCGACGATCTCCTGGCTGCAAAGAACAAGGAGATTATGACTGTCTAACCTCTTCCCCTCCTGGGTTAGGAGGGGAGCCCGTCAGGGCGGGGTGGTCTGAACAATATGAAGGGTCTTGTGATAAAAAACACAGGCAGCTGGTACACCGTCCAGACAGACGATGGCCAGCTGTTTGATTGTAAAGTGAAAGGAAACTTCCGTCTGCGAGGCATACGGAGCACGAATCCTGTGGCTGTAGGCGATCGTGTCTGTGTCTCTGAAGGGAACTTCATCACAGAGATTGAGGATCGTCGCAACTATATCATCCGGAAGAGCATCAACCTTTCTAAACAGAGTCATATCATTGCCGCCAACGTTGATCAGGCGTTGCTTGTCGTTACAGTCAACCGTCCTCAGACGAACACCACATTCATTGATCGCTTTCTTGCTTCGGCTGAGGCTTACAGAGTACCAGTGGTGCTGATATTCAATAAGTCAGATTTGCTTGACGGCGACGAGAAACACTATCAGCAGATGTTGATTCATCTCTATGAGACGGTCGGCTATGAGTGTCGTGCTATCTCTGCAGAAACGGGGGATGGCATTGATGCGCTTTTGCCAATGCTGCAAGGGAAGATAACGCTATTAAGCGGCAATAGCGGGGTGGGGAAGTCCACTATCATCAATCGCCTCGTGCCAGGCGTCAACCTGCGTACAGCGGAGATCTCTGATGCCCATCAGATGGGACAGCACACCACCACATTCTCAGAAATGATCCCCTTGAGTGAGGGATGGCTGATTGACACCCCAGGCATCAAAGGCTTCGGCACGTTCGATATGGAGCCCGAAGAACTCACTTCATATTTTAAGGAAATCTTCCGTTTCTCCAAAGACTGTCGCTTTTCCAATTGCACTCACACCCATGAGCCTGGCTGCGCCGTGCTTCAGGCTTTGGAGAATCACTACATCGCCCAAAGCCGATATCAGAGCTATCTGTCGATGCTTAACGATAAGGACGAAAACAAATATCGCGAGGCCTATTAACTGGCCTCGCGATATTTACTTGACTACCACTTTCTTTCCTCCGACGATGTAGATACCTCGTGGCAGACCTTCAGTCGATGTGCTGCCTGATCGAACCTTGCGGCCGTTGAGATCGTAGACGTCCTGAGGCTTAGTGCCGTTTGCCGGGATGATGCCGATGCCGGTAGCGTCGAAGAGAGCAGTGACGACAAGCTTCTTGCATTGAGGCATGTCAATTTCAAGTCTGTTCCCCTGGTAATAATCCGAAGTCCCGTCTGCCGTAACTTCCCATCCTGTTACATGGAGGGTAGACGCTTCGCCTGGCTCAAGGGTGATCTTGCGCCCGACAATGAATTTGCCGTCAAAGGTACCCTTGGAGAGTTCGACGCCATTGAAGAGGAAGTGACCTTCGGCAGCCTCCTCCATGTCTTTGTTGACTGTCATAGGTGCCAGTGTGCCCACCTGATAGTAGTCGCAGAGGCTCTTGCGGTAATAGTCTGTGCGCTTGCTCAGCCAGTTACGGACATTTTTAACCTCGTTTTCGATGTTGTCTTTGTTGTTGCCTCCCCACCATCCCCAAGGACTGGGCGGGTTCAGCTCGTCTCTATGTATAAGCAGTTCGTCTTTGACAAGTTCGTACATCGGATCCCAGATGGCCCGCACTCCCTTTTCGTTGAGGAAGTCACCCATATAGACAAGGCTGCGGTCGATAAACTCGCGATTGAAATCCGGATCCTCCATCAGGTTACGGAAAAGCAAAGTCGCCTCTTTTGTGTTAGCCCATTTCCTGTCTCTGTCGTAAGTGTGGTTGAAGTCGTAGAGCCACTTGATGGTGTTGAACTCCACTTCTTTTCCGTAGAGCCCCAGTCCGAAATCGGTGTCCTTGGAGATCCAGCGCCACTTGCCGTCCTCAGTCCTTGGACGCCACATGACGATGTTGTTGCCAGGGAAGTCCTGATTGTTGAAATAGAGGTTCATGGCCATCAGGTTGATATACTCCTTCCAGTCCATCCATTCAGCGTATTCTGCCAGTGTGTGGCCAGTCTCCGTGTAGAATTTAACGAAATCATTGTAGTTTTCTTCGTCACCGGCCTTTACCTCGCCCACCATCTTACCGTCCTCTTGGGCAATCTCGATCATGTCGATATCCTCAAGCTCGTTGTAGTTGGTGAAGATGTTGTCGTCATTGCTACGCTCACGGATATTCAACATGCAGTGGTATTCGCCGTTGATATAGACGACTGCCGGCCGCCAGGCCTGCCAGTCGAGGTCGGCGTGCTCAGCCATAGCGCGCTGCATGATGGCGTCGCGCATATACAGGCCGTCAATATCATTCCCCGCATTGCGCAGCATGATACTCTTGAAGTTGGTAATCCCGGGCTTCTGGTCGGGGAAGAACTCATATTCAAGGCGCTTGGTGCCAAATCGCTTGTTGGCATAGATGGCCATCGACTTGCGAGCCCAGTCTCTCGACTGTCCACCCATGACACGGGTTTCGCAAATCTGATTGAGTACGCTTGCCTTATCGGGTTCGTCGAACAATTCGAAATTGATGGGGCGACGCCAGTTGTTCTGGTTAGCCTTGCTGTTATTCTTGAAAATGCCTTCTTTTGAACCATTCAGGTAGTCATCGTTGGTGGTGATGGATATCACGGGAATGGTCATGTCGCGGTCGAGGAAGATATACGACTGCACCGTAGAGCGAGGTGAGAGCCAGCCATCGCAGAAGAGCTTGGCGCGAATGGCATAGCTGTCGTTAATTGAGATCTCCTTGTTGTAGAGCTTGCTGGCCTTGGTGGGCTCCTTGCCGTCCGTGGTATAATAGATCTGCGTACCCTCTGGTGCATCTTTCGGCAGAGAGAGGGTGAGAGAGAACTTCTTGGAAGAGGTCATCACACGGCCAGGCTCGCTGAAGACGGGCTCACCAAGGATATGCTTTTCGTCGCACACTTCTCCACAGTTGGCGGCGCCGGGCGTGGGCGTTAGCTGGTAGCCCCACTCGCTGCTGCCGTCAGTCTTGCGGCCATAGGCGATATTGGGAGCCGGCATCTTTGGTAGTGCAGCAGGCAGACTGTCTGCCACCTCGTTGCCCTTGAACAGATAGACTACACAGCCTTTGCCCGTATCCAGACGGAAATCGGTGTGGAGTGCCCATTCTTCCTTGTCGCAGTAAACAACAATGAATCCTTTGGCTTCTATGGTCTTCTCGGGCAGTTGCCACACATGGCCAGTCTCGGCACCTATCTGATAATCTTTCAGGTTGATGGGCTCGTCGCTGTTGTTATAGAGCTCTACCCACGAGTCGGGAAATTCATGCAGGTCATCCATGATACAGTCGATGTTCGATTGCATCAGTTCGTTGATTACTAGTTTTGACGTAGTCTGGGCGTCAGCGTTTGTTGTTAGAATGGTTGTCGTCAGCAAGACGAGGATACACAAAACTTTCTTCCTTAGTTGTCTCATTTTGATGGTTCGGTTAAAATTCGGGTGCAAAGGTATAAAAATTAATTGAAATGCCGCTCACAAAATAAGAAACTTTAAGATTATCTGTACAGAGTGACGCTGCCTCCGTCACTTTGTGCGTATTTTCGTAATAATTCTTGTATGAAACGAGCATTTTCAGCGACACGCTGCTCATTGCCGTCATAACCATTGATGAGCACCACAAGGTGAGTGGTCGCCATCGTCATCTTCGTCCGTTCATGGTCGCTGGTAGGTGTGCCCACACCTCCCTCGGCATCACGATAGACGGGTAGTCCTGCGATGTTGAGCATGCCTCGTCCGATACCTTCATACGGTTCCCCCTCACGCCCCACACCCAAGGTGAGCGTATCGCCCACGAACTTATCGGCATCGAAACCTCCGATGCTGTAGCCATAGGCGATGGAGGCGAGGTTGATGAGGTCCACAAGAGTGTCGATCTGATACAGTTCCTTGCCTTGCAGCATCCTTCGGATAAGTTGTTCGCTAGCAGGACGGTAGCGTGAAGGGTCCTTGCCGCAGGCTTTATACACCCTTCGGGTAGCTGCGATACTGGGCAGATCCTTCAGACTCTCTGTGGTCAGTTCCTGGCGGAAACGGTCTTCCAGCGCATGAATGTCATCCCAAAGCTCTTCAGAATAGGGCGTGTTGACGACTTGTGCCTCGACGGCAGCCCCCACAAACGCAGGGCAAACCGACTCAATCTCTTGTGATACGATGATGTGCATGTTCTCCTTCTCTCCTTACTCCTTCTCTCCTTTAATACAGATATCATATCTCGACATGAACGAGGCTCCTGGCTGCAAGTGGTTCATCAGAGGCTTGTCCTTGAACTCACCCTTGAAGCTGCGGGGATCGCCAATGCCGTACCAAGGCTCGATGCAGACGAAAGGTGCCTGCTTGCCGAAAGGACTCCAGAAGGCGATGACGGGAGTGCGGAAGGTGACAATCACCTCTGGATCGCCACCAGCACCTAATAGTTCTGCGCGATGTAACTGGCATTTGTGGATTTTGATGGAGTCGTTACGCCAGGTGTTGTCCGTGAACTCCATTATGCCATTCTCTGCCTCGATGAATGGCACTTCATCCATCTCGTGCGAACCGTCTCCATAGCTGTGGAGGGCATCCATCGGCTCCTCATTGTCAAGACGGATACGGCCATACTGGTTCTCGCCGGCCTTCATGCCTGGAATGTTGAAAGCAGGATGGCCGCCTATCTGGAAATGGATCTCTTGGGTGTCAGTATTATGGACGTGCCAGATGACACCTATTTTATTATTATCAAGGACATAGCTGACGCTGAGAGTAAAGTCGTAGGGATAGACCTGCTTTGTCTCTGCTGACGATTCAAGGGCGAAGGTAATCTTGCGCTCGCCTTGGGCGATGAGCTTGAAATCCGTATCGCGGGCAAAGCCGTGACGAGGCAAGTGGTATTCCTTTCCATCAACAGTATAAGTGTCGTTATTCACGCTGCAGACGATGGGGAAAAGGATGGGTGAGCGGCGAGGCCAGAATGCCGGATCTCCCTGCCACAGATATTCCTTACCGTTTGCATCCTTGATGCTCTGGAGCTCGGCTCCTTTCTCTGATACGACGATCGAGAGTTGTTCGTTTTTGAGTTCTACCATAATAGTTTGTTATTTTGATTTGTAGATAATAATTGAAAACAAGACGGTTTCCACGAGGATGAGGCCGACGGTTGCCAAGATGGGAATGACAGACGGGGAACTCATGCCAAGCATGGTATAGGCAACAGCCAGAGGTATTAACAGGAATGTGACGCCTGTCACCCGAATCAGCCGAATGGTTAGTTCTACCTGCCGGATGTTCCTGATTTTGAAAGGCATATTGATATGTCGTGGGAAATAGGCACATACCATACAGACGATGGCGCCTATCGTCAAGAGTGCACAGGGAATGGTGATTCCCACAGGCGAACCGTATGCATTCGGCTTGCCTGAAGCATCGAAATGGGTGGGGACGATGTCTGGCGCACGATGAACCATCCATATAATCAGTCCCCAGACGATGAGGGCCATCAGGACAAACACGATTTCAAAGACGGTCGCCTCTGTGGTGCGATGCACCTTAATCTTCTTGATGTCAAAGTTGTTCTGTTCCATTGTTTTGCTTTTTCTTGGGCAGACGCTTGGCTTTGCGCAGGGCCTCGGTGATGATCCATTGCAGCTGGCCGTTGGTGCTGCGGAACTCGTCTGCAGCCCAGGCCTCTATGGCGCTCATCGTCTCAGCGTCGACGCGGAGGATAAAACTCTTGGTGCTCTTGTCTGCCATAGATTAATGATTCAGCGTTCCTGTGTTTACGACTGGCTGGGCAGATTCGTCGCCACAGAGCACCACAAGCAGGTTGCTCACCATCGCAGCCTTCTTGTCGTCGTCGAGGTCGACGATGTTCTCGTTGGAAAGCTTGTCAAGCGCCATCTTCACCATCGATACAGCACCCTCGACGATCTTCTCGCGGGCTGTGATGATAGCAGAGGCCTGCTGGCGACGCAGCATCACGGCTGCTATCTCAGGGGCATAGGCGAGGTAGTTGATGCGTGCCTCTACGACCTCGATGCCTGCAAGCGCCAGACGCTCGTCGAGCTTCTGCTCCAGTTGTTCGTTGATCTCATCGGCACTTGAGCGCAACGTAGGTTCCCCAGCTTTTGAGTCCTCATCGTCGTAGGCATACTGACCAGCCACCTGACGAAGGGCTGCATCACTCTGCACTCGTACGAAATTCTCCAGCGCGTTCATCAGTCCCTTCGTATCAGTGCCGATGGCATTGGGATTGGAAGCCATCGTCTGGGAATCTACCTCGAAAAGAGCCTTGTAGGTGTCTTTCAGTTTCCACACGAGCACCAGGCCGATCATCACGGGATTACCCGTCTTGTCGTTCACCTTGATGGGCTCGGCGTCGAGGTTGCGGGCTCGCAGCGATACCTTTTTCGTGCCGTAGAAGGGGCAGATCCAGTAGAATCCCGTCTTTGAGAACGTGCCGCTGTACTTGCCGAACCACGTAGTCACCTTAGCCTCGTTGGGCTCCAGCATCATCAGCCCGAACCACATTATTATATTTATAAGGAGCAACAGCAGGCTGCCGCCCAACTCCCAGCCGCCATAATTGCCGTCGCTGTTGTCGAGCGTGATGATGCTGTACACAATGCCTGCGATGGCCAAAACCATCACAACGATGTTGATGAACAATGCCAGAAACCCGTTCATCACCGTTCCCTTGAATGCAAATTCTTTATTCTCCATAATGATTAAGTTTAGAATGATATCAATTTGATATCGCAAAGATATGAACTTTTTCTGAATCCGCAATGGATTTTGCTGAAGTTTTAACATGATTTAAACAAAAAGGACTTTTGGGATGCAAGATGAGGTTCATGTCCGAAATGGTCACAGTCACAAGTGTGACCATGTGACCTTTTTGTTTGAAGAATAAGTAAAATGTCTTTACATATTTTTATTCCTTCCTGAAAACTCGGAGAAAATGCCGTTTAAAGTCGGAGTTTATAGGCATGAAAGTCCTACTTTAAAGGCAGTAAAGTCCGAGTTTAAAGGCATGAAAATCTGAGATTTGTAACTTCTTGTAAATCAAATAGATACAAAGGTGCTTTGTTTGAGACGCTTATGTTTGAAAATAATTTACACATTTCCTTTACTTTCTATCCTGATAGGTCACATGGTCACATTTGTGACCGTGACTGTTTAACATGTTTTATCCCCATTCTCTTCGTTAAGTGCGATTTTTTCACTACCTTTGTGCCCGAATCTATATGTAATAGTCAATATGCGAAAAAGATATTTGCTTCTGATGATAGCCCTGATGCCCCTGATAGCTGTGGCACAGGATATTACGGCCACCTTACCTGTTCCTTCCCAGAAGAGCGGCAACTTGTTCCATATGGCTTCCGATTCTGCCAAAGGGAAGCCCGTGCTGCTCCAGCCCTTCTATTGGGTGAAGACGCTCATCGACTCATCGGCTGTAGCCACCGTCGACCGCAGTTATATCGAGCAGCCCAAGAAATCGTGGTCTGTGGAAGCCCGTACGTCGGTAAGTCATTCTTCCCTGAATATGGAGGCTGACTGGTCTTTTGAAGATCTCCTTGATGGCCGTATTTCAACCGATACAGACAATGGTTACCCTGTGTCTTTGGGCGTCTGGGCTGGCTACAGAGGCTATGGTATAGGTATCTCCAAGCAACTGGGCGGTGAAGGCTCCACATTCTCCTTCGGAGCGATGGGCGGCAGCTTTGGCATCAATCTGCGTATCAGCACCTATCGTTGCCATACACCGTATGTGGCATACTCGTTTGCCTCAATAGGCCAGGTGTCTGCTGGTGGTGAGAAAGTCCCGCTTGACGATCCTGTCCGAGTCCGTTCGCTTTTTCTTGACGGCTATTATATGTTTAACGGCAAGCACTTCTCTTATGCGGCAGCCTACGACCAGTCGCTTATCCAGCGCCGTTCTGCCGGATCGCTTGCGGCTGGGGTGATGTACTATCACAGCAGCGTGGCTTATGATGAAGACTCGTGCTGGCCGCTGATACTGATGATGAGAGGAATCGGCAAAATGAAGTTTACGCAAGCCAACGTGGGTGTCGGCTATGCCTACAACTGGGTGCCAGCCCGAGGATGGCTCGTCAGCGCGATGTGTATGCCGATGCTTACCTTTTATAATAAGACGAACGTCTATTACTACGACACTCAGGACCATAATGGGGTCAGCGTTTATGGGGCGGCTCTTTTTGACAGCGAAAATTTCGACTACGACGGCAATTATAAAGTTGTTGAGGAGGATGAATATTCTACAAACAACCGAGTGACCTGGAATTTCGATGCCCGTATGTCGCTGGTTTATAATTGGAGCAATTTCTATCTCAGGGTATTTGGTCATTACAACCGCTTCCGTTATAGCAATGACGAAGGCGATGGGCGATTATCAGACTGGACGGCCTATGCCTCATTGGGATTCAGATTTTAAGAATAATGTGGACTGAGGAACTGAGGGATAAGAAAATTGCCGTGCTGCTTTCTGGCGGCGTCGATAGTAGTGTCGTGGTGTATGAATTTGCTCGCCTCGGCCTCCATCCTGACTGCTTTTATATCAAGATAGGTCCAGAGGAGAAGGAGGAATGGGACTGTTCGTCAGAGGAGGACCTTGAGATGGCAACGGCTGTGGCTCATAAGTACGGTTGTCGGCTGGAGGTGATTGACTGCCATCGTGAATACTGGGATCAGGTGACGAAATATACGATGGATAAGGTGCGTTCTGGCTTGACGCCCAATCCTGATGTGATGTGCAATCGTCTGATTAAGTTTGGTGCTTTTGATGAAAAATGCGGACATGATTATGGTCTTATTGCCACAGGTCATTATGCTCAGACGGAGATTGACAACGAGGGCAGGAAATGGCTTTGCACCAGTCCTGACCCCGTGAAGGATCAGACGGACTTTCTTGCCCAAATCTATGACTGGCAGCTGAAGAAGGCACTCTTCCCTATAGGTCACTATATGAAGGATGAAGTACGTCAGATAGCAGAACGCGAACATTTGGTGAATGCCCGTCGTAAGGATTCGCAGGGTATCTGTTTCCTGGGGAAAGTGAATTATAACGACTATATCCGTCGCTATTTGGGTGAACAGCCTGGTGATGTGATAGAGTTGGAAACGGGTAAGCGCATCGGAGAGCATAAGGGGTTGTGGTTCCATACGATAGGACAGCGTAAGGGTATGGGTTTCAGCGGCGGACCTTGGTTTGTGGTAAAGAAGGACGTAGAACAGAATATCCTCTATGTGTCTCATGGCTACGACCCTGATACAGCTTATCAGCAGGACTTTAAAGTGCACGATTATCATTGGTTGACCTCAGATACTCTGCCATTGGAAATCACCTTTAAGATTCGTCACACCCCAGGCTGTCTGCCTGCCACGTTGGAAAAGACGGGCGATAGTAGCTTTGTGGTTCATGCAAAGGAACGAATCCACGGGGTAGCACCAGGACAGTTCTGCGTCGTTTACGATAAAGACCATCATCGTTGTCTGGGTTCTGGTGAGATCACTATATAGAGTCATCCTGCCTTTTTACTCAGTTGCCAGACTTTATATTTCTTTACAAAATCTCTTAAATTGTCAGATTGGCCATTTTCCTTATTCTCCAAGGGAAGTGCAAGAAAATAAATTTTTATATATAAATATGTATTTTGCCCCTTTTATTTTTGGTCATGTCGGGAAAAATGTGTAATTTTGCGCCCGTTATAGAAAGTCGATTCCTATATAATCTGCGAGCCTTCAGCTCTCCGGCGGAGGGGATAAGACTGCCTATATCCTTGATGGTCAGAATGTTAAATCACTTCCGGTGGGGTGTTCGCCTTGCCGGAGGAAGGGAAGAAAATGCAAAAGAACGATAAGATTTGGACGGTGATTCGCACCTTCAACAGACATGAATTGATGGTGAGTGACTTCTTGAAGCAGGAAGGCTTGACGTGTTTTATCCCGATGCGGTACTCGGAAAAGCAGGTTGGTGACGACCTTAAACCCCATCGGGTTTTGGTACCAGTCATTCATAATTACGTGTTTGTTGAGCTTGAGATACCCATGAAACAATTGGTTTCCCTGCTCGCCAAATGCGCCACTCCCCTTTACATTTTGAAACATCGGGATACAGACCTTCCGGTAGAGATCTCCAACAGAGAGATGATGGAGTTCCGAATGCTGTGCGATCCTGCTTTTGAACAGCGGGTCAGCATTATGCAGCAGGAGAATGAGCCGGAAGTCGGAAAGGAAGTCGAGATTATTCATGGTCCCTTTGCAGGTGTTCATGGCAGGTTATGTAGGAAGCAAAAGAAATACTGGTTCGTAAAGACCATAGCTGGTGTCAGCGTCGAGTTACGTATCACCCGTTGGTTCTGTAAACCAGTCTGAGGCTATGATGCCATATTGCTTGGAAATAATTATTAAAATCGATTATGAATAAATTTGTTTTGACTATGTTGCTCTTGTTCAGTGCGGTGCTGGCACATGCGCAGGGCATGAGTGACGCTCAAGTGTTGAAGTACATCCAGAGGGAGGTGAAAGCAGGAACCTCCCAGTCGCAAATTGCGATTAAACTCATGCAGCGCGGTGTTGACATGAAGCAGTTGCAGCGTGTGCGGCAGCAGGTTAATGCTGGGCAGGTTTCCTCACAATCGACATCAAGCACCAGTGGCGGTTCTGTTGACGGGAGCAGCCGTCTTCGTAAGAGCAATGGCTCTGTGATGGTTGATGCCCAGGGCAATCCGCTTTATTCTCCTACCAACGCCTTTGCCTTGGGTGCAGCAGGAGAGATCGAGGATATTGCGGAACGACCGAATGTCTATCTGCCAGACAGTATGAGCACGATGATTAATGGTAAGCGCGTTTTTGGTCGTGATATCTTCAACAAGCGTATGTTGACTTTCGAACCGACGATGAATATCGCCACTCCCGCTAATTATGTCGTTGGCCCTGGTGACCATGTAAACATTGACATCTATGGTGCCTCCCAGAAGTCTGAGTCGTTGGAGGTCTCACCTGATGGAACCATCACAGTGCAGGGCTTCGGACCGATCCATATAGCAGGCTTGACAGTTACGGCTGCCAATGCAAAGATTAAAGAACAACTCGGACAACGCTATAAGAGTTCAAACATCAAGATGACTGTCGGTCAGACCCGTACCATCATGGTCAATGTGATGGGTGAAGTGACAGCCCCTGGTACCTATACGCTTTCTGCCTTCTCCACCGTGTTCCATGCTATATATATGGCAGGCGGTGTCACAGGTGTTGGAACGCTTCGTAATATCAAGGTTTACCGAGGCGGACGTCAGCTGACGGTGGTCGACGTTTATGATTATATCCTTAATGGCAAGTTGACTGGTAATGTCCGTCTGGAAGACAATGACGTTATCGTGGTCGGTCCATACGACTGCCTCGTTGACATTACGGGACAGGTCAAGCGTCCGATGGCTTATGAAATGCGCAAGGGTGAGAGTCTGGCTACGTTGCTTAAGTATGCTGGTGGCTTCAATGCTAAGGCATATAAGAAAGGCATACAGGTTAATCGTGTCTCGGGTGAGCATTACTCTGCCCATAATGTTCCTGAGTTTGACATGAGTAGTTTCAAACTGATGGATGGCGACTCTGTGACTGTTGACTCTATTCTTGAACGTTATACAAACACTGTGCAAATCAAAGGTGCAGTCTTCCATCCTGGTATGTACGATTGGGGGACTTCGAACAATACCGTTCGCTCTTTGATTGAAAGTGCAGGCGGTTTGACAGAGGATGCTTTCTCTGTACATGCTGTACTTCACCGTATGAAGCCTGACCGTGTGCGCAGGGTTCTTTCCGTGGATGTTGAGGGTATCATGGCAGGAACTGTTGCCGATTTGCCTCTGGAGAATGAGGATATTCTTTTCATTCCCTTCCGCAGTGAGACATTGAACGAGCGTACTCTGACGATTCATGGAGAGGTGCAGATGCCTGGTGTTTATGAATATGCAGAAGACGAGACAATCGAAGACTTTATCTTGCAGGCTGGTGGTCTGACTGATGCCGCTTCTACGGCTCGTGTTGACGTGTCACGACGCATCTCTGATCCAGGGGCAACTGAGGCACATGATGAAATTGCTAAGGTGTACTCATTTACGATTAAGAACGGAATGGTTGTTGACGGTGACAGAAGCTTTACGCTGGATCCATATGATGAGGTCTTTGTACGTCGTAGTCCTGCTTATCAGCCTCAGCGCAATGTATTAGTAGATGGTGAGGTCCTTTTCCCGGGACAGTATTCTCTTTCAACGAAAAACCAACGTATCTCTGATCTTGTAAAAGCCGCTGGAGGTGTAACGGATCAGGCATATGTCCGTGGTGCCCGTATTGAACGAGTCATGACGGAAGATGAAAAGTTCCGTAACCGTCAGGTGTTGGATCTGGTTCGTCAGAAAGGACAGAACTCAGGACTGGATATGGTGATGCAAGATGAAGAGGCTGCCGATTATGATATCAACCAGGCACGTGACAGTGTGGAGAACGATACGGTACGATATTCTGTTGGTATCGAGTTGGATAAGGCCCTGGCTAATCCGGGCTCTGACTATGATGTTACTTTGAAGGAAGGTGACCGTCTGATTGTGCCAGAATATAACGGAACGGTGAAGATCAACGGTAATGTGATGTATCCGAATACGGTGGCATATAGTGATGGTAAAAAATACAAGTGGTATGTGAATCAGGCTGGTGGCTTCGGTAGCCGTGCCAAGAAATCCCGTACCTTTGTAGTCTATCAGAATGGTACGGTGTCGAAAGCCAAGAAAGCCAGGATAGAACCAGGTTGTGAGATTATCGTGCCATCTAAGACGACGACCGCCAGTGAGGTCATTGGACAGGTTGGAGCCGTCGGAACCTCTATGGCTACGCTCTTGACTTTGTTGATTTCTGTCGTCAATTTAGTGAAATAACAATTGGATGAGATATGGAAACAGTGCAACATAAGAAAAAGAAAGAACCCATCATTGACTTCGCTCGTCTTTGGGCAGCCTTGGTACGGCGTAAGAAGACCTATTTTAAGGTGATCCCCACTGTTATTATGGCGGTATGGATCATCACATTAGGAATTCCTGATTATTACAAGTGTAAGATTCAGTTGGCTCCAGAGGATAACTCCGGTGGCAGTGCCAATACATTGGCCATGCTGGCAAGTTCTTTTGGCTTCAATCTTGGAGGAGGCTCACAAGGTGGAGATGCCATTAAGCCGATGTTCTTTCCTGACCTGATGAATAATATCGAGTTCAAGACGGGCTTGTTCAGCATTTTAGTGCAGCGTCCTGAGGATAAAGCCCCCATGACGTACTATGAATACTTAAGGGATGAGCAGAAGGAACCTTGGTGGGTTTCTGCAAGAAAGGGTATGATGGAGTTCCTTTCCAGCCGGAAGGAAGAGAAAAAGGGATACGAGAAAGTGAATCCGTTTGAATTGACGCCAGAGCAAACGGCCATTGCTGGTATGATCAATACGAAAATCATCTGTGACATTTCTAATAGTCTGAAAACGCAGGAGGTGCTGGTCTCCATTGAGGTGACCGACCAGGACCCGCATGTGGCAGCCATGCTGGTGGACTCAGTGAAGGAGCATTTCCAGGAAATCGTCACGGAGTATAAGACCAAGAAGGCGAAGCGTGATCTGGAATTTACCGAAAAACTCTATAGGGATGCAAAAAAGGATTATGAACGTGCCAGACGTCTCTATGCAGAGTTTATTGATAGTAACCAGGATCTGCTGTTAGAGAGTGTCCGTCAGAAGCAGACCGACCTGGAGAATGAGATGCAATTGCTCTATAACAACTATAATGCTGTCGGTACCCAGTTGTTGGCCGCAAAAGTACGGGTTCAGGAGGTGACACCTGCTTTCACGACCCTTGAGCCAGCGACGGTTCCTTTGTGGCCTGCCGGTCCTAATAGGAGTCGCCTGATTGTGATTTTTACGATTGTGGCATTGTTCTTTACTACTATTTGGGTATTGTTTGATGAAAATGAAATCAGACCTTTGTTAGGTTTGTCAGATAAGGAAGAAGAGTAATATGTTGAATGGTAAGACCGTTTTAATTACCGGTGGAACAGGTTCCTTTGGTAATAAGTTCGTGGAAACGATTCTCCGCGACTATCCTGATGTGAAAAAGATTGTGATTTACTCTCGTGGTGAGTTGAAGCAATATAACATGAAACAGAAGTATCCCCAGGACAAGTTCCCGATGCTGCGTTACCTGATAGGAGATGTCAGGGATGGAGAGCGTCTCAAGATGGCCTGTGAGGGTGTGGATGTGGTTATCCATGCTGCAGCTATCAAACAGGTGGATACGGCAGAATATAATCCCCGTGAGTGTATCAAAACCAATGTCAATGGTGCTGTCAACGTCATTGATGCAGCTATCGCCTGCGGAGTCAAGGACGTGGTGGCATTGTCTACTGATAAGGCCTGTGCGCCTATTAATCTCTATGGTGCCACTAAGCTGACATCCGATAAGCTGTTTATTGCAGCCAATAATATCAAAGGTGGGCGCGACTTGCGTTTCTCAGTGGTCAGATACGGTAATGTGATGGGTTCACGCGGCTCGGTAATTCCTTTTTTTATTAAATTAAGGGATGAGGGAGCTAAGGAACTGCCGATTACGGATAAGCGAATGACACGTTTCAATATTTCCTTGCAGGAAGGTGTCGACCTGGTCATGTGGACTCTTGGTCATCATCTCGGTGGAGAGTTGTTCATTCCTAAAATTCCCTCATACAAGATTACCGATGTGGCAACAGCTATTGCACCCAATCTGAAACAGGTAGAGGTGGGTATACGGCCAGGCGAAAAACTCCATGAGGAGATGATTACGGCCACAGATTCGCTGAGTACAATCGATGTCGGGAAATATTATGCCATCCTTCCTTCGATTGTCTTCGATGAACGGACGCATGAGGACTATCTGAAACACCATCATGCCCATTTTGTTCCTCAGGGATTTTATTATGCCTCCAATAATAATGATCAGTGGGATACAGTGGAAACATTGCGTGAGAAATTCAGACAGGTGATTCCTGGTTTTGAAGTGAAATAAGGCCAGACTGGATATCATTGGAATGAAGAAATTATTCTATTGTGTCAGCTCATTGCATAGTCCCCACGCAGGGGTTATGTTGAACAAGATGCTGTCTGACCGGAAGAAAGGTGTGGAGGTTGTGATGGCTTATTGTAACCG
This sequence comes from Prevotella sp., assembly GCA_017428805.1. Next base: position 87,129 of record JAFRQC010000043.1, on the reverse strand, counting down.
AGCCTTGCCTTCATGCTTTACCAATATCCATGGAAACACGGGCATCTGCAAAGTCTGCAGACATATGCACCGGCAGATCATTCATAACTATCTGCCTGATATTCAGGTAATACCCATTTCTGCCAAGCAGTTCTCCCCAAGCAAGACGGATTTCTCCTATGATGACATCTTTGATTTGAAGAAGATTACTTATAGAAATGTCAACATAGGCTTGTCACTCCATTCTTATTACGTGACCATTACGAGGAAACCTTCTGGTAAGGTCACACCAAGTCAACGTGCTTATTTTGACCAGTTATTGTCGGCGCTTTGCTCCTTTGTCGACTATGCGTATCAGTTGGTAGAGGAGGTTCGTCCGGATGTTATCTCTATCTATAATGGCAGATTGTTCGAGAATCGCCTTTTTTATGAGATTGCTGTTGCAAAGGGTATTCATTTCGAGTCTTTGGAAGTCTGTTGGAGAATCAACGAACCTGCCTATCGTGTAGAATTTGAGGGCGATTTGCCACTCGATATCCATCAGTTGACGCGTATGTGTCATGATATATGGAATAACTCCAAACGCTCAGAAGAGGAAAAGATTAAGATCGGATCATCGTTCTTTATCAATCGCAGAACAGGAAAACCGACAAATGACTTTATTTATATTGGTCAGCAGGTTAAGGATAAACTCCCGGATGAATACAATGAGAATGAGCGTAATATTGTCATTTATAACTCTTCAGAGGATGAGATAGTGTCTTTGGGAGGGGATTGGGACGAGGGGAACTTGTTCGAGACCCAAATGGAGGCAATTCGCTTTGTCGTAGACCATCTGCCGGATAATTCTCACGTTTATCTTCGGATTCATCCGAATCTGAAAGGCTTGCAGGCTTCCTACCATACTGATTTATACAAATTGCAGAGTAGCCGTCTGACAGTCATTCCGCCAGAAAGTCCTATCAGTTCATATGCATTAATGGATATTGCCGATAAAGTACTCGTGATGGGTTCTACGATGGGTGCAGAGAGTTGTTTCTGGGGAAAACCTGTTATTAATCTGCACAAATCAGAATACTTTTATCTGAATGTCGGATATAATCCCCAGACGAAAGAGGAACTTGTACAGATGTTAGGTGATAAACTGACACCAAAACCAAAGGATGGTGCCTTGAAATACGGCTATTATTATATGGCCACCGATGAACGGATACAAACAGATGACGCTGTTCCGTTTAACTGGTTTACCGTGTCTCTCTTTGGCAAGAAGATTCCCGGGTGTATTGAGTATCTGAAACTATTCGGATCCAGTGTATTGTTCAAGGCTGTCTATCCAAGGTTCGCAGATCATTGTACCAAGTTCTTTAAAAACACGGTTTCTTTCCCGGAATAAGAGATGAGTACCATCAATAAGATCGCAGACGGTGTTATATGGACAATCGCCAGCAAGTTCCTGAGCGCAGCCTATGCTTTTGTGGCTGTGCCTATTTTGATCGGACTCTACGGTAAGGCGGATTATGGACTGATAGGTTTGGCTTTGTCTATCAATATTTATATGACATTGCTGGACCTTGGGTTCTCAAATACCAACCTCAGGTATTTCTCCAACTATCTGGCCAAGAACGATATTGAGAATGTCAGGAGACTGTTTGGTACCAGTATCACTTTTTATGGCTCTATCGGCATTATCAATGCGCTGATCATCTTCGGTATCTCTTTCTTTGTCGGTGATATCTTCCAGGTGACTCCCGAACAGGTGGTGATTCTTCGAAGCCTCTTGTATATCATTGCCCTAAATGCTATATTCAATTGGTATACCAGTTGTTTTGGACAGCTTATCCAGGGAGCGGAATATGTGGATTTCTTCAGCAAAATCAGCTTCATTGGCAATCTGCTGAATGTTGTGGTGCTTGCGTTGACCTTAATCTTCAAGTTCTCCATCGTGGAATACTATGCCGGTTTGGTCTTCCTTGGGCTGATCTACAGGACAATTCTCTCGATCCGGAAGATCAAAGCCATCATTCCCGACATCTCCTTCCGGCCTCATTTCGACAAGAATTTGTTCAAGGAGACGCTGCCTTACAGCATGAACATCTTCTCTGTCTCACTGCTGACCTGGGGCGCCTTACAGTTGCAGCCGATTCTGTTGGGAATACGTTGTAATTCAAGTGAGGTGGCTGATTATAACATTATTTTTTCCATATATACTTTCTTAGGTTTTATCGGCGGCTCATTCAACTCGGCTATTTTCCCTTCTGTGACAAAGGCTGTTACGTTGCATAACAGAGAAGTCATTGAACGTGTCGCCTATCAAGGAACGAAGTATCTGGTCATAGTGATCAGTTTTGTGACTTTTGGATATATCAGCGTGTCACCGGATGTGATGCACATGTATCTGGGTGATTCCTTCATGTATCTTGTTCCATGGATGGACTTCTATTTCATCAATCTCCTGGGAAGTCATAATGCCGGCATGTCTGCCATCATCTATGCAGGAACGGATATACGTCTCATTACCCGCTATTCTGCTTTCTCATACATCACGATGGTCATTGTGTTCTGGTTCCTGATACCATACTATGGCGCCAGAAGCATCGCCATCTCGGGAACGCTCTGCAATCTCATGCAGATGTCGTTCTATTATTTCTATTATTGGCCAAAGAAACTGCAGATTAATTCGCGTTTTATTTTCTTCCGCGACTTACTGCCCTTTATGATGATGGGCATCTTGGTGACATGCGTTCTCAGGATGTTCACAGTGAGCGACTCTCACCTCATCCAGTTCTTGGTTAAAGGCACGTTATTCGTGCTGATTTTCTCGTCGATTGTCTATATGATGATTGAACGGAAAGACAGGGAGTTCTTTGGCTGGTTTGTCAAGGTGAAGTTATTGAGGAGACCCGAAGCATGAAGAATCCGGTTGTCTTGGTCCTCATGTCCACTTACAATGGGGAGCTGTTTTTAAAGGAGCAGATCGATAGCATTCTTTCCCAGGAAGGTGTGGATGTCCGTCTGTTGGTACGTGATGATGGTTCCAAGGACAATACGTGCTCCATTCTTTCAGACTATGCTTCTGCGCATCAGAATATCGAGTGGAAAGCTTGTGAGAATGTAGGCTTTGTCAAGAGCTTCTCTGTTTTGGTCAAGATGGCTATGGCGTCAGAGATTCCTGCAAATTATTATGCATTTGCAGATCAGGATGATATATGGATGCCGAAGAAGCTCGTGACGGCTTGCTCAGTCTTGTCATCAAAGGACCCATGCAAACCAAACCTCTTTACCTCCAATTCTATGCAGGTGGATGCAGAGGGGAAGGAACTGGAGTTGTTCCACAAAGGACCGGAACCGAAATTCAGGAAAGGGAATGTACTTGTGTTTGGTACAGAGCAAGGTTGTAGTATGGTTTTCAACAGAAGAGCGATAGAGCTCTATTCGGAATGTGAGCCACAGTTGACTTGGCATGACCGTTGGTTGTATCATATCTGCTATTTCCTTGGAAGTGTGACCTATGATCACCGACCCTTGTTCTATTACCGCAGACATGAGAATAATGCCCTGGCAAATCATCATGCCGGGAGTTTGGAAGGAGAACCAAACAAGATCGTCAGGGTTTACCGGATTCTGTTCGTGGAGCCACCGGTGACTAATCATGTTGAAATGGCCAAAGAGTTTTATGACCACTTCGCTTCAAGGCTCAATACGGCAGACCGTCAGCTGTTCAAACGCTTTATTGCCTGTAGGAAGAGTATTGTTTCTAAGATATATATGTTGTTCTCGCGTCATTTTATTTATCCATATTATGATGCGAATGAAGGTCGGCTGTTGAAATGGCTCATCATGGCGGGCCGACTATAAGGTGAATACGATGGAATCGAAAAAGATACTTGCAATTGTTGTGACGTACTATCCGGAAAAAGATCTGCTTGTTCGGAATGTCCAGGCATTCATTGAACATGTAGATAAGGTCCTGATTTGGGAAAATACTCCTTCCCCTGACAAATTGCAGTACAGATACATCACTCATGAGAAGGTAGAGTATTACGGTGATGGTATCAATAGTATATCAAGGGCTTTGAACTTTGCATGGGAATATGCCAATGAGAACGGATTTGACTATATGCTGACAATGGACCAGGATTCGTATTTTGAGAATTTTGATTACTATGTTGGCAAGACCGTCTTATGCAAAGATGCACCCGATGGCATTTGGACACCCCAGATGAACAGGGAGACCGTTTCTGCCGAATATGAGGAAATCGACATCCCTATTACCTCAGGAATGCTTGCCTCTGTCAAGATTGTCAATGCCATTGGTGGTTGGAATGAGTCATATACGATTGCTTCTGTCGACGATGAGTTCTTCTTACAAGCCCATCAGTGTAAGATCAAGAAGTATAAAGTCAAAGATGCTTCTTTGTTACAACGCTTTGGTATCACTCAGGTTGTGACGGTATTCGGTCATAAACTTGAACTCAGAAACTATGGACCGCAGAGACTCTATGATATTTACAGGAACAACATCATCCTGATTCGTAAATATCCGAAAATTGACTATCTCAGAAAGAACTTCTTCCATTATTGGCTGAAAGCCATTGTCCTGGTGTTCTTGTTTGAGAAGCAACGGTTTAAAAAGACGGCAGCCATTTTTAGGGGAATTATTTCTGGACTCAGATATAAGAACGAAGAACTGAGGAATCTTGGAATCGCCAGTTTGAGGAAGGATACGACCGTTTTGGTTCTGATGTCAACCTATAATGGTGAGGCTTATCTGAGAAAACAATTGGATAGTATTCTCCATCAAGATAAAGTGAAGGTTCATTTGATGGTGAGGGATGATGGCTCTACCGACCACACCTGTGACATATTGGCAGAATATGGTGAGAAGTATCCTAATATGGAATGGCAGACTTCTGAAAACGTTGGTTTCGTAAGGAGTTTCTCGATTCTCGCAGAGAAGGCTTTATCATTTCCTGAGCCTATCGATTATTATGCCTTCTCCGATCAGGATGATATCTGGATGCCTAATAAACTGAAGACGGCTTGCCGCTATTTGGAAGAATTCAATCAGGATACACCTTTACTGTTCTCCTCCAATTCACTGTTTGTAGATGATAACATGAGAGTCTTGGGTACTTTCCATCGGGAGACGCCTCACTACACGAAGCAGAATGTGATGATCTATCCGACAGAACAGGGATGCAGCATGGTCTTTAATAGAAGTGCATTGGTACTCTATGACGCCAATCCCCCCAAGAATGCATGGCATGACCGTTGGATGTGCCTGATTTGTAACTTCCTTGGCAAATCTGTCTATTGCCAGAGTCCGTTGTTCTACTATCGCATTCATGGCGGAAACATGATTGGAAAGAAACAGAATTTCTGGGCCAGGATTATGGACGATATTAAATTCTTCTTTACCTCTGATGCCAAGAATTCCCAGATGGTTGAAGAGTTCTATCAGTCCTATAAGTCTCGTCTGAGTGATGAAGATCGGGATATCCTGAATGTTTTCCTGCATTATAAAGAGTCCTTTAGGAATAAGTGGAAGATTGTGATGTCTCCAGAATACCAACGAGCCTCGAACTGGCAGGAGCGAATGAGGAAGGCTGTGCTTTTGTTGTTTAATAAGATATAGAATGAAACTCAGTATCATCATTCCTGTTTGTAACGTAGAACAATACATCGGACTATGCCTGGAAAGTATCTATCGCCAGGGATTGTCTGACAAGGACTTTGAGATCATTGTCGTGAACGATGGCTCTACGGACAACAGTATGAAAGTCGTTGAAGACATCCAACTTCACTATCATAACATCCAGATCATCCAGCAGGATCATGTCGGTCCTTCCGTCTGCCGGAATGCAGGCATGGAGATGGCTAAGGGTGAATACGTGTTGTTCGTGGATTCCGACGACCTGCTGATGGATAACGGTCTCACTCTCTTGCTGAAGAAGGCGTTGGACACTTCTGCAGACATGGTGGTTGCTGATTTCATGCGGTTGAATGACGATGAGATAACCTCTGTATATGATTCCCAGCTGACAGATACCCATGTGGTTGATAAGACAGGACTTGATTATTATGTGGAGGATTATGATCCCGGGGTGGGGAGTTTCATCTGGCGCATCCTTTATAAGAGGACATTCCTGAATGAGAACCATATCAGACTGGAACCAGGAGTGTATTATGAAGATATCCCATTCTTGCAGGAATGCTATCTGAAGGCGCAGCGTGTCATCGGTGTACACCTATTATATTATATATACAGGATCCGGAAGCGTTCTTGTACCTATACCTTTGCCATGAAGAATGCATTGGACTATAATACGGCTATCGCCAACTCGTGGAGACTGACAGAGATGGATAACCTGCCGGAGAGGGTGGTCACTCAGCAAAAAAAGAACATCTATCTGTTCTTTAACTATGCCGTTGATTGTATCATTGGCGTCTTTAGAGACCCGTCCGAAAGGAAAAAGATTGTCGATGATATGATCAACAAGGTACCCGACTTACGTTTCACGGGTGGGGTATGGCCTAAGGTCGTCTCGGCTTTGTTCAGGGCGATGCCCTATACTTACATCCGGTGGCGCTTGTTCAACACCAAGGTGACAAACTGGTGTCACGCACGGTTAAGAATATAATGCTATTGTTATGAAGGTTCTTTGGTTCTCAGTAACACCACTTTCTCTGAATACAAAAGAGAATACTGGAATAGAAGGCAAGGGGTGGATCTCGTCATTGTTGCAGATCGCCCTCGGGATCAACGACCTGGAATTAGTGGTCGCATATGGGAATCGGTCGCCTTTCAAAAAGGAAATAGAAGAAACAGATCGGCTCAAGATCATTCCTATCAATATCTGCCGGTATGGGAAAAGGCAGATTATTAAGGATATGATGACTTCGCGTGAAGTGGACGATTTCGTCATCTCTGAGTCGTTGAAGATTATTCAGGAGAACAAGCCCGATCTGATTCATGTTTTCGGGGCAGAGTGGTGTTATGGTATGTTGGCCAGTCATGTGACTGTCCCGGTGGTTATTCATATTCAGGGATTGTGGTCGCAGATCAGGAACAGTCTGTTGTTGCCAGGACAGAGTACGCTCTTCGATAGGTTCAAGCCTGAACTATGGAATCATCCGTTAGGTTTCTTCGCCAGATATCAGTATTACAACCTGTCCATGGAACGCCATCGGCGTGAGGAAGAGATTCTGCGACGCAACAAGTATTTCATGTGTCGGACACGATGGGACCAGTCTGTTGTAAGGTTTTACAATAAGAACGCCCGGATATTCCACGTAGATGAGGCCTTGCGTCAGGAGTTCATCGCGTGTAAAGACAGGTGGCAGCCCCATGCAGAGGATAAGAAACTGGTGTTGGTGACAACGGGTGCATGTTATTCCATCAAGGGGCCTGATGTGGTTCTGAAGACTGCAAAACTTATCCAGGAGAATACCGGCTATCAGGTCGAATGGAAATGGATTGGTGGTACGGACGAGGAAATCAAGGAATTTGAAAAACTGACAAAGGTAAAGGCTCAGGAGGTTGGTCTCAAGATGATTGGCATCCTGAATGCCACAGACATGATCAGGGAATTGTTGTCTTCAGACATGTATGTCCATACGTCTTATTCTGACAATAGTCCCAACGCCGTTTGTGAGGCCCAGTATCTGGGCATGCCTGTCATTGCGACCGACACGGGAGGAGTCATCTCATTGTTCAGTGAGCAATATGATAAGAATATGATGGTTCCCATGAATGATCCTTTCTATCTGGCTTCCAAGATCATCGAACTTCGTGAAGACGACGCCAAGGCAAAGTGTCTCGCAGAAGATAATTGGGCCATCGCTCACCAGAGACATGATGCTGAGAGGATCTCAAAACAGTTAAAAGACACATATCTCCAACTATGCGAATTGTAGATATTCTATATTTCCTGTTTTTGGTGACATTGTCATTAGACCCGACGGGCTTCCATTCTCGTTTGAAGGATTTGTTGTTCGTTGTGCTGGTGATCTATGGAGTTATCTATTGCCTGAAACGTCGGCAGTATCTGGCCCCTATCAATAGAATTACGTTATTGACAATTCTCTTAATACCGTTATGGGGAATGTTTATAGCCTATATTACGGGAGAACTGAAGGATTCTGCTTATGCGATGAGTCAGGTGAGGTCCATGTTATATATCTGTATTTTCTTCTTTATTGTGACCATGAAACTGAATGTCTTATTAAAGGCCGTATGGATCAATGGCATCATCATGGCTACAGTCACCTTGATACTATTCTTATTGTCACAACTCGGAGGCATATTCTTAGTAGCCATCTATGATTACTGCAATGCATCGGATAACTTCACGATGGCCTATAACCGTAACTTCTTGGGCTACTCAGTCAACGGACTATTTTTTAAGGCAGGTTCACTCATCATCTTCTCATTTATCTATAATCTTTATCAGTATAAGGGAAAGTTCAAACTGCTTTTCTCCATCATCCTGTTCCTCTCACTGATGGTTGCCGGTTCCAGAACCCCCATGCTGGTACAACTTCTAATCCTACTGGTCTATTTGTATGACAAGAACATTATTGGTAAGTTCCTGACACGTCTTTCTGCATTGGCATTATTAGGCATGTTAGTGATGTTGACCTATATGCTGGCTACTCAGAAGAATGAGAAGTCGAACGAAGTGAAATATGAAAACTTTGAATCCTATGTAGAGGATATCGGTGATAAAGGCCACCCCATCTGGGGAGCAGGATTAGGCAGTGACTTTTATGCCAAAGGCCGTAATATGAGGCTGACTTATACAGAACTCTCCTATATGGATATCTTACGCATGTATGGCCTGCCGGTGGGACTGTTTTTTATCTTCCTGTTCTTTGCCCCTTTCTTCTGGTTATGGAAATATTATCCCCGTTCTCAGTTCTTAAAACGGTATAGTCAGGGATATGTGCTTTTCCTCATACTCTCAGGAACTAATCCACTCTTGTTGGGATCGATAGGTCTTACCGCTCTTTCTATGTTTATGGCGCTAGTCAACAAGATGAAGGAAGAGGAATGTGAAATGGGGAAAGAAGAGGCGGAGGAACCCTTGGTGGTTGATAATTGTTTGTTGAGATGAAAAAAGTAACTATATTATTGTCTTCCTATAATGGGGAGACGTATCTGGATGAGCAACTGGAGTCGATTGCGGCTCAGAAGGGTGTTTTGACGGATATCCTTGTGCGTGACGACGGGTCTTCTGACCACACCTGCGACATTCTGGACCAATGGCAGCAAAAGGCAGACCTCAAATGGTACAGTGGCGAGAATATCGGTCCGGCACGTAGTTTTATGGACCTTCTTCGTCAGGCTGGTGATTCTTGCTATTACGCCTTTTCAGACCAGGACGACTACTGGCTTTCCGACAAGTTGAAAGTGGCTGTTGACAAACTGGAATCTTATGAAAGGCGGCCTGCCCTTTATTTCTGTCAGACAGAACTGGTTGACAAGAACCTGAATCGTGTCAGTAGTGTGATCATCCATCCGCGATTGACTTTTGGTGAGTCTTTGGTGTATCAGTTCGTGGGAGGTTGTACGATGGTGATGAATCGTGCCCTGCGTGATGTCATTCTCAAATACGATCCCAAGTACCTGAGTATGCATGATGTCTGGATTTACGATGTGGCCCAGGCCATTGGTGCCCATGTGGTGTTCGACCATATTCCCCATATTCTGTATCGTCAGCATGGCGGCAACGTGACAGGCCAGTCTACATCTGTCATGACGGAATGGAAGCATCGTACAGGTCGTCTGGTGAAACGTGACTTGCATTCCCGTTCGAAGGTCGCACAGGAGATCTATACAGGCTTCTACGACATGATGCCGGAGGAGAACAAGAGCATCTTGTCGGACTTCATCGACGGCAAGAAGCATTTGAAACAACGTTTGCGCCTTTTTCATGACCGTCGTTTCCGTTGTAGTGACAGAGAGACCTATCACAATTTCCAGCTGGCCGTGCTGATGAATATCTATTAAAGGAGAGAAGGAGTAAGGAGAGAAGGAGAGATGCGTCCACGGATATCGGTGATAACGATTACGTATAACAGTGCAGCCACACTTGAGGAGACCATCCGTAGTGTGACTTCGCAGGATTATCCGGCTCTGGAGTATGTGATTATTGACGGGGGATCCACTGACGGCACACTCGATATCGTCCAAAAGTATAAAGAACAGATACAGGTTGTCGTATCTGAACCCGATAAAGGTATCAGCGATGCCTTTAATAAGGGGATAGCCCGTGCGACAGGTGAGATCATCGGTATCATCAACTCCGACGACATCCTGCTCCCCGGTGCTTTGCAGGCAGTGGCTGAGGCCTATGATCCTCAGGTGGATGTTTACAGCGGTTTGATCCTCTTCTGGAATGAGGAGACGGATGAAACGTTCCCCAGTTATCCTGACGTGACGTTCGACACGCTCAAGCTTCAGTATAACGTGGCCCATCCGGCTCGTTTCGTGCGGAAGGATGCCTATCAGCGCTATGGCCTGTACCGGGTGGATCTGCGGTATATGATGGATATCGAGCTCCTGGTCCGGTTCTATAAGCAGGGCGCCAGGTTCCTCCTCGTAGAGAACCCGCTGGCCAAGTTCCGCATCGGCGGTACGACCAATGATCCTATTTATAAGAAGAAAGAAGATTATCGTGCCTTTGTCCAGAGTTACGGAGGTTCTGCTTGGGATTTCCGTCGGATATGGCTACAGGCTGTTGTCAAATACAATCTCATTCAGTTGGGATACCGTCTCTTTGGCAGTAATTTGAAATTCAAGATACAGCATAATCCCCTTTTAAAACGTTTGATTCGGTTATGAAGATCGTCCGTGCTACAACGATCCCCAAGTCTCTCGACGTCTTCTGTCGTGGTATTCTGAAGAAGTTGAGCGAGAAGTATGAGGTGGTGGCGCTTTCCTCCCCAGGCGAGGAGATGCAGACCATTGCCGAAAGGGAGGGCGTTCGCACCATCACCGTCCCGATGGAACGCCATATCTCCCCATGGAAGGATATCGTCGCTTTATATCGCTTGATACAGGTATTCCGTCGGGAACGGCCGACGATGGTGCATTCCATGACTCCGAAGGCCGGACTGCTCTGTATGATTGCCGCCTGGCTGACACATGTGCCAGTACGGGTACATACATTCACAGGTCTGGTCTTCCCTACTGCAAAAGGCTTACAACGAAGACTGTTGATGCTGACGGATTCAATCACTTGCCGCTGTGCCACCTATATTATTCCTGAGGGAGAAGGCGTTAAAAAGGATCTGCTCGACTATGGCATTACTGATAAGCCCTTGCGTGTGCTGGGCTTCGGAAATGTGATGGGTGTCGACATGCATGTCTTTAGCCGGAGACCGGAGGTGATGGAGAAAGCCCGCCTATTGCGTGATGAACACAGCTTTACTTTCCTCTTCGTTGGGCGTATTGTCCGAGATAAAGGCATTAACGAGTTGTGCGAGGCCTTCGACCAGCTGTCCCGTGAGAATAAGTCTGTGCGCCTGTTGCTTGTCGGTTGGCGTGAAGACAGTCTCGACCCTGTGTCAGAAAAAGCACTTGGCATCATGACTTCTAATCCTGCGATTACCTATGTAGGAGAGATTTACGGTGACGATCTGTTGGCCTACTACGCTGCAGCCGACTGTTTCGTACTCCCCAGTTACCGTGAGGGATTCCCCAATACCGTCCTTGAAGCAGGAGCCATGGATTTGCCGAGTATTGTGACGGATATCAATGGCTCTCGTGAGATCATTGTTGAAAACGAGAATGGATACATCATTCCGCCACAGGATGGCGATGCGCTCTTGGCTGCTATGCGGCGTATGTTGAACGACAGCCGTAGGCGCTCCTACATGGCTTCACATGCCCGTAATATGATCCGCTGCCGGTTTGAACAGGGCTTCGTGCGGCAGTGCCTATATGATTTCTACGATGTGATTCTTGATGGAGAGAAACATGTATAAGCATTTTCTGAAAAGATTCCTGGATTTCTGGATTGCCTTTATCGCATTGGTGTGCATCTCGCCTTTGCTGATCGTGGTTTCTCTGTGGCTGCATGTCGCCAATAAAGGGGCGGGGGCATTCTTCTTGCAGGAACGACCGGGCAAAGATGGCAGGATCTTCAGGATCATCAAATATAAGACCATGACAGACGAGCGTGATGCCGATGGTCATCTGTTGCCGGACGAACAGCGACTGACCAAGGTGGGCCGTTTCGTACGTTCCACGTCCATCGATGAGTTGCCCCAACTGTTGAACGTATTGAAAGGGGATATGGCTTTAATCGGACCACGACCGTTGTTGGTGCAGTATCTTCCGCTCTATTCCAAGGAACAGGCCCGTCGCCATGAAGTACGTCCTGGCATCAGTGGTTGGGCACAGTGTCACGGCCGTAATGCCATCTCATGGAATGAGAAGTTCAAACTCGATGTCTGGTATGTAGACCACGTCTCGTTGAAGATCGATCTCACAGTGGTCTGGCTGACCATCCAGAAGGTTCTGAAACGGGCAGACATCTCAGAGGAAGGACACGCCACGATGGAGGCCTTTAATGGACACAATTGAAAATCGTAAATCGTAAATAGTAAATTGAACAATATACTGATTACTTCGGCAGGCAAGCGGGTGGTGCTGGTGCAGATATTCCAGCGCACGCTGCAGGAGATGGCCCTTGATGCGAAAGTCTACACGACCGACATGCGTCCGGGGATGGCTCCTGCCGGTATCATTTCCGATGGGTGCATCCCCGTTCCCCGTTGTACGGCCGACAACTATATTGACTGCCTCCTCGACATCTGCCAGGAGAAACAGATCGGTGTCATCATCCCGACGATTGACACGGAATTACTGGTGCTGGCAGAGAACCATCAGCGGTTTATGGATTGCGGTGTTCGCTTGGCAGTACCAGATAAGGAGTTCATCCGGATCTGTCGTGACAAACGCCTGACGAAGGACTTCTTCTTGCAGATGGGAATCGCCGTTCCTGCTTCTGTTGACAAGGATCATCCCTCCTTCCCGATGTTCGCCAAGCCTTACGACGGTTCCCTGAGCACGAACATCCACATCATCCGGAGCGAAGAAGACCTGACGCACGATATCCTGACCGATCCGAAACTGATCTTTATGGAGTACATCGACCGTCAGGAGTATAAGGAATTCACGGTCGATATGTATTACGGCTTGGATGGTTTTGTGAAAGGCATCGTCCCTCGTGAGCGGATTGAGATCCGGGCAGGGGAGATCAACAAAGGCATCACGCGCAAAAACGGGATTGTCTCTTTCCTGCTTCAACGACTGGGTGTCCTGAAAGGTGTCCGGGGCTGTGTCTGCCTCCAACTGTTCTACCGTGAAAGTGACGGCGACGTGAAGGGTATTGAGATTAACCCGCGATTTGGAGGTGGATTCCCGCTTTCCTATTATGCCAAGGCTAACTATGCGGAATACCTGATCCGTGAGTATCTCCTCGGCGAGACCGTAGATTATTCTGAGGCGTGGCTCGACCGTACGCTGATGCTGCGTTACGATAATGACATCATCGTCTATGACGCAGAAGAGTAGGGTGGTGGTCTTCGACCTCGACGATACGCTGTATAAGGAGCAGGACTATCTTCGTTCCGCCTATCGTGAGATTGCCGCCAGGATAGAATCGCGCTATGGAAACCTTCCCCTCCTGAGTAGGAGGGGGCAGGGGTGGTCTGATCCGCCTCTCGACCGTATGCTCCGCTGGCGGCAGGAGGGCGAGAACGTGTTTCAGCGACTGATAGAGGCGTATGGTCTGGATCTTACTGTCAACGACTTATTGACCATCTACCGCTCGCACATCCCTGCTATTCGTCTTGACGAGGAAACCAAGAGCCTGTTAGACCGTCTGTATCCATATGCAGTTCTGGGTCTCATTACCGACGGACGTAGCCTTACCCAGCGGCATAAGATCGACGCATTAGGGCTTTCAGCTTATATGGATGAAAAAGACATCCTGATATCTGAGGAGACGGGCTTTGAGAAGCCCTCAGACGAACCTTTCCGGCATTTTATGGAGCGTTATCCCTCGCGTACCTATTATTATATAGGAGACAATCCCGCCAAGGACTTCATCGCTCCTAATCATTTGGGCTGGACAACCATCTGTCTGCTCGACGATGGCCGGAACATCCACCCGCAGGACTTTAGTCTGTCGCAGCAGATGCTGCCACAGCACCGGATCTCACAACTCTCTGAAATTGAAAATATCATCATATAATGGCAAATAGAATCTATTTGTGTCTGGCCCACATGAGTGAGGCTGGTTGGGAACAAAAGTATATCCAGGAGGCTTTCGACACGAACTGGGTCGTTCCCCTCGGACCCAATGTCAATGGCTTTGAAGAAGACCTGAAGCAGTATGTCAGGAGACAGGAGTCAGGAGTCGGGAGTCAGGAGACAGGAGACTGGACGAAGGAGGTCGTAGCACTTTCTTCAGGAACGGCAGCCGTCCATCTTGGACTGTTGGCTTGTGGCGTAGGTCCCGGCGACGAAGTGCTGGTGCAGAGTTTTACCTTCTGTGCCTCCACCCATCCGATCAAGTATCTGGGTGCCACACCTGTCATGATCGACTCTGAGGCGGAGACTTGGAATATGGATCCTCAGCTGCTCGAACAGGCCATCAACGACCGTATTGCCTTGACAGGACATAAACCGAAGGCCATCGTGCCCGTCTATCTCTATGGCATGCCTGCCAAGATCGATGAGATCCTGGCTGTTGCTGCCCGTTACGACATCCCTGTAGTGGAAGATGCGGCAGAGGGCTTCGGCTCTAGGTATAAGGGACGTGTCGTTGGTACCTTCGGACGTTTTGGCATCTTGTCTTTCAATGGCAACAAGATGATCACCACCTCAGGTGGCGGTGCGCTCATTTGTCCTGATATGGAGGCTCGTAACCGTGTGATGTGGTACGCTACCCAGGCCCGTGAGGCATATCCTTACTATCATCATGAGGCGGTGGGTTACAACTATCGTATGAGTAACATCTGTGCCGGTATTGGACGTGGACAGATGACCGTCCTTGATGAGCATATCGCCCATCACCGTCATATCGCCGCAAAATATCGTGATGCCTTTGCACATGTCGATGGTATCACCTTCCACGACGAGCCGAGCGACATGAAGTCTAACTTCTGGTTGAGCACCATTCTGCTCGATAAGAACCTCCATGTTCGTGGCGAGGAACATGCCTATGAACAGCCTGTCAGTGGTGCCGTCGGTGGTGCTGCAGGACTGGTCCATAGTGGTGGCCCTGTCCATACGGACTGTGAGCCGAATCCTAATGTAGAGGCCATGCGTGTGGCACTCGATCAGGCTGGTATAGAGTCACGTCCCCTTTGGAAGCCCATGCACCGTCAGCCTGTCTATCACGATGCCCCAGCCTATGTCAATGGCATCAGTGAGGACCTCTTCCACAGAGGCCTCTGCCTTCCCTCCGGTCCGATGGTCTCCGATGCCGATGTCGATCGCATCATCGCCACCATCCTCTCCGCCATCAAGTAAATAGAATAACAAATTTCAAAATATATAATGAATTTTTTCCGTAAACTGGCAAATTGGTATTTCCGCCGTAACTCACTGCCTTATTGGAGCATCTTCGTGCTCGACATGCTTATTCTGTTGTTCTCAGGATTCATCAGCTTCTGGATCTTCAGCAGCTGGACCGAACTGACCACCCGCACGGCTACTCTCTTGGCTTCGTTGTCCGTCTATGTGGTCCTGAGTGTCTTTGGCATCCGTTATTTCCATACGTATGCCGGCATAGTGCGTTACTCATCGTTTGTCGACCTGATGCGTGTGTTCTATGCCAACCTGGTGTCTTTGGTGCTGGCCCTGGGTGTACATTACTTCATGTTCTCTGCCCCCAGCCAATATTTCGAACCTTTGACGGGTCGTCAGATTGTCCTCATGTTCGTCATTGCCACGCTGGTCATGTGGGCCATGCGTGTGTTGGTGAAGACGGTCTTCGATGTGTCCACCGCCGACAACAGAGCCCTGCGCGTGCTCATCTATGGCGCCCAGAGCGGTGGTGTCGGACTGGCAGAGAGCATCCGCACGCAGACGCCCCGTCGCTTCATCCTGAAAGGTTTCATCTCCCACAACCGTCGTCTGCGTCACAACGATCTCGTGGGTGAGAAAGTGTTCACGATGGAAGACGACTTGCGTAAAGTGGTTGAAGATTACCATATCGGAGCCGTGCTCGTGTCGCCATATCGTACTAACGACTTCCGTAAGAACCAGGATCTGCAGGACCTGCTCATCGGTATGGGCGTGAAGATCTTTATGGCCCAGAATGCCATCGAGGTCGATAGCTACATGCAGGACGGGAAATCTGTCGATGATGAAGACAAAGCGGAGTACAGCGATATCCAGTTGAAGGAGGTGTCTGTTGAAGACCTGCTGCCGCGTGCAGAAATTAAGGTCGATATGAAGTCGGTGGGTGAATTGCTCAGCGGTCGTCGTGTGCTTATCACAGGTTCGGCAGGCTCCATCGGATCCGAGATGGTCCGTCAGATAGCCACTTGTAAACCGGCATCGATGATGCTGATAGACCAGGCGGAAACTCCGCAGCACGACCTGCGGCTGATGATGGCCAAGGAATATCCCAATATCGATGCACATGTAGTGGTCACTACCGTCTGCAGTATGTCGCGTATGGATGCTATCTTCAACCAGTTCCGGCCTGAATATGTATTCCATGCTGCCGCCTATAAACATGTGCCGATGATGGAGGACAATCCCTCTGAGGCCATTATGAATAATGTTTACGGCACGAAGATCATTGCCGACCTCTCCGTGAAGTACGGTGTCCGCAAATTCGTGATGGTATCTACTGACAAGGCTGTCAATCCCACCAACGTCATGGGATGCTCCAAGCGTATCTGTGAGATCTACGTCCAGACCCTTGATCGTGCCATCAAGACCGCCCAGTACGGAGGTCACTCCTCACTCAGATCTCCTCAATCCTCGATTTCGGTTCCTGTCACCCAGTTCGTCACCACCCGCTTCGGAAACGTCCTGGGATCCAATGGTTCTGTCATTCCGCTCTTCCGCGAACAGATTCGAAACGGCGGACCAGTCACGGTCACCCATCCTGACATCATCCGTTACTTCATGCTCATCCCGGAGGCTTGTAAACTCGTGCTAGAGGCAGGAACGAAAGGCAATGGTGGCGAGATTTTCGTCTTCGATATGGGACGTCCCGTCAGGATTGCTGATCTGGCCAAGCGTATGATCAGTCTTTCGGGTGCCAAGAATGTGAAAATTGAGTACACCGGCCTGCGTGAGGGCGAGAAACTCTTTGAGGAAGTCCTGAACGACAAGGAGACCACCAAGCCCACCTTCCACAAGAAGATCCGTATCGCCGAGGTTCGCCCCTACGACTACGATCAGGTGTGCCAGGATATCGACGAACTCATCGCCGTCTCCAAGAAATACAACGATATGGAGACCGTTCGTAAGATGAAGCAGATTGTGCCGGAGTACAAGTCAAACAACTCCGTTTACGAAGAACTCGACCTGCCTGTGAAGACGGTAGCGTCGAAACCTGTTGCAGAAATGTCGTGAGATATTTATATAGGAATCGTTTTTTAGTGATCCCTCGTCAGGCTTCCTGGCGGGGGATTCTTTTTTTTGCAACGCGGAAATCAAAATACTTTACAAGAGTCTGAGCATGCGTGGAAACTCGGAGAAAGGTGCCTGTAAAATGGGAGTTTAAACGGATTAAAGTCGGAGTTTACAGGCAGTAAACTCCGACTTTCCTTAGTCCAAACTCCGATGGATTATAACTCTTTGACAATCAAATAGATACAAAATCGGCAAGTGATGAGAGTTGTAGAATGAATTTTGTTTACAATGTTATACGCATTCTCCTCGAGGGGTTACAATGTTACAAATCTGTTCAGAATCTTTTTAGGATGATGCCGCCGTTGGGCTGGATGGTGACCTTCGCACGGCCCTTCTTGTCGATCTTGAGGGGGAAGACCGTGGGCTCGCCGGAAGGCTCATCGACGTAGTAACGGAGGGATTCGCCAGGGGTGAACATCGGCAGGTCGAGGGTGAGCGTCAGAGGCTCTTTGAGGGCGTTGAGGCCTGCGACGTACCATTTGCCGTCTGTACTTTTGCGGGCGAGGACGACGTAACGGCCGGGATAGCCGTCGATGAAACGCGTCTCCTCCCAGGTGGTGGGAAGGCCGCCCAGGAAGTCCAGTTCGAACTCAGGCAGCTCGTCGAGGTTGTTCGGCTGGATGGCGACACATTGCACAGAGGTCTGCATGATGATGCCAGAGGCCATCTCGAAGATGTCCGTCGTGTGACGCGGATGACGGCTCTGGTTGTCGGGGGAGAGGTGCTTGTTCATGATGATGCCTCCCCAGTCCATCGAGGCGGTGGCATTACGGCAGAAGGGATGGAGCGTGAGGTCGAAAGGCTGCTTGATGGCGGCTCCCTCGTTGAAGAACACGTTCTCTGAGGCCAACACCGCCTCTGAAGCCACGAAGTTGGGATACATCCGCTCCCAGCCGCGAGGCACGGTACAGCCATGAAAGACGACCTGTAGTCCGTAACGGTTGGCATCGCTGAGGATGTCCTCATAGAGTCGCATCGTCTCTTGCTTGTCGCCTCCGAAGAAGTCCACCTTGATACCCTTGATGCCGATGGACTGCATCCAACGCATCTCCCGCTCTCGGGCGATGGCGGTCGACATACAGTCACGTGGGCCTTGAGGGGCATCGTTCCAGAAGCCGTTGCTGTTATACCATAATAAAAGGTGTACGCCCTTCGACTGGGCATATTTCGACAGTTCCTCGATGCGGTCACGACCGATCTGTGTGTCCCACCAGTTGTCGACGAGGCAGTATTCAAAGCCCATGTCCGAGGCGAGGTCGATGAACTTCACCTGGTCGTCGTAGTTGATGCTCTTGTCTTGCCAGATGAGCCAGCTCCAGGTGTAACGGCCTGGTTTGTAGTCGGTTGAAGGCGCATAGAGAGGTTCGACGAGATCGTAGCTGATGGTGGTCTCGACGATGGGTTTGAGTGAGGTGCCGAGGGTGATGGTGCGCCAGGGTGTCTCGCCGGGCAGGGGGATGGCAGCGAAGTCGGTGCCATAGCCGTTGTTCTCACCGGCATCGGGGTAGGCGATGGTGTAGCCGACGCCGGGCTGGTAGTCGGAGAGATGGGAGCCGCAGTAATTGCTTCCAACGCCGGTTTCGGATACGAGAGCCCATGCGTCGGACCTCACACTGGGGACAGACCCCTTGTAATTCGCTTTGCTACTCACAGCGGGGTCAGTCCCCATTGTGAGGTGGAAGAGGGCGGGGAAGATGTAGCCGTGATTGTATTGAGAGGGGGTGTCCATCGGGGCATCGGCAGGGTAGCCTTCCTCGTAGCTGGGCTTGGTCTGTTCCCAACCGGTCTCAGGACCGATCTGGGGAGATATGAAGGTGGTGGTGCCGTCGGGGAAGTTGAAGCTGCTCAGCTCGCTCTTGATGCGCAGGCGCTTGGGTTCCTTGCCCTGCCACTTCTGACGGGGGATGGCGTAGCGGAAAGCGATGTCGTTGTCAGAGACCTGGAAGATGATGCTGAAGCGCTGATGGTCTTTGTTCTCGATGTCGATGACGGCCTTCGTGGCCTTGTAGGTATGAGAAGAGGCCTTGGTGCCACGCATCTGGTAAGCGTTGCTTACAATGGATAATTGAGAATTGACAATGGATAATTCACGCGTCAGATCGCCGATGCTGGTCTTCAGGCCGAGGGCTGACGGGAGGAGCATCTGCTGACCGTTGAGACTGGCGGAGTAGTAGAGGCGTCCGCCGGCATCGCTGACCGTCACCTGCAGGCTGCTGTCGGGTGACGAAATGATAACGTCACCAGCCCAAGCGAGGACTGATGACGTCATAAATATTGAAATAAACAGTTTTCTCATCATACGGTAAGGGATTACAGCAGCTGGTCCTGCTCGATGTCCTTGAAATATTTGTAGGTGCTGACCTTCAGTTCGTCGGCAGCCTCCTCGTCACAGACGATGATGCCGTGGACATGCATCTGCAGGGCGCTGATGGTCCACATGTGGTTGATGCTTCCCTCGATGGCTGCCTGCAGAGCACGGGCCTTCAGGTGACCGTTGGCCAGGATCATCACCTCACGGGCGTCCATCACGGTGCCTACACCTACCGTCAGGGCATGGGCGGGCACGTTCTCGGGCTTGCCACCGAAGAAACGGCTGTTGGCGATACGGGTGTCTGTGGTGAGGGTCTTCATACGGGTACGGCTCTGGAGTGAGCTGCCCGGCTCGTTGAAGGCGATGTGACCATCGGGGCCGATACCGCCGATGAACAGGTCGATGCCACCAGCCTCTTCAATCATGGCCTCATACTTGGCGCACTCCTCGTTCAGGTCGGGGGCGTTACCATTCAGGATGTGGATGTTCTCCTTCGGACAGTCAATGTGGTCGAAGAGGTTACGGGCCATAAAGGCGTGGTAGCTCTCGGGATGCGTCTCGGGCAGACCGACATACTCGTCCATGTTGAAGGTGATGACATTCTTGAACGAAACCTTGCCGGCACGGTTGGCCTCGACGAGGGCATTGTACATGCCAACGGGAGAAGAACCTGTGGGAAGGCCCAGAACGAACTTGTGATCGGGGGTCGGGTTGAACTTGTTGATACGCTCAATGACATGATTGGCTGCCCACTGGGACAGTTTCTGATAGTCTGACTGAATAATTACTCTCATAATGCTATTGTTTTGTTTGGTTCGTAAAATCTGAGTGCAAAAATACAAGGAAAATTTTTTTTTAGGCACGGATTAACACGGATTAACACGGATTTTTTATAATGGTGGCAGAAATTGACTAACTTTGTGCCCTGAATGAAAGAATTTGTAATATCACAGGCGAAGGCCGAGACTGCGGTATTGGTGGGACTTGTCACCAAGGAGCAGGATGAGGCCAAGACCAAGGAATATCTAGACGAACTGGAGTTCCTGGCTGATACGGCTGGGGCTGTCACCGTGAAGCGGTTTACGCAGAAGGTGGGTGGCCCGAGCCAGACGACGTATGTCGGTTCAGGTAAGCTGCAGGAGATCAAGGCGTATATTAAAAAGTGCCAAGATGAGTATGACGAGTGGTTGGATGCTCAGGATGCCTCGCTCTTTGGGGATCAGACCACCCCGCCCTCCGGGCACCCCTCCTACTCAGGAGGGGAAATTCCGCAGCCTGTAGGAATGGTGATTTTTGACGATGAGCTGAGTGCGAAGCAGATCAGGAATATCGAACAGGAGCTGCAGGTGAAGATCCTCGACAGGACGTCACTGATATTGGATATCTTCGCGATGAGGGCACAGACGGCAGAGGCCAAGGCACAGGTGGAACTGGCACAGCACCGATATATGCTGCCCCGCCTGCAAAGACTTTGGACTCACCTGGAACGTCAGGGCGGTGGCTCTGGTTCAGGAGGCGGAAAGGGAAGCGTCGGTCTGCGTGGCCCTGGTGAGACGCAGTTGGAGATGGACCGTCGTATCATCCTCCAGCGCATCACCCTGTTGAAGCAGCGCCTGGCAGAGATCGACAAGCAGAAGACCACCCAGCGGAAGAACCGTGGGCGGCTGATCCGTGTGGCACTTGTGGGTTATACCAACGTGGGTAAGAGTACGATGATGAACCTGTTGGCGAAGAGTGAGGTGTTTGCAGAGAACAAGCTCTTTGCGACGCTGGATACTACTGTCCGAAAGATGACCATCGACAATCTGCCCTTCCTCTTGGCAGATACCGTAGGTTTTATCCGTAAGTTGCCGTCGGACCTTGTGGAGTCGTTTAAGTCGACGCTCGACGAGGTAAGAGAGGCGGATCTGCTGGTGCACGTGGTGGATATCTCCCATCCTGATTTTGAGGAACAGATCCGTGTGGTGGATGAGACGCTGATGGGACTGGGCTGTGCGGAGAAACCGCAGTTGTTGGTATTTAATAAAATAGATGCGTATAAGTGGGTAGAGAAAGAGGAGGATGATTTGACGCCGATGACGCGAGAAAACTATACCTTAGAAGACCTCAAAAAGACATGGATGGGGAAGATGGGGGCGGATCAGACCACCCCGCCCTCCGGGCACCCCTCCTACTCAGGAGGGGAAGGGAGATGCCTTGAGTGCATCTTTATAAGTGCCAAAAAGAAAGAGAATATTGACGAGTTGCGCGAGGTGCTCTATAAGAGAGTGCGCGAGCTGCACGTTCAGAAATATCCGTATAACGATTTTTTATATAACGACTATGAGTGAGTACAGACATCTAACACAGACTGAAATTGAAGTATTAGAGAACAACGTTTGCTGGGCGGAGGACTGGGATCGCGTCCAGGTGGCAGAGGGTTTTAAGCCCTATAACTTCCACCGCGTAATCTTCTATGGTGACATCCGCCTGGGAGAGTTTAATAAGCAGGTGGAGGTGACCAAGGGCTTTTTCAAGCATTCGGGCATCAACGACACGACGCTGCGGAATGTGACCGTCGGCAATGACTGTCTGATTGAGAAGGTGGGAAACTACATCAACAACTACACCATCGGTAACGACTGTTATATCGCTAACATCTGTACGTTGGAGACTACCGATGACGCCACGTTCGGTGAGGGATCGGTGATCTCGGTGCTCAACGAGATGGGTGACGGCAACGTGACCATCTTCCGCGAACTGAACTCTCAGCTGGCCTCCTTCATGGTGAAGCATTACAACGACAAAGGTCTGCGACAGACGCTCCAGCAGATGATTGAGGACGAGCTCCGTGTGAATCGTCCGGACCGTGGCTATATCGGTAACAACGTGAAGATCATCAACGCCAAGGATATCATGAACACCATCATCAAGGGTGACTGTGAGATCTCGGGTGCAGCCCGTCTGTCGGAGTGTACGGTGATGAGTTCGATGGATGCGCCGGTATTTATCGGTACTGGTGTCATCTGCGAGAACTCCATCATCTGCGACGGTTGTTCGATCAATAACAGCGTGAAGATGCAGGACTGCTTCGTGGGTGAGGCCTGTCAGATTACCAACGGTTTCACGGCAGAGGCCAGTCTCTTCTTCGCCAACTCGTTTATGGCCAACGGTGAGGCCTGTGCCGCCTTCTGCGGACCTTTCTGTGCCTCGCATCATAAGAGCTCGCTGCTCATCGGTGGTGAGTTCTCGTTCTATAATGCCGGTTCGAACACGAACTTCTCGAACCACGCCTATAAGATGGGGCCATTGCACTGGGGAACCTTGGAGCGTGGTACGAAGACGGCCTCTGGTGCCTATATCCTGATGCCTGCCACGATCGGTGCGTTCAGCGTCTGTTTCGGTAAGCTGATGCACCATCCAGACACCCGTAACCTGCCTTTCTCGTACCTTATTAATTATGGTGAGACGATGACGCTCGTGCCGGGTCGTAACATCACCACCGTAGGGCTTTATCGTGATATCAAGAAATGGCCGAAGCGTGACAAGCGCTCGAAGCTGTCGAGGAAGAGTATCATCAACTTCGACTGGCTCTCGCCCTTCACTGTAGGTGAGATTATGGAGGGCATCAAGATCCTGACGGCCCTGCGTGAGGCATCGGGTGACAATGTGTCGACCTATAACTTCCATGAGTATGTGATCAACGCCTCGTCGTTGCGGAAGGGCCTGAAGTATTATGACATTGCCCTGAGGATCTATATGGGTGCCGTGCTGAAGCGTGCCCAAAAGGAGGGATTCTTCGGACGTCCGAAGAGTCTTGTGGGCAAGGGGCGTTGGACGGATCTCAGCGGACTGCTCCTGCCTGAGAGCGAGGAGTTGCGGATTGTCCGGGATATCAAGAACGGGGATATCGATAACATCCAGCAGTTGTTGGACCGCTTTGTGGAGATCAACGACAACTACAGTGATTACCGCTGGTCGTGGTCGTACCAGATGATCCTGGATTACTATGGGCTTGAGGAGATCACGGAGGAGGATGTGATCCGAATCCATGAGGACTATATCAAGGCCCGTCGTGCGTGGATTGCAGAGATCCGTAAGGATGCGGAAAAGGAGTATGCCATGGGCGATGTGGAAAAGGATGTCTTTGATGACTTCCTCGAGAAACTCGACCATGAGATTGATTATGAGAACTAAGAAAAGGTAAAAAAGTAAAAAGGTAAAAAAGTAAAAAAGGGAAAAGTGGGTGAGAATGTTATATATAAGTTGAGTAAAAAATTTGCTCTCCGTATTATAAAACTATATAAATATCTTGTTGATGAGAAAAAAGAATTCGTTATTTCGAAGCAACTCTATCGAAGTGCAACAAGTATAGGTGCTAATATTGCAGAAAGTACCTTCGCCCAAAGTGATGCAGATTTTGTACATAAGTTAAAAATATCTCTTAAAGAAGCAAGTGAGACAAAATATTGGTTAGAATTGTTATTTGAATCTGATGTTCTTTCGGAAAATGAATATGGTTCTCTTATCAATGATCTTAATATAATTATCGGTACAATAATTAATATAGTCAATAAAATTGAAAACAAATGAAGTATATGAAGTATTTTAGTTTTTTACTTTTTTACCTTTTTACTTTTTTACCTTTACCAGCACGTGACTATGTCACGGTGGCGGGGGATCTGATGAAGACGCGGATCTATACGCTGGACAACGGACTGAAGGTGTATCTGTCGGTGAATAAGGAGCGGCCGAGGATTCAGACGTATATTGCCGTGAGGACCGGTTCGAAGAACGATCCGGCAGAGACCACTGGTCTGGCTCATTATTTGGAGCACCTGATGTTCAAGGGTACCACCCAGTTCGGAACGAATAATCCTGAGGCCGAGGCTCCGCTGCTGGCTGAGATTGAACAGCGCTATGAGGCCTATCGTAAGCTGACGGATCCTGAGGCCCGTAAGCAGGCCTATCATGAGATTGACTCCGTCAGTCAGTTGGCTGCCCAGTACTTCATCCCCAACGAGTACGACAAACTCATGGCTGCCATCGGTGCCGAAGGTACAAATGCCTTCACCTCAAACGATGTGACCTGTTACACGGAGGACATCCCCAGCAATGAGATTGAGAACTGGGCGAAGATCCAGAGCGACCGTTTCCAGCATATGGTGATCCGTGGATTCCATACGGAACTGGAGGCCGTCTATGAGGAGTATAACATCTATCTGACGGACGATGGCGACAAGGTGTGGAGAGCCCTGGGTGAGAAACTCACACCCACCCATCCCTACGGAACACAGACCACCATCGGTACGCAGGAGCACCTGAAGAACCCCTCGATCACGAACATCAAGAACTACTTCAAGAAGTGGTACGTGCCCAATAATATAGCCATCTGTATGGCTGGTGACTTCGATATGGATAAGACGATTGCCATCATCGACCAGTATTTCGGTGGGTGGAAGCCTGCTGCAGATGTCTCCCAACCGGTATTCCCCGTGCAGAAACCCCTGACAGCCCCTGCAGACACGAGTGTCGTTGGCCAGCAGGCAGAACAGGTGTGGGTAGGATGGCTCGCCAAGAAGGCTGCCGACCTCCAGGCTGATACGCTCGACGTGATCGGTTATATGCTGAGCAATGGCAAGGCCGGTATCTTCGACATCAACCTGAATCAGCAGATGAAGTTGTTGGGTGCTCAGGCTGGCGTGTATGAGCAACAGGATTATTCTGCGTTCATACTCGTGGGAATGCCCAAGCCCGAGCAGTCGCTTGAGGAGGTGAGAACGCTGATGCTGGGCGAGATTGACAATCTGAAGAAGGGCAACTTCCCGGACAACCTGTTGCCCAGTGTGATCAATAATATGAAACTCGACTACCAGAAAGCCCTTGACAATAACCGCTGGCGTACCAGTCAGCAGATGAATGCTTTCATCAATGGCACCAGTTGGGATCAGAAGGTCGGCAAGCTGGATCGTGTGTCGAAGATGACGAAGGAACAGATTGTAGCCTTTGCCAATCGTTTCTTCTCCGACGGCTATGCCACCATCTTTAAGAAGATGGGCGTGGATTCCACCCAGAAGAAGATCGACAAGCCTGCCATCACCCCGATTCAGGCTAATCGTGATCAGATGAGCGCCTTCGTGAAGGAGATCCAGGAGTCGCAGGTGGAGCCCATCCATCCGAAGTTCGTAGATTTCAATAAGGACCTGGTGATTGGCGAGACCAAGAACAAGTTGCCGCTTTACTATATGCAAAACACCCAGGACGATCTCTTCAACCTCGTCTTCCGCTATGAGTTCGGACAGCAGGATGACAAACGCTATGACGTTGCTGCAGGTTATCTCGACTATGTGGGTACCGACAAGCTCTCCGCAGCAGAGATCAAGCAGAAGTTCTATCAGTTGGCTTGCAACTACTCTGTCAACGTGCATGCCGACAACCTGAATATCTCACTGAGCGGACTTCAGTCGCAGATGCCTGAGGCATTGGCCCTGCTCGAAGATGTGATCAGAAACGCCAAAGCTGATCAGGCGTCGTGGGATCAGTATGTAGGGTTGGTACTGAAGTCGCGTGAGGACGACAAGACCGACCAGCGCACCAACTTCTCGCGTCTTACGAACTATGCCATATTCGGTGAGCACAACTCGTATCGCGATCTGATGAGTGAGCAGCAGCTTCGTGAGGCAGATCCTCAGCAGTTGCTTTCGCTGATAGCCGGCCTGCCCAACCTGAAGCACGCTGTGCTCTACTATGGCAAGCTTTCGCCCGAGGAACTCTCAGAGACTCTGGGTGCTATCCACAAGACACCTGCGACGCTGGCCGATGTCCCCAAGGGGAAACCCTACCAGCGTCAGGAGACCACTGCGAATGAGGTCTGGATAGCGCCTTACGATGCCAAGAACATCTATCTGATGATGTATCACAACGAGGGCCGTGACTGGCATCCCGAGCAGGAGGCTGTGGTTGATCTCTTCAACGAGTATTATGGTGGTGGTGGTATGAACGGTATCGTGTTCCAGGAGATGCGTGAGGCGCGTGGTCTGGCCTACAGTGCCTCGGCCTATTACCTGACGCCGAGTAAGAAGGACGATAAGGAATTCTGTCAGACCTATATCATCACCCAGAACGACAAGATGATGGATGCCGTGAATCAGTTCCATGTCATCCTGAACGAGATGCCTGCCAGTGAGACGGCTTTCCAGATTGCCAAGGATGCCGTGACAAAGCAACTTGCCAGTATGCGTGTCACGAAGTCGGGTGTCATCAATGCCTATATCTCTGCCAAGCGCCGTGGTATCGATTACGATATCAATGAGAAGGTGTATAACGCCCTCCCAGGTCTTGGTCTGCAGGATATCGTTGATTTCGAGAAGGCACAGATGGCCAACAAGGCTTATCGTTATATCATCCTCGGTGATGAGAAGGAACTCGATATGGAGGCCCTCTCCAAGATCGGTCCCATCAAGCGTCTGACTACTGAGGAAATCTTTGGATATTGAAATAAACACAGAGATACAGAGGCACAGAGAAAAAACTCTGTATCTCTGTACCTCTGTGTTGAAAATAAAATAAATAAAAACAAATACAAGTATGGCTAAAAACGTTGAATTCAAGTACGCCCCGATGTTTCAGGTGGGCGAGGACAAGACGGAGTACCGTCTGTTGAGTAAGGAAGGTGTGAGCACCGGTGAGTTTGAAGGAAAGCAGATCGTGAAGGTCTCCAAAGAGGCCCTGACACTGCTGGCACAGCAGGCCTTCCACGATGTAGAGTTCATGCTGCGTCGTGAACATAACCTCCAGGTGGCCAAGATCCTCAACGATCCCGAGGCCTCTGAGAACGACAAGTACGTAGCCCTGCAGTTCCTCCGCAACGCAGAGGTGGCTGCCCGTGGCATCCTGCCCTTCTGCCAGGACACAGGTACGGCTATCATCCACGGTGAGAAAGGTCAGCAGGTATGGACAGGCTTCGAGGACGAAGAGGCCCTGAGCCTTGGTGTTTTTAATACTTTCACACAAGACAACCTGCGCTATTCGCAGAACGCTCCGCTGAACATGTACGACGAGGTGAACACCCGTTGCAACCTCCCCGCCCAGATCGATATCGAGGCTACCGAGGGTGCAGAGTATAAGTTCGTGTTCGTTGCTAAGGGTGGTGGTTCAGCCAACAAGACCTACTTCTATCCGATGACCAAGGCCACGATCCAGAACGAAGGCACACTCATACCCTTCCTCGTGGAGAAGATGAAGAGCCTCGGCACAGCAGCCTGTCCGCCGTATCACATCGCCTTCGTCATTGGTGGTACCTCTGCCGAGAAGAACCTCCTCACCGTGAAGCTCGCTTCCATCAAGTTCTACGACGGTCTGCCCACAACAGGCGACGAGACAGGTCGTGCCTTCCGCGACATCGACCTCGAGGAGAAGCTCCTCAAGGAGGCTCAGAAGATCGGTCTGGGAGCCCAGTTCGGTGGTAAATATCTGGCTCACGACATCCGCGTCATCCGTCTGCCGCGTCACGGTGCCTCTTGTCCCATCGGTATGGGTGTCAGCTGCTCAGCAGACCGTAACATCAAGGCGAAGATCAATGCCGACGGTATCTGGCTGGAGAAGATGGACTCGAACCCCTCTGAGCTCATCCCCGCAGAGTATGCGAAGGCCGGTGAGGGAAAGAACACCATCGAGATCGACCTCAACGAGGGCATCGACGCTGTGCGCAAGGAACTCTCGAAATATCCCGTCTCTACACGCGTCAACCTGAAGGGCACCATCATCGTGGCCCGCGACATCGCCCACGCCAAGCTGAAGGCCCGCATCGACGCTGGTGAGCCCATGCCCGACTACTTCAAGGATTATCCCGTGCTCTATGCCGGCC
Organism: Prevotella sp.; assembly: GCA_017428805.1. Next base: position 58,320 of record JAFRQC010000043.1, on the reverse strand, counting down.
CCGCCAAGACGCCCGAGGGCTATCCCTGTGGCTCGATGGGCCCGACGACGGCCAACCGTATGGATCCCTATGTAGACGAGTTCCAGTCGCTGGGCGCCTCGCTCGTGATGATTGCCAAGGGTAACCGTTCCGACGTCGTCACCGAGGCTTGTAAGAAGTATGGTGGCTTCTATCTGGGCAGTATCGGTGGCGTGGCTGCCGTGCTCTCTCAGAGCAGTATCAAGAGCATCGAGTGTGTGGAGTATCCCGAACTCGGTATGGAGGCCATCTGGAAGATTGACGTAGAAGACTTCCCCGCCTTCATCCTCGTTGACGATAAGGGTAACGACTTCTTCAAAACTTTGAAACCTTGGGCACCTTGCGCAAAATAATTTTGGTATTTGTTGCATTGGCGGCGACTGTCGCCAATGCACAAATATCAGAGCGTAGTGGTTGTATCCGTAACATCCCCACCGATGTGGCGAAGACCCGTGGTATGCTTGACTATCCTAACCAGGACTGGGATCCCGAGAGAATTTATCCGCAGGCAGTGGTACTCATTACCTTCATAGACCTTGAATTCGGCATGGAGGATCCGGCAACATATTATCATAGACTGTTGAATGAGCCGGGTTTTAACGAGGGGTATGGCCTGGGTTCTGTGGCCGATTATTTCCGTGATCAGTCAGGCGGACGCTTCAACCTCCGGTTCGATGTCTATGGTCCTATTAAGGTCACCGCCAAAGCGAAATCCACAGACACGGGCACTAATTATGGTGATGATGCGATGAAAGAGGCCATGAATAAACTGAAGCTTTCTACAGATTCCGACTTCTCCATCTATGACTGGGATGGTGATGGTGAGATGAATCAGATAGTTTTCATCGCAGCAGGTTTCTGTGGAAATCAGGTCAAAGGCTATATCTGGCCCAATACAAGCTATTCATCTTTCAAGGCACCAGGTGATATCGCTATTGGCTATGAATCCATCTGTTGTGAACTGTGGTCAGACTCCACCTCCTGTGGCATCGGCACTATCTGTCATGAATTTTCCCACTGCTTAGGACTGCCAGACATCTATCCAACCAGTAGCAGTGATTTCTCTGCGGTTGACGAATGGGATCTGATGGATGGTGGCAATTACACTAACAAAGGCTGGTGTCCGCCGAACTACTCTGCTATGGAGAAGATGGCCCTGGGCTGGGGTGATCCCATAGAACTGACAGATGCTACCACCATCACCGGCATGAAACCCGTGAGTGAGGGAGGGGAGACCTATATGATCCGGAATTCTGGCAACGAGAATGAGTATTATATCCTTGAAAATCGCTGCCAGACCAATTGGGACTATGGCATCCCTGGGCAGGGACTGGCCATCTTCCATGTGGACTACGACAGGGAGATCTGGAGCAACAATAATGTGAACTCTTCCCCAAGCCACTATCGTTATGACCTGTTCCATGCTGACGGTAAGGATTACAGAACCTGGGATCCGGCAAATGACGGCAAAGATATGGGCAAATATACAATGGATCACTGGATGCGGAACCGTTATCTCAGCACCTCTGTCTATCCCTTTGTTGAAGGGAATACGATCAAAGAGAGACTGACGGATGACTCTGATCCGAATGCCATGGTCTATTCAGCTAATGCCGATGGTGTCAAGCTGATGTCGAAGTCTATCACCAATATCCGGGTAGCTGACGACGGCACCATCTCTTTCGATTTCATGGGTGGTGGGACAGCTATCAGGGGAGTGAAAAGTGTAGAAGTGAAAAGTGAAAAGTGGTACGATCTCCAAGGCCGGCGTCTGCCAGGCAGACCACTAAGGAAAGGTCTTTACATCCATAATGGCCTAAAAATATCCATCCGCTGATGATCTCACACAAACGTATGCAAAATGATCTGTGAGATCCGTGAGATCTGTGTGAGATGATAAAAATCCCGAAATGCTTGCACGTTTCGGGATTTATTTGTACCTTTGCACCCGAATTCCCGTCGTGACCTTTGGGCAGTCTCTGCCACAGGTCCATTTCCACGTCGATGCAGAGAGGCTTTACGGCCTCGACGAGGTAGGGTGGGTAGCGGGTTCTTTGACATTAAAAAGGCGTTTACTTGACGCTTTGTTCGAGACGAACTGGAATCTCGCAAATTACAGTCATTACTGTCTTGGATATAGCAACGGTAGATGTCCTCGGGATGTGTCTATATGCATCCCCATTATACTTTGGGCGTAATGCGTCCCAATGGTTTATGGGGTTCTTATATTCATATCGGCGTGGGCTCTGACGTTGTCTGTTCAACAGTAATGGGCAATGCGAGAGCCTCAGTTCGTGGAATGGACAACAGCGACGATTCCACGTCTTTTTTGTGTCCCCGCCAGAGGTCTGGCAGACATAACGAAGTGCCGATATGAACGCGTTGTCTAATGCTAATATGGCTGCTACTTCCCCTCGCGCAGGACTTACCTCCTGTGCCTTCCCCGAAGCAAAAAGCTCACAAACAGGGGTGTCGGTAGAATACACCCCAGCCCCAGACAAGCTGTGGTACGTTTTCCGCATCACCTATGCCCGGGAGCAGCAGGCTTGCGACTACCTCATCGAGCACGGCATCTATGCCTACCTCGCCATGGGTTGGAAGCAGATTATTAAAGACGGCAAGAAGCGTCGCGTACTGCGCCCCCTCTTCAACCTCGTCTTTGCCTATGTCACCCCCGACCAGGCTTACACCTTCGTCCGTGACACCCCCCTCTGCCCCTTCCTCACGTTCTACTACGACCATTTCTCTGTGGCGCTCGACTATCGCAACCCGCCCCTCACCATCCCCGACGATGAGATGCAGTCCTTCGTCCGTGCCACGGTCCTCAAGAATCCCCATGTCATGGCGGTGGATCCTGCCCGTTGCAACTTCCTCTCCGACGAGGAAGTCCTCGTCACTGATGGTCCCTTCGCTGGTGTCCGTGGCCGTGTCGTCCGTGTCTCCCGTCAGAACCGTGTCGCCGTCTCCCTCCGTGGTATCTCCACCCTCATCGTCACCGCCTACATCCCCACCGCCTTTTTGGAAAAGGTAAAAAAGTAAAAAGGTTAAAATAAAATTCGTATAATCCGTAAAATCCGTAGTTATAAAAATATCAGAAGTATATATGAGTTCTAAATTTTCGTTCCTGTTCCTTTTAATCTCTTGTCTGGTGACCCCAGTCTTCTCCCAGTCCATTTCTGACTCCGACGCCATTCGCATCGCCGTTCAGGCAAAGAAGTCTGGAGCCTCTGACAATGACATTGCCTCCCGTCTGCTCAAGGCAGGCGCCACTCCTGACCAGATCCAGCGCATTCGCAGCCAGTATGCCAAGCAGATTACCAAGACTGGTATGGACAACTCCGCAGACAATATCGTTGGCAATGCCAAGGATCGCATGCGTGTCAACAACGAAGTCTCTGACAACGACATCGTCACAAATGAGTCAGCCCTGGCTCCCGACTATTCTCCGGAGCCTCCCGCATCAGCCGGCAAGCGCGTCTTTGGCCGTGACATCTTCAACAACAAGAACCTCTCCTTCGAGCCCGTCATGAACATTGCCACCCCCCAGAACTACGTCCTGGGTCCTGGCGACCAGCTCGTGCTCGATATCTATGGTGCCTCTCAGGAGACCATCACCCTCATGGTCAGTCCCGATGGCGATGTCACCATCCCTGAGTTTGGTCCCGTCCATGTCAGTGGTCTCACGGTCTCTGCCGCCCAGAAGCGCATCCGTGGTAAGATCGGCTCCTACTACGAGGACTCCAGTATCAAGGCCACGCTGGGTCAGACGCGCACCATCTCTGTCAACGTGATGGGCGAGGTCAAGGTGCCCGGCACCTACACCCTCAGCGCCTTCGCCACGGTCTTCCATGCCCTCTACAAGGCAGGTGGTATCAGCGACCTGGGTACGCTCCGCAACATCAAGGTCTTCCGTCAGGGTCGTCAGATCTCCGTGGTCGATATCTATGAGTTCATCCTCAATGGCCGTCTGGCAGGCAATGTCCGCTTGCAGGACAACGATGTCATCCAGGTGGGCACCTACGACTGCATCGTCGATATCGTGGGACGTGTCAAGCGCCCCATGGCCTATGAGCTCCGTCAGACCGAGAGTCTCTCCACCTTATTAAAATATAGTGGGGGCTTCACGGGCGATGCCTTCAGGAAGCTCATCCGTGTGCTTCGCAAGAGTGAGGACCTCAAGAGTGTCTATAATGTCGAGGAGTTCGAGCAGGCCGACTTCAAGATGGCCGATGGCGACTCCGTCATCGTCGACTCCATCTACAACCGCTACAAGAACATGGTCGAGATCAAGGGCGCTGTCTTCCGTCCGGGCATGTACCGCCTGGGCGAGAAGGTCAGCAGTGTCCGTTCCCTCATCGAGATGGCCTCCGGCCTCACTGAGGAAGCCATGGACACCCGGGCTGTCATGCGCCGCATGAAACCCAACCGCACCCAGGAGGTGCTCTCCATCGACGTGAAGGGCATTCTCTCCGGCGCTGTCGCTGATGTGCCTCTCCAGAACGAGGACGTCCTCTTCATCCCCACGATGGCCGAGCACCACAACCTCCGTACGCTCACCATCGATGGTGAGGTCATCTTCCCCGGCACCTACGAGTTTGCCGATGGCATGACCATCGAGGACCTCATCCTCCAGGCAGGCGGTCTCACCGATGCCGCCTCTACGGCGAAGGTCGATGTCACCCGTCGCCTGCATGATCCCAAGGCCTCGACGGGAGGTCTCGCTGTGGCCCAGACCTTCAGCTTCTCCCTGTCCGATGATTTCTCTATCGACGGCGATGGCGGTTTCATCCTGGCTCCCTACGACATTGTCCAGGTGCGCACCAGTCCCGTTTTCACCACTCCCATCCGTGTCAAGGTTGAGGGTGAGGTGGCCTTCCAGGGCACCTACACCATGGAGACCAAGAACCAGCGTCTCTCCGATGTCATCCGTGCAGCCGGAGGCACTGTCGAAGGCGCCTACGTCCGTGGAGCCCGTCTGGAACGTCGGATGACCGAGGATGAAAAGGCCCGTATGGAGAGAGTCCTCGAGATGGCGCGCCAGAGTGCCGACGGCAAGGACTCCATCGCCATCGAGAAGATAGCCCAATCCGATATCTACTCTGTGGGTATCCACCTCGACAAGGCTTTGGAGAATCCCGGTTCTGATCTCGACATCGCGCTTGTCGATGGCGACCGTCTCGTGGTGCCCCGCTTCAACCACACCGTCCGCATCAGTGGCGATGTCAATGCCCCCAACACGGTATCTTACGAAGGGGGCAAGGACTACAAGTACTTCGTCAAACAGGCTGGTGGCTTTGGCAACCGTGCCAAGAAGTCCCACACCTATATCGTCTATCAGAACGGCACGATGGCGATGGCGAAGGAAGGCAAGGTCGAGCCCGGTTGTGAGATCGTCGTGCCCTCCAAGGAGCCTCGTGATGCCAATAAGACCGCTCAGTGGCTTAGCATAGGTACCTCTGCCGCCTCTCTCGCCACCATGTTCGCCACCGTCGCCAACCTCATCAAGAAATAATCCGTGTAATCCGTTTAATCCGTTGTCTTAAAAATGGAATCTAATTCGTGTAATTCGTTGTCTTTTTCTAAGCTTTGGCAGGATGTCAAGACCCACCGTCGTCTCTACTACAAAGTCCTGCCCCTGACCTTCATCGTCGCGGCCATTATCTCCCTGAGCATCCCCAACTACTACAACTGTACGGTGAAGCTCGCCCCCGAGATCCCCGGTAACAAGGGTGGCGGTTCCCTGGCCAGTCTGGCCAGCAGCTTCGGTGTCAACCTCGGTAGTCCTAATGCCGATGGTGGTGATGCCATTTTGCCGAACCTCTACCCGGACCTGATGAACAGTGTTGTCTTCAAGGCCTCGCTCTTCCCCATCCGGATCCAGCAGGAAGATGCCGACACCACGACCACCTATTACGACTACCTGCTTAACGACCAGCGTGCCCCATGGTGGTCTGAGATCCTGTCAGGCACCTTCAAGGCCATCGGGAGTCTCTTTTCCAAAAATGAAGAAAACAACGGAAACAAGGTTGACCCTTATAAACTGACGAAGGAGCAGTTCAAAATTGTGGAAACTATTAATAAGAAGGTGGTCTGCGATGTTGATAAGAAGACCTTTGTGATCACCATCGATGTGACGGACCAGGATCCGGTAGTGGCTGCCGTGATAGCCGACTCTGTGCAGAACCGCCTTCAGAAGTTCATCACGGACTATCGTACCCAGAAGGCCCGCATCGACCTCGACTACAACCGCAAGCTCCTTGTGGAAGCCGAGGCCCGCTATGATGAGGCTCGTAAGGACTACTCCGCCTACTCTGATGCCTACCGCAAGTCCATCTTCGAAGACAAGAATACCGAGCGCCAGAAGCTCGAGACCAAGCTCCAGATAGAGTCCCGTGCCTACTCCCAGGTGGCAACTCAGATGCAGGTCGCTGAGGCGAAGGTGCAGGAAGAGACCCCCGCTTTCACCCTGCTCCAGCCGGCTACAGTTCCCGTCAGGAAGTCTGGTCCCAAGCGTGCCCAGACCTGTCTCATCTTCCTCTTCCTCGCTGCCATCATCACCACCCTCTACATCTTCCACAAGGAGGGCGATCTTCTTCCCCTCTTCTCTGGTGACGACGATGACGATGACCCCGCAGGCACCCCTCCCTCCCTCATCCTCAACGATTCCGAATACATCCTCGTCCCCAAATCCTCCCTCAAGACCCCCGAAAAGTCCTAACGAAATAATCCCTAACGCGTCTCACGACGAGCTAGGGATAGTGCTATGAATGTTCTTCATAATCACTTGCGATTTGTAGGCTGAAGACTGGCGTAGTAAGTCGATGCTGAGAAGCACGGACATTTCTTGGCGACGTGAGGAAGCTCACAGTGGCCCATGATACGGGCATCGGGATACTCTGCTGTCAGTTCCTTGAGCAGAGCGAACATGGAAGCCTTCTGGGCTTCAGTCCGGGTATCGTCGGCACGACCTTTCTCATCGAGACCGCCCTCGTAGCAAATGCCGAGAGAACAGCTGTTATAATGGCGGGCATGAACACCACGGACATTCTCCGGGAGAATCGGGACAATGGCGCCGTTGCGACGGATATAATAATGATAGGAGGGCTGGCCGAAGCGGGCCACACCAGTCGAAATCAGGTTCTCGACGCTGAAAGGGCGGTTGCAGCGGGTCGCGCTACAGTGAATAACCAGCAGTTTAACTGCATCATGCTTAAGTTCTTTCATAATTGGAAACGAATGTGAATAATATGAATAATTCTGATCACGAATAGATTCGTGATTAAGAGTTCATACAAGACTGCATGAGGAAGGTAGAGACAAAGGCGGTTATCACCGTCAGGAGGAAATTGCCGAGTTTCTCGGCGTTGGGAATACGGAAGATTTTCATAATGATACAATAATTTTGATTGATAGTTTTTTATTGTCACACAGATCTCACTGATCTCACAGATATTCTTTTCGCTTGGGAAGGACGCCTGCGTCCATAATCTGTGAAGATCTGTGAGATCTGTGTGAGGTTAGAGGTTAGCCTTCGCCACCAGGCGTGGTTTCGGTCTGGGAGAGGGCGTAGTCGGAGACTGCGATCTTCTCGAAGTAAACCTTCTTCTTGCCATCAACGGTCTTCTCCTTGCGGATGAGGACATCCTTGAACTCGAAGGCACATTCGTTCTTCAGCGCCCGGCTGGTGAGCTTCTCGCCCTTGGCGTTCTCAGGACTGAAGCGCAGGTGGACACCCTCGATGATCACATTGGCTCCCAGACTGACGGCCGTCTCCACATCGTTGGAGCCCTTGCCCTCGATAGTGGGACGGAAGGTGCCCAGGCCGTCGAGCTTCACAGACTGGCCCTGCAGGATGAGCTCCTTGAGACAGCCCACGATGTTCTGGAGCACCAGTACGAGCATATCATAGCTTGCGAGCTTGCCGTGCTCTGAGAGGTGCTTGGCGAAACCCTTGAGTGACATGGGCTCGCTGGATGAGGGTACGGGGAACCACTTGCCGAAGGCAGTCGAGTCGTCATTCGTATTCTGACGAAGGTTCACAGGAAAGGTAATTCGTTCTCTTGCCATAATTTAAAAGTGAAAAGGTGAAAAAGTAAAAAGGTGAAACATAAAGTGAATGATCTCGTGTCGCGGTGCAGTCGGGAAGAAAGAACGGCTTTTTCTTAGGGAATAAACGGATTATTCTGGGAGAAAGTGCCGTAGTTTCTCGAGGCCTCGTCCGGCTTTGCTTTGACAATGCAAAGGTACAAATATGGGAAAATCCGGCTGTTACTTTTAGTGACGTTTCGTGCTTATTGAGGTCATTATGGCTCGCAAAGGTATTCGACGATGAGTTCCACCTCACGACGAGTGTAGCGATGGGCATTGGGCGGTGAGTTCTGGGCACGCAGTTTCTCACGCAACTCACCGTTGTAGTCAATCCAATAATTGAGGTTGTTCATGGCCCCCTTCTTCGTCTTGGCATCGGGGAAGTAGAGCATGGCCAGTTCCGACTTGCCGTAGGAGCGTATCTCGAACGGCTTCACAGGTTCCCCCGGCTGGTTAATCAACTGTAATAGTTCTCTCAGTGCTTTTTCTGTCATATTTATAAGAAGTTAATAAATCTGTGGTTCAAAGATAAAGTCAAGGAGATCGATGCAGCGGTCTTTCTGTTCAGGAGTGGCTCGGTTTTCGAGCGTGGCATCGACAGTGATGTCGAGGTCGTAGCGCAGATGGACGAGGTCTGCAAGATCTTTGAAGAAGAGATAAGTGGAGAGAGTAGGGTCTGTACGGGGAAAGAGGATGACTTTGTGGCCCTCTAAGGGAGCGAAGAGCTCGGGAGTGAGATGGGCGGTCGTGGCGTAGGCCATCCAAACGTACTCCGGGAGAAACTCACTCAGAAGCACAGCAGAGATTTCTGATTCCACAATACAGACTCCCCCGCCCGCCTCCCTTAGGAGATGAAGGCCGAAGAGGCAGTGGGTGACGCGCCAGGAGGCGATGAGAGGCTCACGGACTTTGAGGAGGGTGGACATCCAGACAGAGGAACCGATGCGGGCATCGAGGGGCGATAGCATATCGTCTATCATCCAGAAGACGGGCTGGCCGCTCTTCGTCTTGCCGAGATAATAGCGCTGACAGGCGTGCTGCATCTGTCTGACGGTCAGATTGCCGGCAGCGATGAAGGGCGCAAAGAAATCGTAGTCATCGGCACGACAGGCTTCGACCATCGGCATCGAGGGGATCGACAGATCGACGCTCTTCCTGACATCGGGAGAGATGGTCTCCCGTATGGCCTTGAAGGTGTGCGGAAACAGATCTCCGATTGTCATGATAAAATTATAAAATTAAATAATTAAAAAATTAAATTTAAATTAGCCCCCTTTAAGGGGGGCTTAATTAATTAAATAATTAAAATTAAAAGGGCAGCACGGAATCGTCGTTGAGCTCCACCCACGACTCCTTGGTGTCGGGATGGATGGCCTTGCGGATGATGCCCTGCTCCTCAGCCTCTTTCACGAGGGCATAGTAAGCCTGGGCGTCGGCCACGCCGCACTTCTTCAGGGCAACGGCCATCAGTTCATTGAATTTCCGCTGTGTACGGCCCTCCATCGCCTCGTTGAAGAGCTTCACGAGTGCCTCAGACTTCGACTTGACGCTCACCCAGCGCCCCAGTTCATCACGGGGCTGCTCCTGTGGCTCGTCACAGATCTCAGGCAGTCCCTCCTTGGAGAGAACATAGCAGAGCCTGCGGTTCATCCGCTGTCGGCGGGAGAGCGTCTGCGTCACGCGGAACAGCTTGTGGCGTTCCAGATATTCACACTCATAGACCTCGAAGGCCTTGTTGGTCAGTTCGGTACCGATAGAGCCTCGCATATTGCGGTCGGCCTCACTCTTGTTCTGATGAAGAACATTGACAATACAGCAGTTGTAACGCTGTGCCAGCGCCATGAGGTGCTCCATGATCTGTGTCGCCTGGACGGCATCGTTGATGTCGGTGATGAGGTCCTTGATGCCGTCGATGATGACGATGTCCGGCTTGACGGTCCTGACGGCCGCCTCCGTCATCTCGCGACGTTTCTCAAATCCCAGTCCCCGCAGATTATAGGCAAAGAGCGTGGAGTCTAAATCGCACACAGAAATCTCAGAAATCTCAGAAAGTGCCTTTGGCACGGGCTGCGCTTGGCATGAGTGAGTAGAATCTGTGTTATCTGTGTCATCTGTGTGACTAAATTCTATCATCGGTATAATCCTGTTTACCAGAATATCCTGTGTGCTCTGCTGGCTCTGTTCCGTATCGATCCACAAAACCCGCAAGGGTTTACTTTCTGTGATTTCTGTGCTTTCTGTGTGACAAATATTATCTGTGTGCCGTTCCAATGCCAGTACCTTCTCTGTGAGACATGCCGCCATGATGGCCGACAGGAACAGCGTCTTGCCGCTCTTGGCCTTGCCACACGCCGCCACCAGTTCACCCCGGTAGAAGCACGGAGTGTCGAACATCTCTAACAACGGTTGCATGGGAGGCAGTTTGCTCTCAGGCGTAATGCGATAGGACATGAGCAGCCGCTCTTCATCCGTCATCGTCGCCTCGCTGAGAGTCTCCTTGATTAATTCAAATCTCTCTTGGTTTACCATTCTTCGTGATTATAGTTTACAATTTCTTGTTTATAGGTCGCGACACGGCAAAGGTAGGGATTACATCAGAAAAGTCCAAATAACTGTCCGTAGTGCGGACACAATATATTTTTATTAACAAAATTCAAATCAATTTTCATTCAGAAATGAAGAACAAGTATGTTTTAGACCAGCTGTCAGCGGCACATGCGCTGACAGTGATGACGTTGAAGGAAGCAGACCGTGTCTTCTATCGTCAGCGTCGCACCATCGAGGACCAGATCGGCCTCACACATGGTGTCATTGGGGAAGTCTAAAGCGGAAAAATTGCCGAGGGCTTCGAGTTAAGGACCTCTCAACTGATCGGCCTCTGGCGCGCCATCCTCAGTCAGTACGACGACGACCCCGCCCGTCAGCAAGAAGAACTCCACAGGCTGTTATTCGCCCTCCGCGAACAGATCCTTCCCCCACCCTGATGCGGCACCGCCCCTGTTTCTTTCCTGAGAGAAAAAAGAAAACTTTCTAAAAGTTTTGCTTAATTCAAATAAATATCGTATCTTTGCCCCGCAAAAGATAAAATAATAATGAGCAAGTATTCAGAAGAAAACATCTCGCGGATAGGCAACGCCTCCGTGTACATTGCAGAACACACAAGCGATTTGAGTAAAACCAAATTGCTTAAACTGCTGTATCTGATGGAAGAACGCTCAGCCCTGAAATACCAGCAGCCCTTCTTGGCCCTTCCCTATGAAGTCTGGCAGGCAGGCCCGGTCGCAAAAGACATATACATAGACCTGAGCGACGGAGCAGTCCTCCTGTCCAAATACCTCAGAACCGAACTGGTCAAGCTCGACGATGGCAAGGATGCCCAGTACATTCATCCCGTCGTGACATTCGACGATGAAGACTTCTCGGCCTATGAGATTCGCTTGATGGACGAAGTCTTAAAGGAATATGGCGACAAGACCGCAACAGAACTTGTAGATATCGTTCATAAGGAGAACACCCTGTGGTATAAGATTGCCAAGGAAAAAGGCTTGCTGGAAGCCTTCCGTAAGCACGAGTGCAACAACTCCGACTACGTGATCGACTTCACCGAGGCCATGCTCCCCTGTGCCGCAGAATACTATCGCGAGGCGTTGGCTATCCATAACGCCTCCAATGCATACAGTTCAGATCATGTTTGAGCCAGGCAATCTGTTATACTTCAATCCCTTCATTTTTCCAGATGGAGGAGATCCAAAACCAAAGTTCTTTGTTGTATTAGGCGAAGTAGACGAAACAGTCTTATTAGCATCATTGCCCACGTCAAAAGACCATATCCCCTCAGACGTGGAAGTGACATCTGGTTGTTTGGAGATCCCAGAACGTATGGTAAATGCCTTTACCTTCTTGGCAAATGAAGTCGTAACAGACAATGGCTTCTTTTTCGAAAAGAATACCTTTATCTATGGTCAGAACATCAAAACTTATAATACAATAGCCTTTTCAGAACAAGAAAAGGCAGGCGAGACAGAAATCGAGCTCAAGGGGAAATTAAAAGCCGATCTCTTCACCGCCCTCAAGGACTGCCTCCGCAACTCCGATGCCGTCCGCAAAAGATTCAAGCAATACCTTTAATTGGGGTTTCACACCCCACACCCTGTGGTGTTTTAACGATGGTATAGATTCTTAAGGCTTTCTCTATGCGCCAGCCGATAAAGACCATGGCTCACCCCGTAGGGGCACAGGCTTGAGAGCCATACCAACGCTCGGCTTTGCCGCTTGCCACCAACGGGACGCAAGAACCCTGATAAATCGTTGGTTTCTGCGATTTTCAGTTAAGCCCCGGTGCTATGTAGCAAGGGGTTTGGGGAATGTAGAATTTTCTTTGGTTCGTTTCTTTTTGAAAAGAAGATGAACGAATAAGTTTTCTTTGCTTCTTTCTGCGCCAGCGCTCGGCTTTGCCGCTTTCCACCGAAGGGACGAAAGAAAGTAAGAAGTAGTTTCATTGTTTCCCAAAAACAAAAAATCTCTTTTGAAAGAGAAACAGAAATAGAAATCCTGCTGTGAAGCAGCATATATAAAAAATCGTTATGGATGGGGCAGGGAACCCGCTGGTCTCTCATAAGACAAAAGGTTCAAAATTCGAACTATGCTCGCTTGCTACCGAAAGGGACGCAAGAAACGGCGGGCCTGCTCCTTTTTTAAAAGAATAGAGTTTATGAAAGTTGTTTTATTAGCTGGAGGCTTTGGTTCCCGTATTAGTGAGGAGTCTGTATTTAAGCCGAAACCGATGATTGAAATTGGTGGTATGCCGATACTGTGGCATATCATGAAAGAGTATGCCTACTATGGTCATAACGAGTTTATCATTTGTGCTGGATATAAGCAAGAATACATCAAGGAATGGTTTGCCAACTACTTCTTGCATTACAGCGATGTGTCGTTTGACTTCCGTGATGGAATGAATGAGATGACGGTTCATCATAGTCATCTCGAACCATGGAAGGTGACAGTTGTGGATACAGGTTACAACACCATGACTGGCGGCCGTATCAAGCGTGTTCAAGAGTATGTAGGCAATGAAGCTTTCTTCATGACCTATGGAGATGGTGTATGCGATGTGGACATAAATAAACTCCTCGAGTTCCATAAAAACCACGGTAAGATTGCCACACTCACAGCAGTTAAGATGAAGCAGGAAAAAGGAGTGCTTGATATTGAAGGAGGTGCTGTAAAGTCTTTCCGTGAAAAAAACTCAATGGATGGCGCACCCATCAATGCTGGTTACATGGTGTTGGAACCTGCTATATTTGACCTTTTAGATGGCGACAGTTGCATCTTTGAGCGAAAACCATTGGAAACACTGGCTGCTAAAGGTGAACTGATGTCCTATATCCATGAAGGCTTCTGGCAGTGTATGGACAATATCCGTGAGAAAAACATGCTGGATAAACTTCTCCAAGAAGGTAAAGCACCTTGGAAGAAGTGGGAGCGTTCAGTGCCTAACGTATTGTAATTAAAAAAGAGAAATTTATATGTCAAAAAAGGAAGTAATCGTTGGAAACGCTTCGCGACGCGAAGAACTAAAGGCTCAAATCTTGGAGCTGACGCGAGAGTATTATAAAGAGGTTCATGCCCAGAAGAAGGAGTTTGAACCGGGTAAGTCATTCGTTCACTATGGTGGCCGTTTCTTCAATGATGAAGAGATGGTGAATCTCGTTGATTCATCACTGGATTTTTGGCTGACCCAGGGACCTTGGACGCATAAGTTTGAACGTCGTTTGGCGGACTGGTTGGGTGTGAAGTTCTGTGCAGTGACCAACTCTGGTTCCAGTGCCAACCTCTTGGCATTTTACACGCTGACTTCTCACAAGTTGGGCGACCGTAGAATTAAGAAGGGTGACGAAGTAATCACAGTGGCAGCAGGATTTCCCACTACCGTTACCCCCATTATCCAGTATGGTGCAATCCCTGTATTTGTGGATGTAGCACTGCCAGGATTTGACATTGATGTCACACAGTTGGAAGCGGCTTACAGTCCTAAGACCAAGGCTGTGATGATGGCTCACTCGTTGGGCAATCCCTTCAACTTGAAGGTTGTACTTGCCTTTTGTGAGAAGCATAACCTCTGGCTGATTGAAGACAACTGTGATGCATTAGGTTCAGAATACACTATTGACGGCGTAACCAAGAAAACGGGTACATGGGGACATATTGGTACTAGCAGTTTCTACCCTCCTCACCACATGACCATGGGCGAGGGCGGTGCAGTTTATACCAACGACCCGGAGTTGAACAAGATCACTCTCTCGTTCCGTGATTGGGGACGTGATTGCTGGTGTGCATCTGGTGTGGACAACACCTGCCGTATGCGTTTTACTGGTCAGTTTGGTGAACTGCCTCAAGGTTATGATCACAAGTATGTGTACAGCCACTTTGGATTCAATCTGAAAATTACCGATATGCAGGCTGCTGTAGGCTGTGCCCAGCTTGAAAAACTTGATCAGATAGTCGCAGCTCGTCGTGCCAACTATCAGATGTTGTATGATGGGCTGAAAGATGTTCCTGGTCTTATTCTTCCCGTGGCTGAAGCAAACAGTAATCCATCTTGGTTTGGATTTCTGATTGCCGTAAAGGAGGATGCAGGCTTCACACGCAATGAACTGACTGGTTATCTGGAACAAAATAAGATACAGACGCGTAACCTCTTTGCTGGCAACCTGACCAAGCATCCCTGTTTCGATGAGATGAGAGCAACTGGTGAAGGCTATCGTATTGTTGGTGAACTGAAGAACACCGACTTTGTAATGACCAACGGTTTCTGGATTGGTGTATTCCCTGGCATGACTAAGGAGATGAACCAGTGGATGATTAAGTGCATCAAAGAATTCGTTGCTTCCAAAACAAAGTAACATGATTGATATATTCAACAATTTCTATAAAGGCAAAAAAGTCCTTGTAACCGGTCACACTGGTTTCAAAGGCAGTTGGCTCAGCATTTGGCTCCATGAGTTAGGTGCGGAGATGGTTGGCGTAGGTTTGGAGCCCTATAGTGAGAAAGACAACTTTGTTCTCTCTGGAATTGGTAACAAGATTAAGGCTGACATCCGTGCAGACATCCGTGATGGAGAGAAGATGAAAGAAATCTTCGCTCAGTACCAGCCAGAGATTGTATTCCACCTTGCTGCTCAACCGTTGGTGCGTCTCAGCTACGAGATTCCAGTTGAGACTTACCAAACCAATGTGATGGGTACCATCAACATCATGGAAGCCATCCGTGCAACAGATAGCGTAAAGGTGGGTGTGATGATAACCACAGACAAGTGCTATGACAACAAGGAGCAGATGCGAGGTTACAAAGAGGATGACCCGTTTGGCGGTTACGACCCCTATAGCTCCAGCAAAGGTGCTTGCGAGATAGCCATTCAGAGCTGGCGTAGAAGCTTCTTTAATCCTGATGATTATGGCAAAAAACACCATGTTAGCCTTGCTAGTGTTCGTGCTGGTAATGTGATTGGTGGTGGTGATTGGGCTAAAGACCGTATTATTCCTGACTGTATTCGTGCTTTGGAGGCAGGGAAACCTATTGATATTCGTAGCCCTAAAGCCGTACGTCCTTGGGAGCATGTGCTTGAACCATTGAGTGGTTATATGCTACTTGCTCAGAAGATGTGGGAGCATCCTACAGAGTATTGTGAGGGTTGGAACTTTGGGCCGGAGGCGGATTCTGTTTCTACAGTCTGGGAAGTCGCTACCAAGTTGGTTCAGAGCTTTGGCAAGGGAGAACTCAAAGACGTTTCAGACCCCAACGCCTTGCATGAGGCCAATCTGCTGATGCTTGATATTACCAAGGCCAAAACCCGCTTAGGATGGAAGCCAAGGCTGGATGCCTTGCAGACCATTGCATTGATTGCTGACTGGTATAAGCGGTATCAGACGGAAGATGTATATAAACTTTGTGTTGAAGAAATAAATACATTCATTTCTGGCAGATGAAATTCATTATCACAGGTGCAACTAGTTTTATTGGTTTAGAGTTTACCAAGTTGGTTTTGGAGTGCGGCCATGATGTATTTGCTGTTTGCCGTGAAGGTTCTAAATCACTTGAAAAACTTCCTAAAGACCCATCATTATCTGTATTCTTTGCTACGATGGATGAATATGAAATGCTTCCATCGAAGATAGATAGTGCAGATATATTTGTGAATTTTGCATGGGACGGTACCAATTACGAAGGTAGAACTAAGACAGATATTCACAAAAAGAATATTGAAAACACCAAAATCGCTTTTCGCATAGCAAAAGAGATTGGATGCAGGCTTTTTGTTGAAAGCGGCTCTCAGGCAGAATATGGTGTTTATGACGGTCTGATAGACGAAAACACTCCGTGTAACCCTTTTACTGAATATGGTAAAGGAAAGCTGGCGATGAAGCAGGAAGGCTTCAAATTAAGTGAAGAGATAGACTTAAAATATTTGCATCTGCGTATTTTCAGTACATTTGGAGAAGGTGATCATCCTTACACATTATTTATGAATGCTGTAAGCAAAATGCTAAATAATGAGCCATTGGATTTGTCTCCTTGTACTCAAAAATGGAATTTTCTTTATTCAAGAGATGCCGTTAAACAGATTTATTACCTCTGTGAAAAAGCTGTGAATGATGATTCTTTTAAGCATGAGGTGTTTAATTTGGCTTCAGAAGATACCAGAATACTGAAAGATTATGTGGTGCGACTAAAAGTGTTGCTTCATTCTGAGAGTCAACTAAACTATGGTGTTTTTACCCCAGAGCATTTGGTTACTCTTAATCCTAATATATCAAAGCTAAAGAATTATATAGGCTTTGTTGCTTCTTATAGTTTTGATGAAGCTGCTAAACTAACAGCACAAAGAATACAAAAAGATACAGAAATGAACAAAACAAATAGTAATGAAGGTTATAAATGTTTAGTCTGCGGTTCACCTTTAGAGAATGCTGAGACTTTATTTGTTTGCGACAATATGCCGGGTTCAGCACAAGATATTCCCACCAAGGAAGAACTGCCTAATGATAAAGGTATTCAGTTGAAGTTGGTACAGTGCAAGTGTTGTGGTCTGGTTCAGATACCTACAGAGCCCGTTCATTATTATAAAAAGGTAATTCGTGCAGGAGGTGGAACCACTACGATGGTGAACCTTCGCAATGAGCAGTACACCGAATTTATGAACCGCTTCAACCTGAAAGGGAAGAAGATTCTTGAAGTGGGCTGTGGTAAGGGTGAGTTCTTGCGGATATGGAAGGACTATGATGTTCGTGCTGTTGGTATTGAATATGATCAAGAATTGGTAACAAGAGCGCGAAATGAAGGTATGGAGGTTTATAAGGCATATGCTGATGATGCAGATACAAAACTTCCTGAAGCACCATATGATGCATTTGTTCAGTTTAATTTCTTGGAACACCAGCCTTATCCCAATGACATGCTGCAGTGCATCTATAATAATCTGACAGAGGACGGCGTAGGCTTGGTAACGGTTCCCAGTCTGGAATATATTCTGAAATATGATGGCTACTATGAACTAATTAAAGATCATATTGCCTATTATTCGGAAGAGACACTGAAGTTCCTGTTCCAGAAGAATGGATTTGAAGTGGTGGATTGTCATACTGTGAACAGAGATACTCATTCCATTATGGTAAGAAAGCGTAAGAAGGCAGATGTTAGCAGTTGGAAAGAGAATTTTGATTCATTGAAGCAGGAATTGTTTGACTATGTGAATGGTTATGTGGGTCAAGGTAAGAAAGTGGCAGTATGGGGCGCATCCCATCAGGGCTTTACTTTGATTCCTTCTTTGGGTCTCTCTGACAAGATTGCTTATATCATTGACTCAGCACCTTTCAAACAAGGGAAGTATGCACCTGCATCTCATATACCCATAGTGGATAGGAAACACTATTTTGAGGAGCCTGTAGCCTCTATTTTGATTGTGGCTCCTGGTTATACGGATGAGATTGCAAATATAATCAAGACGGAACTGAATGCTGATATTGACATCAGAACCCTTCGTTCCAATCATTTGGAAAAGATATGAACATATTTGTTACAGGAGGAACAGGGTTCTTGGGGTATAACACTATCCTGAGACTGTTAAGAGACGGACACCATGTTATAGCATTGGTTCGTCAAGACAATAATGTATTGTCTAATATTGTCTCTCCTCAGTTACAACTCGTCAAAGGCAGTCTTGATGGTGAAATACAATACAGTCGGGCTATAGATGCATGTATACACTTTGCATGGGGTGGCGTTAACAGAAATGGCGTAAATGATGGAGAGGTGCAAAAACAGAATGTGAGCAATACTCTCAATTTGGTAGAATTCTTACTAAACCATCATTGTAAGCTGCTGATAGATGCTGGTAGTCGTCAGGAGTACGCGCCTACAAGAGAACCTATCACTGAAGAAAACCTGTGCAACCCTGTCTCAGAATATGGTAAATGGAAATTAGAGGCATTTCAGAAAGTAAGTGATATAGTCCAGGGTAAAATGAAATATGCCCATCTGAGGATTTTCAGTACCTACGGAATAGGAGATCATCCATGGTCGCTCATCAATAGCTCCGTTGAGAAAATGCTTAGAAACGATCCTGTGGAATTGGGCATGTGCCGTCATTTCTGGAGTTTCCTTTACATTGATGACTTTGCAGACTTGGTTTCATCAATCATTAATAAAAGTGCAAAGTTTGAGGGTACCGAAATATATAATGTAGGTAGTGGGTATATACAACCACTTCGCTATTTTGTTAATACAATAAAGAGTGTAATAGGCTCTGAGTCAGAACTGCAATTTGGTAAGTTTGTTGAGAACAAAGAAAGTGTATTCCCTCTGATACCAGACATATCTAAGGTATGTACTGAGTTTGGATGGTTTGAAAAGACTACATTTGCTAATGGTATAACGACAATTATTAAAAATAAAACGATATGATTAAGGTAAGTGATTTCATTTTCCAACATCTCGTTGAGAAGTATGGGATTAAGCATTGTTTCTTAGTGACAGGCGGTGGTGCTATGCACCTGAACGACTCCATTGGCCATACAAAAGGCCTGAAGTATATCTGTAATCATCACGAGCAGGCTTCTGCCATTGCTGGCGAAGGTTACTATCGCGCATGTGGTCATTTGGCAGTGACCTGTGTGACAACAGGCCCTGGTGGTACTAATGCCATTACAGGTGTTCTTGGCCAGTATCTGGATTCTATCCCTGGCCTCTATATCTCTGGTCAGATTAAGACTTCTACTTATAAGCATACCTATCCATATCTGAACCTGCGCCAGTTGGGTGATCAGGAGGCTGATATTGTATCGATGGTTACTCCTATCACAAAGTATGCTAAGACCATCTATAACCCATTGGATGTTAAATACGAACTTGATAAGGCTATTGCTATTGCATTGGATGGCCGTCCTGGTCCTGTTTGGTTGGATGTACCTTTGGATGTACAGGGTGCAACAGTTGATGAATCTCAGTTTAAGGAGTTTGACCCTGCTATGGAAATCATTGATCCTGTAAAGCACGCTTTAGTGGATGAGCAAATAAAGCAGCTGATTGATAAAATCAAGACAGCAAAGAGCCCTGTGATTTATGTAGGTAATGGCGTTCGCTTGGCTAAGCGTGAGAAAGAGTTTATCGCTTTGGCAGAGAAACTGAATATACCAGTAGTAACAGCTATCAGCGGTTCTGATATTATCTGGCATGACCATAAGCTGTGCTTTGGTAAGCCTGGTATCTGTGGCGACCGTATCGGTAATATTATGGTGCAGAATTCAGACCTGCTCATTGTGATGGGTACTCGTCTGAGCATCCGTCAGGTCAGCTATGCCTACGATCTGTTGGCTCCAAAGGCATTCAAGGTGATGGTGGATGTTGACCTCGCTGAGATGCAAAAGCCAACGCTGAATATCGATATGCCTATCCATGTCAACCTCTCTGAGTTCATTGATAAGATGCTTGTGGCTCTCGAAAGTGAGAACGAACTGCCCAAGTTCGAGAAGTGGATTGAGTGGGGTAGAAATATCGAGGGCAAGATACCTACATTATTCGATGATAACCCTGATTGTGAGGGTTATGCCAATAGCTACAAGTTTGCTGATGAACTGTTCAAGCAGTTGCACGATGGCGATGTAGTTGTAACGGGTAATGGTACTGCATATACCTGTACTTATCAGGCTATGCAGGTTAATGAAGGTGTACGCGTATTTGCCAACCAAGGTTGTGCTGCTATGGGTTATGGCCTTCCTGCTTCCATTGGTGCTTGTGTCAGCAATGAGAATGGAAAGACCATCTGTGTAACGGGTGACGGCTCTATCCAGATGAACCTTCAGGAGTTGCAGACCATTGTTACCTATAAGTTGCCACTGAAACTCTTCGTTCTGGAGAACGAGAGCTATCTAGCCATTAAGACTACCCAGAAAGCATTCTTCAAAGGAAACTTTACTGGTAGTAATCCTGCCAGTGGTGTGGTATGTCCAGATTTGAAGCGTATTGCTGAGGCATATAGAATACCTTTCGTAAGAGTCTCAAGCAATGAGGCTCTGGAATCCACCATCAGTGAGGTGCTGAATGCTGAGGGTGCCATGATTTGTGAGGTGAAGATGCATCCTGAGCAGACATTGTTCCCGAAGTCAGCTTCCTTCATGGATAAAGAGACAGGTAAGATGACTTCTGCTCCACTCGAAAAAATGGCACCGTTTATGAGTGAAGAATTGCAAGAGGAATGTATCTATAAAGGATAATCTCAGTAGATGAAAAGAATTATCATTACAGGAGCAACAGGCTGTGTGGGTAGTGCAGTTGTTAGGCGTGCATTGGCTCAAGACATGGAAATGACCTGTATAGTACATGAAGGGTCTAAACGCCTGTCCAATATACCCTCTGATGAAAAAGTGAAGATTGTAGAATGCAACCTTTCCAACTATTCTTCATTTCAAATTTCTGGCAAGCATGATGCTTTTATCCACATGGCTTGGGAAAAGACATTTGGGGCTTCTCGTGATGATGCAGAAGTGCAGATGCGTAATATTCAATATACATTAGATGCCTGCCATTTGGCTAAACGTTGTGGATGTACAGTGTTTGTAGGGGCAGGCTCTCAAGCAGAATATGGTGTACAGAGCGTGAATCTGACTCCTGATTTACCTGTGAATCCAGAGAGTGGTTACGGTATTGCAAAATATGCAGCAGGGAAACTATCTGCTATGCTTTGTAAAAGCCTGGGGATACGCCAGAATTGGGTGCGAATCTTAAGTGTATATGGCCTCAATGACGGTGAGAATACACTTATAAGCAATGTCATCAGAGAACTAAAAGCGGGTCGTTCCCCAGAATTGACCAAATGTGAACAAATGTGGGACTATCTCTATGCTGATGATGCGGCAGATGCTATCCTTGCTATTGCTGAAAAAGGGTTGGATGGGAAAGCCTATCCGTTAGGTTCGGGTAATGGACGCAGACTAAGTGAGTATGTGGAGGATATAAAAAGTGCGATAAATCCCACAATTGAAGTACAGTATGGTGCAAAGGATTATTATCCCCATCAGCCTATGCATCTGGTTGCGGATATCAATGAATTAGCGACTGATGTCGGGTGGAAGCCTTATGGAAGGTATTAAAAAAATAATTGAGTAATGCAACTTTCGTTTGTTCGAAAAATTGCCAGTAAAATAGGGATGGATAAGGCGATTGCCTATTCCTCTGGTGCTCGTATTGTTCAGGCTGTCGCAAGTCTGGGCACGCTCTTTTTTATAGCAGGTAATTTGAGTGATGCAGAACAAGGATATTATTACACCTTTGGTAGCATCATTGCAATTCAGGTGTTTTTTGAGTTAGGGTTGACAAGTATTATAACCCAATATGTGGCTCATGAGTCAATACATGTTACATTTGATGAGAATGGTATTGCTGGCGAACATAAATATCAGTCACGTTTGGCGTCTTTGTTACGTTTTTGTGTTAAGTGGTATACTGTGATTTCTCTCGTGTTGTTTTTTGTCCTTATATTTGTTGGATTTGTTTTTTTTAGTCGATATGAAGACAAAACCTCAACAGTTTCATGGCGTTATCCATGGATAATCCTTTCAATAGCGACAGCTCTCAAACTGTTTCAGTCTCCATTAACATCTTATATGATGGGAGTTGGTAAGGTAAAAGAAATGAATGCTATGATGTTTTATCAACAATTGTCCCTTCCTCTTATTACTTGGGGATGCTTGATGTTTGGACTTAAATTGTATGCACTTGGACTAAGCGTTTTAGTTTCATGTCTTGTATGGTTGATTTTTATTGGACATAAGGATATATCTATTATATTAAAAAAAATGTGGGAGGTACAACTTGAAGAACGTGTCGGCTATATGTCAGAGATATTTCCAATGCAATGGAGAATTGCACTGAGTTGGATTAGTGGTTATTTCATTTTTCAGCTGTTCAATCCAGTTTTATTTGCAACCGAAGGAGCTGTAGTTGCAGGACAAATGGGAATGACTCTTCAGATTCTCAACGGTATTCAAGCATTTTCATATAGTTGGATTTCAACTAAAATACCATTGATGTCTGGATTAATAGAAATGAGACAATATAGAGATCTAGACAGTAATTTCAATGTTTTTTTTAAACAAATGATTATTGTTTGTGTTTTCTTAATACTTTTTATGTATTTGTTTTTTGTTATATTGTGGACTACGAATTTAGGGTTTAATGGAGAGTCATTGTCCACCAGATTCCTTGGTTTTTTTCCATTATCGTTATTAACTATATGCATGATTTTGAGTGTAATAGTAAATGCATGGGCAACTTATCTGAGATGTCATAAGAAAGAACCTTTTTTGGTTAATTCTATAACATCAGGTGTCTTATGCTGTATATCCACCATATTATTAGGAAATTCTTTTGGATTATATGGAATCGTGATAGGATACACGTCAATATGTGTAGGAATGTTCCCATGGGGTTATTGGATATTTAAATCAAAAAAAAGAGAATGGCATCAATAAAAAACAAACAAGTAAGAATATAAAGGGAATAATTATTCTTCTAAAATTAAATATATAACAAATTAGCCTGTTAATATGGAGAAACAAATATTGTTGTCAATATGCATACCTACATACAATAGAAGTAAAAAGTTGGGTAGAGCCTTGGCTGCTTGGAGAAAAGCATTTGATTACTACAAAAGGGATAATGTAGAATTGATAGTTTCTGATAATTGTTCTACAGACGAGACCCCATTAGTTATTAAAGATTATTTAAAGATTCCGTATTTCAGATATTATAGGAATTCTGAAAATATTGGGTTTAATAATAATATGTTTCTTTTGGTTGACCAGTATGCAAGGGGAGAGTATTGCTGGGTAATCGGAGATGATGATTATGTTGACCATGATTGTTTGGAAATTTTGATTCCTTTATTAAAGGGAAATATTAAGTATATTAGTCTAAATTTTCGAAAATACGGATCAGTTAAGGATTATGTCTCTGACACAGAAAAACGGAGATTGCGGCCTGTGGCAATCTATCGGGAACTTACGTTTGTGGATGCAATTGATAAGAATTCTTCTATTGATAATGTACTTGCAACATTAATGACGACATCAGTTTTTTTAAGAACATGTTTTCTAGAATTTCCTCGAGAGATTGTCTCCCCTAATTCTTCAGCTGATTTTATTAGTACTTTTCCTAATTCATATATTATGCTGACTCAGTTCGGAAATTCACAAGCAACATGTATTAATTCTCCGATATTCTCTATAGTAGAAGAAAAAAAAGAATGGACAGACAAAGCAGATTTGTATTTTAAGGTTCATCTGTCGCAATTATATGACCACTACTGTCAGATAGTGGGTCGAGAATATATGGATAATACTAAAAATGGGAAAATGATGAAAGCTATTAGGGCCAAGTATGTGGTAAGAGATGAATTATTTAAAGGTAAAATTTGTTGGCAAACTATAAAAGCTCTTTTTAGTTTACTCTCGTGTTCAGTATTGTATATACCAGCAATTAAGAACATTATTCTCAATACTTTTACGAAACGAAATGGGACATCAGGTAAATAAAATAATGTTGAAATTAAATAATTGGGCTTTTTTAATAGTTGTTGTATTTTTCTTTTTTGATAGTATTCGTTCGAATCTTATAGGTGGTAATATTATTTCCTTATTTCGTGAATTTGTTGTTTTTTATCTTATTCTTTATACATTAAAAAAATATAGTAAGGCCTCCCAAGGTGTCATTCGTCCATCTTTAAGGTGTTTTATTGCGTATCATATAATAATATCTTTATATTCATTAATTGCAGAAGGACCTGTTCAGTGGTCATTTGTTATTAAACCTTTAGAGTTTTGTGGAATACTTTATGTTTTCTATTATTATGAAAAGTTGACAGGAAAAAACTATTCGAATCTTATTCGAATCATAGTTAATACATCTGTTATTTTCTCTATTGTTAATGTAGTTTTGTATTTTATACCATTACCAATATGGAATAGGGATGAATTTTGGTGGGGACGTATCAGTTGCGGCTATCCAACTCTTGATGTAATATCGCAAGCATATGCTATTATTTTATTACTATATTATCCTACTCTTAATTATTCGACAGTTAAAAGTGTTTTTTATCTTATGATACTATCTGCTGGTATCATGTTGAATTTTTCTGGAACAGGGACTGTTATACTTTTTTTAATTATGGTAGTATCAATTATTCCAGGTGTATTATATAAAAGAAGACTTAAATTCCTATCAATATATATTATTGTTGTAATCTCTTCTTTTTCAATAATTGTTACATATATATCTACTAATTTCCCAAATGAATACCAGATGGGAATTGTGTTATTGGAAGAAAAATATGGCAATTTGACAGGACAGGAAACTGGAACTGGTAATACTCTTGAAACGAGAAAGGAACAAATGGAGAAGGTTTCCTCTCATAATAAGAATATCATTTCTATTCTTTTTGGTCAAGGATTAAACTATGCAACTAATGATGATATAGTTATGCAGAAATACTCCAAAGCATATATGATAGAAAATCAATTTTCATTAATTCAAGTTTGTTATGGGTATTGGGGATTGTTATTGTTTTTATATATCATATTTGATATGTCTATATATACATTTTATAAGATTGGTGATAAACAATATAAAATAATGATTCTATTAGCAATATTAGTTTTTATTGCTAATTCATATGTTTTGTTACCATTTATATTATTTCCAAACATGATAGGATTGGCCTTATTTACATCTTTACAATTATTACAGTCTAAAAAAATTAAAACATGAGATTAGCCATAGATTGTCGTTTTATTGGCAAAAGCGGCATTGGAACATATATAGAAAATATAGTGGATGAATTGTGCAATAATCATCCAGAGCATAAATATCTGCTGATAACTGAACTAGGTAAAGATGTAAATTACGATAATGATAACGTTTCAATTCTTTATACTAGTATTCAACCATTCTCACTAAGAGAAATATTTGCATTCCCTACACGGGAGATAAATCAATGCGATGCGTACTTCACACCTTATATCAACATTCCTGGCAGAATTAGGATCCCTGTTTTTTCAACAATCCATGACGTAGTGTTCTTTGATGTGGATGGCTTAAGTTCTACCATAGGTAATATATTTAGAAAACTGGTTTATCGTAGAGCAATTCGGCTGTCTAAAGTATTATTTACAGTTTCATATTTTTCTAAAAAGAGGATTCTATATCACTTTCCAACAGATAAGCAGATAGAAGTGTTGTATAATGGTGTTTCTAAATCGTGCGAGCAGTATGCACCACAATTACCCGTTATAAAACAGAATTATTTTATCTACGTTGGAAATATAAAACGTCATAAAGGATTACATACCCTTGTTGATGCTTTTGAAAAGGCGCAACAGAAAGGCTTGACATCGAAGCTAATCATAGTTGGGAGTAATGAGAAATTTAGAACCAGCGACAATTTGCTTACAAGCCGAATAGAAAATAATCATAATATAGAATTCACAGGATGGGTTACCAATGAAAGGTTATTTGATCTTATAGCCCATGCTAAAGCTCTTGTACAACCTTCGTTATATGAGGGTTTTGGAATTCCTCCACTGGAAGCTCTTTACTTGAATACGGATGTTATCATGTCAGATATACCTGTGTTTAAGGAATTGTATTCAGAAATTCCTGATTGTTTCTTTGAGGTCGGAAATATTGATGATTTAGCAGGTAAATTGTTATATTTTCAGCCCAATCCGCGTATAAGTGAGATTAAATCATCTATCATGAAACGCTATAACTATAATCAATCAGCAAGCCAGATAGTTGAGATAATCTTGAAGAAAATCAACCAATAAAATTGGGATATATATGAAAGTTAATCTAAAACATTTACTAATAGTGTATTATTTATGAAAGTAGCTATCATACAAGAATGGCTCGTCACGGTGGGTGGGTCTGATAAAGTGGTGAAGGCTATATATGATGTCTTTCCAGAGGCAGATATATATACGCTTGTCGCAAATAAAGAGATTTGTGATGAATTGGGTATTCCTTGGGAGAAAGTGCATACATCTTTTATACAAAAAATGCCATTTGGCACGAAGAAACATAGGGCCTATCTGCCACTATTTCCATTTGCTGTAGAGCAGTTCGATTTACGGGGGTACGATGTAGTTATCTCCTCATCGCATTGTGTGGCAAAAGGTGTACTAACCAAGGAAGATCAATTGCACATCAGCTATGTCCACTCTCCGATACGATATGTCTGGGATATGTATAATGAATATCTGGAGGAATCGAACCTGACGAAGGGATTAAAGAGTTGGCTCGTGAGATACCTCCTGCATAGAATCAGGAAGTGGGATATGCTGAGTAGTTTTCGCGTGGACTATTATATCAGTAACTCTGACTATGTAGGCCGACGAATTAAAGAGACTTACCGTAGAGATTCTATGACGATACATCCAAATATTGACATCTCACGGTTTGAACTATGCGAGGAAAAACAGGACTATTACCTCACCAGTAGTCGTTTGGTGGCCTATAAAAAGATAGATGCAGTTATTGAGGCATTTAATCAGATGCCAGACAAGAAATTGGCTGTTATTGGTGGTGGTCCTAATTTGGAGGCATATAAGAAACTGGCAGGTCCGAATGTTGAGGTAATGGGTTATCAGCCTTTTGACGTCTTAAAAGAGAAAATGCAGCATGCCAAAGCTTTTGTCTTTGCGCCAGACGAGGATTTCGGCATGATACCCATTGAAGCGGAGAGCTGTGGAACCCCCGTAATTGCATATGGACATGGTGGATCACTCGAGACAGTTAGTGATGGAAAAACAGGTATATTCTTTAAAGAACAAACCGCAGATTCTATTATGGAGGCTGTGAAACGTTTTGAAAGCATGGGTGAGCAGCCATTCTCTCCACGAGATTGTAGAGAGTGGGCGGAAAGCTTTTCTGAAGAACGATTCAAACGAGAAATAAAAGAGTTTGTGGAGTCAAAATACAAGGAGTTTAATTGTAGATAAGGCATAGGGCCGTAGTGATGGTTATGAGCAACTCCATCGTTATGGCTTGAGCCTTATCTTTTAAAGAGACAAAAATATGAATTATATCATAACAGGTGGTACCGGCTTTATCGGTACCCATCTTACTAATCTATTAAACGAAGTGCATCCAGAGGCTAAAGTGTGGAATCTGGATATTGTAAAACCTGGGACTCCTAATCCGGTGGTGAAGAATTATAAGCCGGCTGTGAGAGATGGAGAGAAACTGGGCTCGACATTCGTGGAGTGCGATATCCGTAAGCCAATTGGAGAGTTACCCTTTAAGCCAACTCCAGAAGATGTGATATTTAACTTTGCTGCCGTGCATCGTACACCAGGGCACGAAGATATAGAATATTTTGAGACGAATATCCGTGGAGCGGAGAATGTGTGTGCATTTGCGGAGAAGTATGGCATCAGGCAGATGGTGTTCACGTCGAGCATCGCTCCTTACGGGGCGGCTGAGGAACTGAAGACGGAGGAGACTCTGCCTACGCCGAATACGGCGTATGGGATCTCGAAACTGGTGGCGGAGAAGATTATTGGCATGGCAGAGGGGAGGTCACACAGATAGCACAGATAGTCTGAGTCCCGCAGAAAGAAAAGAAAGAACTGAAAGGGGAAGTCGCAGGCGACTTCTGATAGTCAGGCCGGGAGTGGTGTTCGGAAAGGGGGAGAACGGTAATTTCTCAAGGCTATGAGAAGTGTAATTTTTAATTGATAAAAGAGTCGGAGATTTGTATTGTGGCTATGTATATTTATTTCAAAAGATTTTTTGACATTGTATCTGGGTTGATAGGTCTGATTGTCTTGATTTTTCTTAGTATTGGGGCTAAGGTGGTTCTTTTGTTATTAGGACAGAATACGAGAATCTTTTATCGGCAGGAAAGAATCGGAAAGGACGGGAAGATTATCAAGATTTTCAAATACCGTACGATGGTGCTGAATGCTGACGAGGTGTTGGAGGAACTGCTGAAGGATGAGAAATATCAGAAAGAGTGGGAGGAGAATCAGAAATTTGAGGATGATCCTCGCATCACTAAGTTCGGGAAATATCTTAGGAAATCATCTTTGGACGAACTTCCGCAGTTTATCAACGTTCTTCTTGGAGACATGTCGTTGATTGGCCCAAGACCTTTAGTGGAGGGGGAACTTGAAGCGCATGGCGGTTCTACTCTGTATTGGAAGGTGAAGCCGGGTATCACGGGATGGTGGGCATCTCATGGAAGGTCGGATCTGAGTTACGATGAGCGGTTGGAGATGGAGTATTATTACATAAGGAATATGTCGTTTAAACTGGACTGTATTTGTATTTATAAAACCATCTTGTCTGTGATAAGGGGTAAAGGGGCAAAATAGGAATTTGAAGTAAACATTATGGCTTACAAATAAGAAGGCTCGCAATCGCGAGCCTTTTTTAGTTGCGGAAGATAAGTCCGTCACCGAAGTCATCGATGATGATGGGCTTGTCACGATCCACCTCATCGGCGAGGAGCTTCTTCGACAGGTCGTTGAGTACGAACTGCTGGATGGCTCGTTTCACAGGACGGGCACCGAAGTCAGGATCGTAACCCTCTTCTGCGAGGAAGGCAATGGCCTGAGGTGTACACTCGAGACGGATGCCCTGCGGCTCCAGCATCTCTGTCACCTTCTTCATCTGCAGGCGCACCACGTCGGCAATCTGTTCCTTGGTGAGGGGCGTGAAGGTGATGATTTCATCGATACGGTTCAGGAACTCCGGACGCATCGTGCTTCGCAGTTGTTCACGCGTCGCATTCGAGGTCATGATGATGATAGTGTTCTTGAAGTTCGCCGTACGTCCCTTGTTGTCTGTCAGACGTCCGTCGTCCAATACCTGCAAGAGGATGTTGAACACGTCGGGATGGGCTTTCTCGATCTCATCGAAGAGCACGACGGAGTATGGCTTGCGTCGCACGGCCTCCGTGAGCTGTCCACCCTCATCGTAGCCTACGTAGCCCGGAGGCGCACCGATCAGACGGGAGACACTGTACTTCTCCTGATACTCCGACATGTCGATACGTGTCATCATTGTCTCGTCGTTGAAGAGGTAGTCGGCGAGTGTCTTGGCGAGTTCCGTCTTACCGACACCTGTGGTGCCGAGGAAGATAAACGAGGCGATAGGTCGCTTGGGATCCTGGAGACCGGCACGCGAACGACGTACGGCATCTGATACAGCCGTGATGGCTTCGTCCTGTCCGATGACACGCTTGTGCAGTTCGTCCTCCAGATGCAACAGTTTCTCACGTTCGCTCTGCATCATCTTCGTCACGGGGATGCCCGTCCAACGGGAGACCACCTCTGCGATATCGTCGGCAGTGACTTCCTCACGCACCAACGAGTTCCCGTCTTGTGCTGATGCCAACTGCTGTTGGATGGCCTTGATGTCGTCTTCAAGGACCTTCAGTTTCGAGTAACGGATCTCTGCCACCTTGCCATAGTCGCCCTCACGCTCGGCACGTTCTGCTTCGAGCTTCAGGTTCTCCATCTCCTGCTTGTCCTGCTGGATCTTGTTGATGAGCTGGCGCTCACCTTCCCATTTGGCACGGAACTGGGTCTCCTGTTCGCGGAGTTCTGCGATGTCCTTATCCAACTGGGCTATCTTGGGTTCATCGCCCTCGCGCTTGATGGCCTCACGCTCAATCTCGAGCTGAGCCAGACGACGGGTGATCTCATCCAGTTCCTCAGGCACGGAGTCACGCTCCATACGGAGTTTGGCGGCTGCCTCGTCCATCAGGTCGATGGCCTTGTCAGGCAGGAAACGCTCAGAGATATATCGCTCAGAGAGTTGTACGGCTGCGATACAGGCATCATCCTGGATACGTACCTTGTGGTGGTTCTCGTAGCGCTCCTTCAGACCTCGCAGGATCGAGATGGCTGAGAGTTCATCGGGTTCATCCACCATCACCGTCTGGAAACGACGTTCGAGAGCCTTGTCCTTCTCGAAATATTTCTGATACTCATTGAGTGTCGTGGCACCGATGGCACGCAGTTCACCACGGGCGAGGGCAGGTTTCAGGATGTTGGCGGCATCCATCGCTCCCTCACCACCACCGGCACCTACCAGCGTGTGGATCTCGTCGATGAAGAGGATGATGCGGCCTTCAGCTTTCGTCACCTCGTTGATGACGCTCTTCAGACGTTCCTCAAACTCACCCTTATACTTTGCTCCAGCCACCAGCGCACCCATATCGAGGGAGTAGAGCTGCTTGTCTTTCAGGTTCTCAGGCACATCGCCACGCACGATACGTCCTGCGAGACCTTCGACGATGGCGGTCTTACCCGTACCCGGCTCACCAATCAAGATAGGGTTGTTCTTCGTACGACGCGAGAGAATCTGCAACAGACGGCGGATCTCATCGTCACGGCCTATCACCGGGTCGAGTTTGCCCTGACGGGCTAGGTCTACGAGGTTCTTGGCGTATTTCGACAGCGACTGGTAGTTGTCGTCGGCACTCTGGTTCTGCACCTTCTGGCCTTGGCGGAGGGCCTGGATGGCCTGTTGCATCTCTTTTTCCGTACAGCCGGCGTCCTTCATGATGCGGGAAGCGGTGGAACTGACGGTGAGAAGTGCCAGCAATAGAGGTTCACACGCCACGAATTCGTCACCCCATTTCTGGGCGGTCTCTTGTGCACGTACGAGTACATTATTAGAATCATTAGAGAGATAAGGCTGTCCGCCCTGCACCTTGGGCAGGTGCTTGATCTCCTGCTCTGTGAGCAGTTCGATCTGCTGGGCGTTCACACCGAGTTTCTGGAAGATGAAGGTCGTGACGTCCTTCGCCTTCTCCAATACTCCTTTGAGTATATGTACAGGTTCGATGACCTGCTGGCCGTTCATCTGTGCGGTATTCACTGCCGCCTGAACAGCCTCCTGTGCTTTGATTGTGAATTTGTCGAGTGTCATATTTTAATCCTCCTTTTTGTCCTTTAGTCGTGTAGTCTGTTGCCAAAAATATGCCGAGGGAATAAATGCTGACAAAATGGCGTTAGATTCTGCCTTATTGTCGGAATCAGAGCATCTTGTCAAGATCAACAGACAGGCCAATGGAGAAGGAGGTACCTGTGGTCAGGGGAGAACAATAATAATATGACTTCGGTTTATAATTGAAGAGGTTATCAATGGCTGTGTTGATACGGATGCCACGCCAGAGATGGTGCTGCAGCATCAGTTTCCAGATGGTGTAACCCTGATCGACATCGGTGCGACCAGACTGTGGCTTGCCCTGACTGCGTCCTGAGAGGGCTGCATCGAGGGCGTAGTGGCGTGAGAAACGATGCTCATAGCCGATTCGCCACGTTATGGAGTGTGAACGGGGCTGATAGAAATCTGAGTAATAGACGTTGCCCGTCTCTTTCATCCAAGAGTAGTTCAGTTTAAGCGACAATCCACAGTCCCAGATATGTCCCAGACTGGCATCGATGCCCCAGACCGTCACGCCGTCTTCGTTCCAGTAGAGCGCACTCTCCATACCATTGTATTCAGGACCTGCGATGGTGGTGATACGTTTGTCGAAGATGTTACAGTAGCCCATGAGGGTGAAATTGTAGCGTCCGTCCAGGAAGCCGCTGTTGCGGATGCGGTTCGTCCGTTCGACGGCGAGGTTGAAGTTATGGCTCTTCTCCGGTTCCAGGTCCGGATTGCCGATGATCATATAGCCCATGTTACCCATATCGAAGTGCATATACATCTCCTTGAGCGTGGGAGCCCGGAAACCGCTGGCATAGTTGGCACGGAACGTCATCCAAGGGCGCTCGACCTCCGGTCGCTTGCTACCAGCGGGACGCAAGAACTTATAGACGACGGCGAGACGCCCGGTAAATGCTTTCTGGGCCGAGGCTGAGAAATAGTCATAGCGGACGCTTCCGACGACGTTCAGTTGATCGGTGATGTTCCAGTCGAACTGTGCATAGCCGTCGATATTGTCCTGGGAGTGGCTGGCGTTGTCGATGAACTGATAGGTCGTGAGATAGTCGTGCATGTAGTCCGCCCCGAGGATGAGACTGTTCTTGCCGAACGGATGGTTATACAGCGCATGTACCACATGTTGTTGGTTGCTGTAGTCGTGATCATGGGTGCGTGTACCGTCAGGCAGGAAGTTCGCCTTGTCGTATTCGTCGAAGGCGTATGAGAGCTCGAGATGCCGACCATAGTCCCAGGCGTATCTGCCCTTCAGTCCGGCACTGTAACCGTTGAAATGATAATTGTACGTGTCGCGTTCGCTGGTGCGGAAGAAATAGCCGCCCCGGCCAGTGAGTGTCAGATGGTCTGTGGCGCGCCATATCAGCCGTTCCTTGATGTTGTAGGTCTTTTGGCCGTAGAGGCGGCTCAGGTTGGAATCGTCATTGAGTACTGACTCGTCATAAGGCAGTCCTTGTGCCTTCTTCATCAGTTCGATGGCGATCTCCTCAGAGGTGTGTGCCTTGGGCAGGTCGATAGGATCAATCGTCGTGTGTTGGAAACTCGTCTGGGAGTTCCATTTCTCCGTGTTGAAAGAGAAACTGGCACCGTTACGCCATTCATTTCCGAAGGTGTTGAAGCGGGAGTTGACATTCGCCGTCCAGGGCTCCAGATTCTCGCGGCTGATGATGTTGATCACCCCTCCTACGGCATTGGAGCCATAGAGAGCCGACGAGGCTCCTTTCACAATCTCTATGCGCCCTACGTTGTCGAGATTCAGACGGTTGTAGTCCGTGTTGTCCATAGTTTCTCCTGCCAGGCGTTCCCCGTCCACAAGGAAGAGCACGGCATTGCCGCCGAACCCGCTCATGTTGAGTGATGTCTCCTGAGCCATGGCAAAGCCGAACTCAAGTCCGGGGATCTCCTGCGTGAGCATCTCTTGGATATTGGTGGCATCGGTGATCTTGATGTCATGGAGGGTGATCAATCGCGTCACGACGGGTGCATCTTTGAGGGCCTTAGGCGAATGGGTAGCTGTCACCACAACCGGCTCCAGTTCTATAGAGTCGCGTATGCCCTGGGCGGATAGTCCAATAGCTGGCATAGTCGATACCATGCCAGCTAAAAGGGAATTTATAAACTTTCTCAACAACTTTTCTGTCACAACTTACTTCTTGGTGCCTGTGAACTGTCCTTCAAAGGCAAATGGCATATTGCCGTAATTCATCGTAAACGTCATAACTACTGTCTTGTCACTAAAGATAACAGTTAACTTACTTATTGTATATATCTTCTCTTCCCCTTTGGCATTTTTTACACTACCTTTGTATTCTTCGAGCTTGCCTGTAATCGTGTTGCCGCTCTTGGTTAGGGTAATACCTTTCACGGAAAGTGCGGGGATAGTCATCATACCCTCACCGTATGCGGGAAGAGTCACGTCAACAGATACGTCTGTAGCTTTGGTAAACTCAATTGTCTCGGTACTTTCTTCAGGCTCTTCCATCACAATGAGAATTTCATTGCCTGTATAGGAACCTGCCACTTGTGTGGCAAGGGCTGCCTCCGGCACATCTTTGTCATCATCACCACATGAACTCACTCCAATTACTAAGGCTGCCATAGCAACCATCATTGTCATAAAACTTTTAATCTTCATCTTTTAATTTTTTAATTATTTAATTATTTAATTTTTCAACTGTTGTGTTGTATAGTCATACTCTGATCCGTAGGCGCTGTGGGGGATGCTGAAAATGGCTATCATGAACAGCACCGCCAGACAGACCACCCATTTGTTGTACTTCCATTTCAACGTCGCCACGGCAGCCATGAAGAAGAGGAACGACAGGAGTGTCTTGTTGTCCGTCAGATCCGTGCCGTAAGGGAATCCAGCCCACCAGGGTCCGAAAGCCACATGCTGTACCAGAGGGCCGAGGATGAACCCGCCGACAAATAAGGTACCCACCGTGATCCAAAGCCACTTCTTGTATGCCTTGCGCGTGATGACCAGCAGGAACGTATAGACCGCAAACAGCATGGACGCAAACATCAGCAGGATGTGTGGTACGAGGATGCTGGCAGGTACGTCATTGCGGAAACGAATCACGAGCGGCTCATCTGTGGGATAGTCCTTTCCTTCGACGGTGATGTAATACTGCAGCTTCCCGGCGACGGGCTGAACGGGCAGCACGGCCTGGCATGTACTGTCTTTCCATGTGAAATCCACCGTGGTGTAGTCATCTCCCGACGGATAGCGACGGTAGTGCAGTTGTGCCTCGGTGTCTGACGGAACGCCTTTCAGTGTCACGATCTCATCCTGCTGCACACCACTGCGTGGCAGCTTCAGTTTGTATTGCTCCCCATTGAGTTCCACAGTGACTTTCTTGGGGTACGTAGGGCCTGTCATGCGCTGGTAAATACTCAATACCAGTGTGATGACAACGGCTAACAGCCAATAGACGGATTTCTTCATCTTACAGGAGGGGTTAAATGGACTTCAAACGTAATGATCTCTTCACCCCGGAGGACTTTCACGGGAATGGTGGTGCCGGCCTGAAGTTCAGACAGGCGCTGCATGTATTCCTCGATGTCCTTCACGGGCTTGCCGTCAATCTCCTGGATGATGTCTCCGCTTCTGATACCGGCATTATGTGCGGGCTTTCCGGCCACCACGATGTCTGCACGGAGACCGGGTTTGCTGCTGGCTCCCATCACATCGGGCATCAGACCTAACGTAACCTTAAACTTCGCATGCTTCATCGTGTTGCTGCCTGGCACATTGATAAAATCCGGTGTCTCGGGCATACTGGCCAGACGGGTAACCAGTTCCTGCGTGAACTCCAACGTCTCCTGCATACCGTCGTAATTCAGGGTTGAAGGCACATCTGCAGGGGTGTGATACTCCATGTGACCGCCCGTCGTGAGGAAGAGTACAGGGATGTCTGCCGCCACGAACGATGCCTGATCGCTGGGACCATAGCCGTCGGGAACGCATGTCACATGCAGGTTCTTCTGTTCTGCCACCTGCTCAGCCATCGTCTTGAATCCACTGCTTGTGCCTGTTCCTGACACACTCAGGGCATGGTCGCGCATACGTCCCACCATGTCCAGGTTCACCATGGCGACGATACCTTTTATATTATTAGGAAGGTTCTTGCGTTGGTTGTCTTCTTGCTTCATCCATTCCAGGAACTTCTTGGAACCGACCAGACCCTGTTCCTCCGCACCGAAGAACATGAAGATGATGCTTCGTGGCGAACATGCCTTCTTAAAATGTCTGGCCAGTTCGAGTACCACGGCATCACCGCTGGCGTTGTCATCGGCACCGGGGTGAACACCCAACGTATCAGGACGGCGGGAGCCAGAACCCTGGCCTCCCATGCCCAGATGGTCGTAATGCGAACCTACGACGATGTATTCGTTTCTGAGATGCTTATCTTTTCCGGGAACGACGGCGATGATGTTATGGGTGGTTATCTGCTTCTCCTTTCCATAGGTGAAGTCGTGATAGTAAGCCTTTTTCTTTTTCCCCTTGACAACAGGCTTAAGTTTCAGACTACGGAGTTTGTCGACGATGAATTCAGAGGCGAGGGTGTCACCGGCAGTGCCTGGGTATCTGCCGCCAAGTTCCTGCGATGCCAGGTATTCCACCGTCTGCCGCATGTCGCCCTGCTTTTGGGCGCTTGAAGGTAAAACAGCAAAAAGGCATAAGGGCAATGCAATCACCCATGTAGCCTTTACCGTCACCTTATTTAATGTAATCATACCTTGTTCCCTTTTTTTTTCGGGTGCAAAGGTACAATGATTATTTCAATCTCGCAATCCCTATTTATGGGGATTTTAAAGGCTTCATATCTTTAGGCAATGTATAGAATGTAATAAATATTCATAATTATATAATGTGCAAAAGTCGCCGTTTTAGACCGTTTTCCGTGCTTTTGAGTTTCCTTGCTGCAAAGTTTGACTTTCCCTAACCCAAACTCCGACTTTCCAGTAAGGAAACTCTCAGTTTACATATTGCTTCGCGTCAGAGTGTTTTAAATGTTTGCAAATGTAAAATAAATTCAACTAACATTTATAAAGATCAGACATAATCTGAGTTATTCAGTTATTCACTTATTCAATTATGACATTTATATTTTCGGAATCGTTTTCCTTTTCGTTTTGTATTATTAAAATTATATTATTATATATATTATTATAATAATATATATAATAATATAATTTATAAATGACAATTTCTAACGTTTAAAAACCTAAATGTCATAATTGAATAAGTGAATAACTGAATAACTTAAGCACAGATAAAAATAGGGTGGGGCGAAAAATTTTCCATGAAAAATTTGCGTATATGAAATATAATGTGTACCTTTGTACGATAAAAATTACGAACACCCACTAATGATGCAAATTATAGTGAAACGTCTTTCGATTATCCTGACGATGCTTTGCATCGCGATTGTGGCAGAAGCCGCAGTCATTCCTGACATGAGATTCCGTCGTGTCGACACCCGTGAGGGTCTG
Organism: Prevotella sp.; assembly: GCA_017428805.1. The sequence goes on along the minus strand of JAFRQC010000043.1, from coordinate 21,206 downwards.
TCGAACTCGGAGGTTTTCAGTATTCTCCGTGACTCTCAAGGTTACGTGTGGTTCGGTACCAACTATGGTCTGAATCGCTATGACGGTTACCGCATCCGTACCTATTTCAGTTATGATAAGGACACAACCTCGCTACGTAACAACCGCATCGACGAGATCCAAGAAGGTCACGGCGGCAGGTTGTGGCTGAAACAGGGTATGAACTATTCGATGTACGACCCGGTGACGGAGAAGGTGGACCGAAACCCGACGCACTGGCTGAACGAGCGGGGTATGCTCGGCAGTATGGAGAGCATCCACCTCGACTCGAAGAAGAACTATTGGGTGAAGAGCTATGAGGACGGTTTCTACTATTTCAACCCCGTGACTAAGAACCTCAAGCACTTCGCTTTCGGCTACGGGCCATATGAGTTCTCGAAGGACTTTGGTATATCTGCCTATACCGAGACGGAGGAGGGTATGGTGCTCGTATCGACCTTCGGCGAACTGATGTGCATCGATGGCGAGAAGGGTAAGGTGCTGTGGAAGGATCCCTATGTGAAGAACGCCCTGAATGCCTATAACGACTATTGGGTGACCACTGACAAACACCAGAACCTTTGGGTAATCACGCACTCCGTGGGTACCTATATTTATGTGAAGAATGAGAAGCGATGGTACTCGTCGTTGACGGAACTGATGCGGGCCCAAGGCTATGAAAATGTGCCGGAGGACGTGCTCGTCTGGGAGGTGTGCTACGACTCGAAGGGCTTCATGTGGGTGGCTACCGACCATCAGGGCGTGTTCGTGCTCGACGAGGAGAGCCGTCAGTGGCGGCAGTTCTTGAACATCAAGGGCGACGAGACCTCGCTGCCAGAGAACACCATCAAACATCTTTATCTCGACCAATTGGGCCGTATGTGGCTCGCCAGCTATAAGAACGGCATCGCCATGTGTCTGGAGTCGATGACGAACTTCAAGAGCATGCCCATCGGTGATATCAACACCATCACGGAAGACAAGGAAGGCTACTACTGGATCGGCCGTAACGACGGCGGTATCATCAAGATGGACCCGAAGACGCTGGAACCTGTGGAGCAGTTCACGAAGCAGAGTCTGGGCGTGCCCAGCGACATCATCGTGGGCAGCTATACAGCGAAGGATGGCGGCCTGTGGTTCGGTACCTATGAGGGGGGTATCCTGCGCTATCAGAATGGTCAGTGGAAGAACTACCGTACGACGGATCCCGGCAGTGCGCTGGTGACAAACAATATCTGGGGCATCACGGAAGACAAGTGGGGTAACATCTGGGTGGGTGTTCTCGGCGGCGGTGCCGTTCGTATCGACAAGAAGACCGGTCAGCAGCGGGCCTTCACAGCTGATAACTCTGTCCTGAAGACCGTTTGGACAAACAGTATATCGACAGGCTCGAACGGCTGGATTGTATTAGGAAACTCGGAATATTACGCCCTGATCAATCCAGGCAACTTCAAGATTATCAATGGCACGTTCCCTGTGGATAATGACCGCAAAGCTATCACTGTATCGACGGCCACGACGCAGGCTGTCATCGACAGTCGCGGACTGCTGTGGCAGTGCTCACCCTCAGGCTTGGTAATCTACGACCTGAAGACGCAGCAGAAGACGCTTCTCGATATGAAGTCAGGCCTTTTCGGCTCGAATGCCGTTTCCGTGACAGAGGACACGCGGCACACGATGTGGGTGGCGACAGACCACGGTGTGTCGAACATCACGCCCCTGAAGCAGGAGGACGGCACATGGACCTTCACCATCCGCAACTTCAACAGCCGCGACGGTCTGCAGCCCGGCCCGTTCAACCAGCGTGCCATCTTCTGTTCCCGTACGGGTGAACTGCTCATTGGCGGTCAGGACGGTCTCGACATCATCAGTACCCTGAAACTGGGCAACGGCGACTCGAAGGAACGGCCTGTGTTCAGCGGACTCGTGCTCTTCGACCAGGAAGTTGAGGTAGGCCAGGAATACGACGGGCGTGTCATCTTGGAACAGGCGCTCGACATGCAGCGCAGCATCCGCCTGAAGTACGAACAGAACCAGTTCACCATCCACATGGCTTCCGACAACGGCGGCATCAACAACGCCACGCGTTTCGTGTACCAGTTGGAGGGTTTCAATGACAAGTGGATCAAATCGTCGGCCAACAACCCCGACATCACCTATATGTCACTGCCCCCGGGCAGCTATACCCTCTGCGTGAGGATGCTGCGCGACGACGGTACGATGGGTGAGGTGGAGAGTCGCTTAGACATCACCATCGATGCTCCGTGGTACCGTTCGTGGTGGGCCATCGCCTGTTATGTGCTATTGATCGTGGCTGTTTTGTTCCTCCGCAAACCCTTCCGTCGCTGGAGGCGTAGGAGGAAGATGAACCGTCTCCACCGTCAGGAGGAGAAGGCTGCCGAAGCCGAGGAAGAGACTCCTGAGGAGGAAGAAATCGAGGAGGCTGTGATGATGGAAGAGGATGAAAAATGAAAAAGTAAAAAGGTGAAAAGGTAAAAAAGTTAAATAAAACAACAATTTATGAAACGATTATTAGGCTTAACAGTGCTGTTGATGAGTCTGTGGGCTGGTGCTGAGAACACCATCCCCGACATGAAGTTCAAGCGGTTGGATACTCGTGACGGACTGTCGAACTCGACCATCAACTGCATCTATCAGGACTCGAAGGGATTCGTGTGGATCGGTACGTCGTACGGTCTGAACCGTTATGACGGTTACCGTTTCCGTACCTACTATTCCGACCCGAACGACACGACCACGCTGCGTAACAACTACGTGGACCAGATCTTCGAGGACGGTGCCGGACGGCTCTGGCTGAGGCAGGGCATGAACTACTCACTGTTCGACCCTGTGACCGAGCGTACCATAAGGAATCCGGCCAAGCAGTTGGCAGAATACGGTGTCGTCGGCGGTATCGACCGCTTCTACATCGACTCCAAGAAGAATCTCTGGGTGAAGACCTACGACGAGGGGCTCTACTGCAATGTCTATGGCAGAAAGAAACACACACTGACCAAGTACGGCTACGAGGAAGGTCTGCTGCCCAAGGAATTCTACTTCTCGTCGATGGCCGACTGGGACGGTATGTTGTTGGTGGCCTCCAGCGACGGTGAACTCATCGGTGTGGATCCAGAGACGGGTAAGGTAAGATGGAAGGATAGATATATGATAGAGCACGGTGGTAAGACCAGTGAGGCCTATAACATCGTTGTGGATCCTGACGGCAACTACTGGGTACTCTCGAACCTGAAAACCTTCGTCTATGACCAGAAGGCCAAGCAGTGGCACCCCTCGGTGAACAGTTTCTTAGAGGCACATGGCATTGCTCCATTGCCCGACCCGCTGCAGATCTGGGACGTGATGACCGACAAACGTGGCTGGATCTGGATCGGCACAGACCATGAGGGTGTCTTCGTGATCGACCCGAAGAGCAAGGAGGTGAAGCAGTTGCTGAACAATAAGTTCGACGAGACCTCATTGAGCGACAACACCATCAGGCACATGATGACCGACCATAGCGGTAACGTGTGGATCTCAGGCTATCGTAATGGTCTGAACCAATATATCGAGACACTCTCCGGTTTCCGGACATTGGAGTTGGGTGATATCAACACCACCACCGAGGATACACAGGGTAACTACTGGTTCGGAACAGACAACCGTGGTGTCATCAAATACTCACCCAAAACGGGAGAGACGGAGGTTTACGACAAGGTCCGCTGTGGCTTCGCCTCCGATGTGATGGTGGCCAGTTACGGAGCCAAGGACGGTTCCGTGTGGTTCGGTACCTATAACGGCGGTGTCGTACAGATTGACAACGGACGGGTGAAGAACTACCTCGCCTCGAATGCCGACGGCGCCTTGTTGAATAATAATGTGTGGTCGGTGACAGAGGACAAGTGGGGTGACATCTGGGTCGGCACCCTTGGCAGCGGTGTGCAGAAGCTGCAGATGAAGACCGGGAAGTTCCTGACCTGGAACTCCTATAACGGGAAGATGCCCGAGAACTTTATGACCTCGGCCTCGTGGACCCGGAAAGGCTGGCTGTTGGTGGGACACTCGAACTACTATTCGCTCATCAACCCTGTGAGCGGCAAGGTGATGAATTTCACCATCCCTGCCATACCAGGGCAACCGGTGGCTGTGGCCAACACTGTCTGTGTGATGGAAGACAGTCGGGAACTGATCTGGCAGGGCTCTACAGCTGGCTGTTGTATCTTCGACCCGAAGACGGGCCGCCAGAAGTTACTTGACATGAACTCCGGACTCTTCGGATCGAGTGTCGTGGGTATCGCTGAGGATCAACTCCACACGATGTGGGTGGTGACGGAGCATGGTATCTCTAACGTCGTGCCGAAGAAGGAGGATAATGGTGAGTGGTCGTTCCTCGTGCGCAGTTTCAGCAGTAAGGACGGTCTGCAGCAGGGACCCTATAACCAGCGCTCCATCTCCCGTACCCACGACGGTATGATCCTGGTGGGAGGTATTGGCGGCGTCGATATTATCAACCCCAAACTCATCACGAATGTCAACAACGACGAGCGCCCGATGTTCAGTGGTCTGAAACTCTTCGGACAGCAGATGGGCGTCGGACAGGAATATGAAGGTAGGGTGATCCTTGAAAAGGCACTCGATGAGTGCGATGAGCTTGTGCTCAGACATGATGAGAACCAGTTCACCATCCAGCTTGCTACGAACAAGGGTGAGATGCACAACCCCTCGCGCTTCATCTACCAGCTGGAAGGTTTCAGCGATAAGTGGATGAAGACGGAGGAGAACGATCCCAACATCACTTATATGTCACTCCACCACGGCAGTTATATCCTGCATGTCCGTATGTTGAACGACGACGGTACGATGGGCGAGGTGGAGGCTACTCTCAAACTGACCATTACTCCGCCGCTGTTGCGTAACCGCTGGTTGATGCTGTTCTTCCTCGCCTGCGTCGCAGCAGGTATCTGGTTCTGGCGTAAACTCTTCATCAAGAAGCAGCTGGAGAAGGCCGAATTGGAGAATCTGCGCCGTGAGGTCGAGAAGAAACAGTGGATGAACGAGATCAAGACGCAGATGATGAGTCAGGGAGAAGGAGACAGGAGTCAGGAGACAGGAGTCAAGAGTCAGGCACCGGAGTGGGAGATCACCGACTTGAACCGTCAGCCGGCTGACCTCCAGGAGTTTATGAAAGAGCAGTGTGCCCAGTTTAAGGCACCGGAGGGCAAGAAGTTGAAGTTCTCCTTCTTCCCCCTTGCCAACGACCTTGTGATGCCCTTCGACCGTGATATGATGGGCCAGGCCATCCAGATCCTGCTGAACAATTCGGTGATGTTCTCACCCAGCAACTGTGTCATCAAGGTGTTCGTCGATAAGACACCTTCTGCAGGCACTATCCGTATCTCCGACAACGGCATCGGACTGCCTGAGGGTGCGAAGGAACATATGTTCGACCCGGTGGTCAGCGATGAGGATCCCGGTGTATGCCTCTCCATCGTGAAGGATATCGTGACAGCTCATGGCGGCACCGTCACTGGCGACAATAATGCCGGTGGTGGTTCTGTGTTCACCATCACCCTGCCCCTGGAACAGCCGGAGGAAGTGGAAGAGGCCGTCCTGATGGATGAAGAATAAAAATTCGTGTAATTCGAGAAATTTGTTGTGAAAAAGAAAATTATAAACTAGAACATTTTTATGAAAAGAATCTTTTTGTTAGGGTCTGTTCTGCTCACGGCGATGACGTCGCTGGCAGCAGACGTGCAGACCAGTGAGAACCAAGTGACCATCCGTCCCGACGGTGGACAGGCGAAGGTGATTCGTCTGGAAGTGATGAACGGCAATATCATCCGTGTGCGTGCCACGTCGAAGGATGTCCTGCCACAGAAGCCTGCCTCTTTGATGATTGTGCCGCAGACTACGCCTCCCAGAGGCTCCTACAGCATCACGGAGAATGATGACGAGGTCATCGTAAAGGCCGCAAACGTGAAGGCCGTCGTGAAGAAGGAAGACGGACAGATCAAGTTCTACGATGCCAAGGGCAAGGAGTTGCTTGAGGAAGCGGAGAACAGTAAGCAGTTCAAGGATTTCACCGTGCCTGAGCGTGAATACGGCATCAAGGGCGGTGCACCCATCACCGAGGAAATGAAGCACGGCCTCACTTGGCAGATGACCTTCGACTCGCCGGAAGATGAGGCTTTCTACGGCCTTGGTCAGCATCAGTCGGAGGAATTCAATATGAAGGGAAAAAACGAAGACCTGTTCCAGTATAACACGAAGGTTTCCATCCCCTTCGTGCTGTCGAACAAGAACTATGGTCTGCTGTGGGATTCTTATTCATACTGCCGTTTCGGCAATCCCAACGACTACCTCCAGCTGAACCGTGCCTTCAAACTCTATGACAAGCAGGGTAGGGAAGGCCACCTCACGGGCACCTATATCGATGCAAAGGGCAAGAAACTCGTGCGCGACGAAGACTCTATCTATTATGAGTATGCTTTCCCCACCACCTCGGAGATTGCTGTTAAGACGGACAATGGCGGCATCAAGAACTTCCCGAAGGATTTCCAGCTGCAGGGTGCGAATGTCACCTATGAAGGCTTCATCGAACCTGAGTGCTGTGGCAAGTGCAAGGGAAAGAAACAACTCTACCAGTTCATTCTTTACTATTCCGGCTATGTGAAAGTCTATATAGATGGTAAGGAAGTGGTGCCTGAGCGTTGGCGCACGGCGTGGAACCCGAATTCCTATAAGTTTGCGACCGAGTTGCAGAAGGGTAAGCGGGCCCAGGTACGTATTGAGTGGCAGCCCGACGGTGGCGAGGCCTACTGTGGTCTCCGTGTGGCAGAACCCCGCAGCAAGGAGGAACGTGAACAGCTCACCATCTGGAGTGAGATGGCAAAGGATATGGACTATTACTTCATCGCCGGTCAGAACTTCGATGAGGTGATCTCCGGCTATCGTACCCTCACAGGCAAGGCCTCGCTCTATCCGAAATGGGTGTTGGGCTTCTGGCAGAGCCGTGAACGCTATCAGAGTGCTAAGGAGATTGAGGACAACCTCGCTGAGTTCCGTAAGCGTCATATCCCCATCGATAATATCGTACAGGACTGGAACTATTGGAAGCTCGACTCCTGGGGCAGTCATGTTTTCGAGAACAACCGTTATCCCAATCCGCAGGCGATGCTCGACAGCGTCCATGCCATGCATGGTCGTTTCATGATTTCTGTCTGGCCGAAGTTCTACGATACCGTGGACAACTATAAGGAACTCGATGCCAAGGGTTGGATGTACCATCAGGCCATCAAGGACGATATCCACGACTGGCTCGGCTTCCGTGGCTCGTTCTACGATGCCTACGACGAAGGTGCCCGTAAGATGTTCTGGCGTCAGATGGACGAGAACCTCTATTCGAAATACAACCACGACGGTATTGCCGGTGTCGATGCCTGGTGGATGGATGCCTCAGAGCCCAATGTCCGCGACTGTACGCCGATGTGGTATCGCAAGGCCCTCAGTGGCCCCACGGCCCTCGGCACTTCTACGGAATATTTCAATGCTTACTCTACCGTCAATGCCGATGCCATCTACAATGGTCAGCGCTCAGTCTATCAGGGTAAGTCCAACGAGCCCCGTGTGTTTCTGTTGACACGTAGTGGCTTTGCCGGTGAGCAGCGTTTCTCTACGGCAACGTGGAGTGGTGACATCGGCACCCGTTGGGAGGATATGCGTGCCCAGATGACGGCAGGTCTGAACTATTCGATGTCAGGCATCCCCTTCTGGGGCATGGATCAGGGCGGATTCTGTGTGGAGAACCGTTATGTGGCCGCCCAGCAGATCTTCGACCGCACGGGTGTGGAGAACGAGGATCTGAAGGAGTGGCGTGAGTTGCAGTGCCGTTGGAACCAGTTCGGTGCCTTCATCCCCCTCTTCCGCAGTCATGGTCAGTGGCCGCTGCGTGAGATATGGAACATCGCCCCGGACAATCATCCCGCCTATCAGTCGTTTGTTTATTACGATAAGCTGCGTTACCGTCTGATGCCTTATCTCTACTCGATGGCAGGCTGGGCACACTTCAACGACTATACCCTGATGCGTGCCCTGGTGATGGACTTCAACGGCGACAAGAACGTGGAGAACATCGGCAACCAGTGGATGTTCGGTCCTGCGCTGATGGCCTGTCCCGTAGGTTACTACAAGGCCCGCAACCGCAGCGTCTATTTCCCGGAGCAGTGCGGCTGGTACAACCTCTATACAGGTGAGTACATCGCTGGTGGTCAGCGTCTCATCGTCGATGCACCTTACGAGCAGATTCCCGTCTTCGTGCGTGAGGGAGCCATCATCCCCTTCGGTCCTGAGATGGAGTGGAGCGACGAGAAACCCGCAGAACTCATTAACCTCTACGTCTATGCAGGACAGAACGGCCGTTTCCGTCTCTATGAGGACGAAGGCACGAACTATAACTATGAGATGGGCAAGTACGCCACCATCGACATCACCTACGACGATGCTTCCCGTACCGTATCCTTCGGTGCCCGCAAGGGTCGCTTCGAAGGTATGCTGAAGGATCGTCGTTTCAACGTCGTGCTTATCTCGAAGGATGCACCCAAGACCCTCAACCTCGATAATCCCGAGGGAAAGATGGTGCAGTATAACGGCAAGGCAGTCAGCGTGCAACTATGAACAAGGCATTTTTGACACTGATGGGTGTGGCACTTCTGGTTGGAGGCTGTGGCAATCGCACAGCCTCCACACAGGATGCTGCCCAGACAGATACCATACTCGCGGAAGAGGTTCCAGACACGGTACAGACGCTCTCACAGGAACCCTCTCAGACGCTCCCTGACGGTGCTGTCAAAGCCGATGAGATCAATGGTCTTTTCGTCTTTACGAAACTCGTACAGAAAAGCTCAGAGGATGATCCTGCAGATATCAGATCCCTGTGGCTCTACGAGCGGAAGACAGGTCGTGTAGATTCCCTCCTCACCACGAATCCCTTTGCCGAGCAGCGTTGGGCGGAAATGAGCGACGGCCCTGTGGAGGTTGCTCTCACTCAGATTGCCGCTGCTGACAAGGTGTGTTTCGTACCAGGCCACCCACAGTTGCTTCTTGTCGAAGGTTGTCCTGACGCCAGGAACGTATGGACCTATATCGTTGACCTGGAGAAAAAGACAGCCCGTCAGTTCCCCTCTACGGAAGGCATCCTTCGGTTCTCTGCCTCTGGCGACACCCTGATCCTCGGTGCCTATCGCTATCACGAGGAGGGTGGTCGCTACTCCGTGGCAAAGACCTACACCCTCGCCGGTCAGTTCATCAAGGAAGAAGAAACGGAAGAATACTAAATAACAAAAAACAATGATAAAGAAACTAATGATGACGGCTGTGGCAGTCCTGATGGGACTGACAGCACAGGCAAGAGAGAGACAGTGTTTTGACAAGGACTGGCGTTTCCTGCTGGGTGACTCGGCCATTATGGCGGAGGCAGACTTTGACGACAGCAGTTGGCGACAGCTCGACGTGCCCCACGACTGGGCCATCGAGGGTGATTTCTATGTCGGCAATCCCAGTGGAGCGGGTGGGGGAGCCCTGCCCGGCGGCATCGGGTGGTATCGTAAGACCTTCACACTGGGTGACTGCGAGACGCCAATGAAGGACACGAAGTTCTTCATCGAGTTCGACGGTGTCTATATGAATTCCACCGTCTATGTCAATGGCGAGAAGGTGGGCATTCGTCCTTATGGCTATTCCAGCTTCGAATACGACATCACGCCCTATGTCCGTGAAGGTAAGAACGTGGTGGCTGTGCGTGTGGACAATTCCGACCAGCCCAATTCCCGTTGGTATTCTGGCTGTGGCATCTATCGCCACGTCTGGCTCACGAAGACTGCCAAGACCCACATCAAGCACTGGGGTGTTCAGGTAATTACTTCCCCTCCTAAGTTAGGAGGGGCCAGGGGTGGTCTGAACAAAGGAAAATGGCGCGTAGACATCGGGGTGGAACTGGAGGCGGTTCAGACCACCCCAACCCCTCCTAACTTAGGAGGGGAAAAGGTTACCATCAAGAACTCCCTGATAGCTCCCAATGGTAAAGTGGTCGGTACGTCGAAGGGCCTGAAGTCTGTCATCAACGTTTCGAAGCCGATGCTCTGGTCGTGTGAGACACCTTATATATATATCGTGCGCACGGAAGTGATCCAGGGCGGCAGGGTGGTGGATACCTATGAGACCACTACGGGTTTCCGTAGTTTTAAGTTCGATGCAGCGACGGGCTTCTGGCTTAACGGCAAGAACTTCAAACTCAACGGTGTCTGCGAGCATCACGACTTCGGCTGTCTGGGTGCTGCACTGAACGAAGACGCTCTGCACCGCAAGCTTCTGAAGCTGAAGGAGATGGGTGTGAACTCAATCAGAAGTTCGCACAATCCTCCCGCGCCCGAATTATTAAATATGTGTGACACGATGGGTCTGATCGTTATGGACGAGTCGTTCGATATGTGGCGCCGTAAGAAGACGCAGAACGACTATGCCCGTTTCTTCGACGAGTGGCACGAGCGCGACCTCACCGACCTTGTGGTGCGTGACCGTAATCATCCCTGCATCCTTATGTGGTCGATTGGCAACGAGGTGCTTGAGCAGTGGTCGGGTAATGATACTGACGAACTGACACTCGAACAGGCAAACCTCATCCTCAACGCCAGTCGTGACGCCTCGACACTTGCCAAGGACGGTGAAATGAGTCCCAACTCCCTGTTGACACGCCATCTGGCAGATCTAATCAAGCGTAACGATCCCTCGGGGCGTCCCATCCTTGCCGGTTGCAATGAGCCATCGCCCAACAACCACCTCTTCAAGAGCGGTGCCATCGACATCATCGGCTTCAACTATCACCACCAGTGGGTGAAGGATGTGCCGCAGAATTTCCCCGGCAAGCCGTTCATCTTCTCGGAGAGTGTGTCGGCCCTGCAGACTCGCGGCTATTACAAGATGCCTTCCGACGAGGTCACCTGGGCTCCGCAGGAGTGGTGGCTGCCTTATACCGATCCCTCGTATATGTGTTCGTCGTACGACAATATGCATGCCTCGTGGAGCTCGACCCACGAAGAGACCTGGGACGTGGTGAAGCATAATCCTTTCGTCGGCGGACAGTATATCTGGACGGGCTGGGACTACATCGGCGAGCCTACGCCCTACGGTTTCCCCGCCCGAAGCAGTTACTTCGGCATCATCGACCTGGCAGGCTTCCCCAAGGACAGCTATTATATGTATCAGAGCGAGTGGACGCAGAAGCCCGTGCTGCACCTCTTCCCCCATTGGAACTGGGTGGCTGGCGACGAGATCGATATGTGGTGCTATTATAACAATGCCGACGAGGTGGAGCTTTTCATTAACGGCAAGAGTCAGGGTGTGCGTCGTAAAACGGGCGAGAATCCTGAAGGCCGCTATGATGCGCACAACACTAAGGCGAAGTTGAACTCAGAGTATCACGTCGGTTGGCGTGTCATCTTCGATCCCGGTGAGGTGAAGGTCGTCGCCCGCAAGGACGGCAAGGAAGTCGGTTCGCAGACCATCAAGACTGCCGGAGCCCCTGAGAAGATCCGCCTCTCCATCGACTACAAGGGCAAGAACACCACGTTCATCACTGCCGAGGTGGTCGATAAGGACGGAAATCTCTGTCCTTGGGCAGAAGATCAGATCGTCTTCATCGGCGAGGGTACAGGGCGTATCATCGGCACTGACAACGGTTGTCAGACCTCGATGGAGAACTTCAAGTCGCCCCAGCGCAAGGCCTTCTTCGGCAAGTGTATGGTGGTCGTCACCGGCAAAGGCTCCATTACCGCTAAATCCCCGACGCTCCAGCCCGACGTCATTCAATTTTAACAACCATAGAAACCAAAGAATATGATCAAGAGAATTATCTGTGGAATCTGTGCCATCTGTGGCTCCTTGGCTGCAGAGGCGCAGATTCAGACGAATGCGGGGGTGCAGTACCTGCAGTGTATGCCGAAGGATATGTCGACGGACTTCAGTGATCTGTCGAATACGTATTTCCTGGCGGATAGTCTGGTGAGTTTCGATGACAAGAAGGGCGAGGGACTGGTGCAGTGGAAACGGTACAGGATGAGTCCGAGGCAGGCGTTTAACCTGAATGGGTACTGGCCTGTGAGGATGCAGATGCTGGACTTTCCGGATGCGGCGTATGAGAATGATCCGAATCTGAAGATCAAGATAGAATGGATTTCGCCCAGGACGGCGAGAATCAGGATGATTACCACACCCGTAGAGCCGAAGAATTCCGATGCTGACGATGTGATGTTCTGCGACGCGTTCAAGAAGGTGGCGGATCAGACCACCCCTAACCCCTCCTACTCAGGAGGGGAAACTGCCGTGACGTATTCATCGCCTTATGGGAGCGTTGAGATCCAGAAGTACCCCTTCCGCATTGTCATCAAGGATGCGAAGGGCAAGATCCTGACGCAGACACGCCATATCATCGATAATGACTCGACGCAGATCAAGCTGCTGCCGTTCTCGTTTATCAAGCGAGGCTCAGATAATTCGCGTAGTATCAATCCTGTGTTCTCATTAGCACCGGGTGAGAGAATCTATGGCTGTGGCGAGTCGTTCACCTCTTTGAATAAAGTAGGGCAGAAGGTGCATCTCTCCGTCACCGATCCCCAGGGCCCGGAGAGCGACGGCCAGTATAAGCCTGTGCCTTTCTACTTCTCCAATCGTGGCTATGGCATTTTTATGCACACCTCGGCTCCTGTCACCTGCGACTTCGGTGCCTCTTACATCGGTGCCCAGCGCCTGTTTATGGCCGACGAACAGATGGACTTCTTCGTCTTCTTCGGAGAGCCGAAGGATATCCTCGACGAATATACCAACATCACGGGCAAGAGTCCGATGATGCCCCTATGGAGCTTCGGCACGTGGATGAGCCGTATCACCTACTTCTCGCAGCAGGAGGGACTGGAGATTGCCCGTCAACTGCGGGCTCATAAGATCCCCTCGGATGTGATCCACTTTGATACGGGCTGGTTCGGCGTCGATTGGCAGTGCGACTATCAGTTTGCGAAGGACCGTTTCGAGGATCCCGTGAAGATGCTGAAGCAGTTGGCGAAGGACGGCTTCCACACCTGTCTGTGGCAGTTGCCTTATTTCACCCCGAAAAACCGTTTCTTCCCCGAGATCATCGAGAAGGGTCTGCACGTGACGAACGCCACGGGTGGTATGCCTTATGAGGATGCCGTGCTCGACTTCTCGAACCCCGAGACCGTCAGCTGGTATCAGGAGAAGATCACGGGTCTGTTGAAACAGGGTGTCTCGACCATCAAGTGTGATTTCGGTGAGGCAGCACCCTACAATGGCTTCTACCACAGTGGCAAGGGTGGTCTCTATGAGCACAACCTCTATCCCCTGCGCTATAACAAGGCCCTTTGGGAGGCTGTCGAGAAGCAGTATCCCGGCGAGGGCATCATCTGGGCACGTTCTGCCTGGGCTGGTTCCCAGCGCTATGCCCTCCACTGGGGTGGCGATGCGGCTACGAACAATATCGGTATGCTGGGTGACCTGCGTGGTGGTCTGAGTTTCGGACTGAGTGGCTTCTCGTTCTGGAGTCACGATATGGGTGGTTTCGTGACGGCCTCGCCGGAGGATATCTACCGTCGTTGGCTGCCCTTCGGATTCCTGAGCAGTCACACCAGAGCCCACGGTGCACCTCCCACGGAACCGTGGCTCATCTCGGAGTCGTTCACCGATGCCTTCCGTGCCTGTGCAGAGATGAAGTATAAGCTGATGCCTTATGTCTATGCCCAGGCGAAGGATTGTTCGGAGCGTGGTCTGCCGATGGTGCGTGCTCTGCTCGTCGAGTTCCCCGAGGATCCCGGAGCCTGGCTGGTGGAGGATGAATATATGTTCGGCTCGCAGATGCTTGTGGCACCGTTGATGGAGTCGGGCAACAGCCGCACGGTGTATCTGCCGAGGGGTAAATGGATTGACTATCAAAACGGGAAGGTCTATGAGGGTGGCTATCAGACCATTGAGGCCGACAAGATCCCGGCGATTATCCTCGTCCGTGACGGCTCGCTGATTCCCCACGCGCCCCTCGCACAGCGTACGGATCAGATCGACTGGAACGCCGTGGAGCTCAAACCCTATCGCGTCGATGCCCCGAAGTGTACAGGCCTGCTCTTCAAACCCGGTGACGAGAAAATACAGACAATAGAATTTTAAGACAACGAATTACACGAATTTATCAATATGGTTTATAACGAGATTGGAAAGACGGGGATGCGGGTGTCGAACCTGAGTTTCGGCGCATCGTCGCTGGGCGGTGTGTTCCACGGCATCCGTGAGGAAGAAGGCATCCGTGCCGTGCATACGGCCGTGGACAACGGCATCAACTTCATCGACGTGTCGCCCTACTACGGCCATATGAAGGCCGAGACCGTCCTGGGCAAGGCCCTCAAGGAGATTCCCCGCGACAAGTATTATCTCTCCACGAAGGTGGGACGCTACGGCAAGGACGGCGTGAACATCTGGGACTACAGTGCCAAACGCACCCTGGAGAGCGTCTATGAGAGTATGGAACGTCTGAACGTGGACTACATCGACCTGATCAACGTCCACGACATCGAGTTCCAGTCGCGGATGGAGGGTGGCCTGCAGAAGATCGTCGACGAGACGCTGCCCGTGTTGGTGCAGTTGAAGAAGGAGGGCGTCGTCCGTCACGTGGGTATCACGGACCTGCAGCCCGAGAACCTGAAGTGGGTGATCGAACACTGCGACGAGGGCATTGTGGAGAGTGTGCTCTGTTTCTGCCACTATTGTCTGAACGACACGCTGCTGGTCGATTATCTCGGTTTCTTCGAACAGCATAGGGTGGGGGTGATCAATGCCTCGCCGCTGTCGATGGGACTACTCTCTCAGCGTGGTGCCCCAGACTGGCATCCGGCCTCCCGTGACCTGAAGATGGCTTGTGCCAAGGCGGCTGCCTACTGTCAGGAGAAAGGCTATGAGATCGAGAAACTCGCCATGCAGTTCTCCACGAGCATGAATCCCCGCATCGCCACGACGCTCTTCAGCAGTGCCAATCCCGCGAATGTCCTCAAGAACATCGCCTATGTCAACGACCCCCTCGACGAGTCCCTCGTCACCGAGGTCCAGAACATCATCGGCGACCAGATGTTCGTCCGCTGGAAGAACACTTGAATTTAAGATAACGACCACGAATTACACTAATTAAACTAATTCATAATTCGTGAAATTCGTGTAATTCGTGGTCAAAAAAGAATGTAAGTAAATGAAAAAGTATCTTGTCCCTTTCATTCTTGTGACGTTCTGTTTTGCCCTGTGGGGCTTTGCCAACGACGTCACGAACCCGATGGTGAAGGCCTTCTCGAAGATCTTCCGTATGAGCGTCACTGAGGGCGCACTCGTACAGGTGGCCTTCTATGGCGGCTATTTCGCCATGGCCTTCCCTGCTGCCATCTTCATCCGTAAGTACAGTTACAAGGCCGGTGTGCTTATGGGCCTCGGACTCTATGCCACGGGTGCCCTGCTGTTCTTCCCGTCCAAGGCCATCGGTATCTATGGCTGTTTCCTCATCGCCTACTTCATTATGACCTGTGGTCTGTCGTTTCTCGAGACCTCCTGCAACCCCTATATCCTCTCGATGGGTGAGCCGGAAACCGCCACGCGCCGCCTGAACCTCGCCCAGTGTTTTAACCCCTGCGGTTCGATCATCGGTATGTTCGTGGCGATGAACTTCATCCAGGCGAAGCTCAATCCCCTGAGCAGCGACGAACGCGCCCTGTTGAGCGATGCCGACTTCGAGGCGGTGAAGAATGCCGACCTCGACGTGCTCATCTCCCCCTATCTTGCCATCGGAGCAGTCATCGTGGTGATGTTCCTCATCATCCTCTTCACGAAGATGCCGAAGAACGCCGACCAGAGTCACGACATCCATATTATGACCACCCTGCGCCGTCTCGTCACCCTGAAACACTATCGTGAGGGTGTGGTGGCACAGTTCTTCTACGTGGGAGCGCAGATTATGTGCTGGACGTTCATTATCCAATACGGTACGCGTGTGTTTATGGCAGAGGGTATGGAGGAACAGGCGGCAGAGGTGTTGTCGCAGCGCTTCAACATCTATGCGATGCTGTTCTTCATCTGTTCGCGGTTCATTGCCACGTGGCTGATGCGGTGGATCTCACCCGCCCGGCTGCTGACGATCTTCGGCATTTTGGCGATGGTGTTCACCACGGGCGTCATCCTGTCCCACGACCGTACGGGTGTCTATTGCCTCGTCTGTGTCAGTGGCTGTATGTCGCTGATGTTCCCCACCATCTACGGCATTGCCCTCGACGGCTTGGGCGACGATGCGAAGTTCGGTGCAGCCGGTCTGATTATGGCTATCCTCGGCGGTTCGGTACTGCCTCCGTTGCAGGCGATGTTCATCGATGCCGGTATGACCAACTTCTCGTTCATCCTGCCCTTCGTCTGCTTCCTCGTCGTCACCATTTACGGCTACCGAGTCGCCAGAGCCTGATGTCTTGTTTACAGTTTACGGTTTACAGTTTACAGATGATTACTTCTATAGGCAGCACGAATGGCTTGCCAGCTAATCAACTGTAAACTGTAAACCGTAAACTGTAAACTGAAAAATTACTCTCCCAGTTTCTTTCCCGACATCAGGAGCTCCACCAGCGGATAGTCCTTGTAGCAGTGGCGCTGCTGGTCCCAGAAACCGAAGTCGGCATCGTAGCACCAGGTGGTCCAGGCGATGTTGAACTCGTCGAACACCGTCAGCACGTCACGATACCAGTTGTAGGCCAGCTCGCGGTCCACAGGCTCATACACACCCCACTCGCCACAGAACAGCTGCAGGTCGTACTTTTTGGCGGCCTCGATGGCATCCTTGAACTGCTCACGGATCTTGTCGATGTTCCATACCTCCTCGGTGTACGGCTTCAGATCAGCTTTGATGGCTTCAGGCGCAGCATCGTAGTCCTCCTTCGAAACGAGCACACCGGGATAGTGTACCTTACCCTTGTAGGCAGCACACAGCGGCGACCACCAGGCACCGTAGTGGGTGAGGAGCATCGGGTTGTAATAGTGGAACGAGAGGATGATGTTCTTGTCGCCCTCGGGCACCTTCAGGTACTTCATCGTCTCGTGCCCCTGCCACATATTCGAGCCGACGACGAGTGTACGCTGCGGCTCCAGTTCGCGCAGGGCCTTGTGTACCTTGGCCACCAGCTGATTCCACTGCTCATGCTCTGGGGCTACGGGCTCGTTCATAAACTCGTATGCCACCCAGTCGTTGCTGCGGTCCTTCAGAAACTCGGAGAGCTGGCGCCACAGGTTCAGCAGTCCCTCCTGAGCCTCCTCGGAGGTGAAGAGCGTATTGGCGGCCTGATCAGCCTCGTTCACAGCATTGAAATAGTGGGCGCGGATGATGTGCAGGTCGACGATGGCGCGCAGGTTGTGCTTCTTCGACCAGTCGAGGGCGTTGTTCAGCAGATCCCACGCCTCGGGCAGTTTCTGTCCCTGCTCGTCCCAGAACTGCACCTCGTCGATGGGGATGCGCACGAAGTCGAAGCCCAGCTCCTCCAGACGGGCGAAGTCATCCTCCTGGATGTGCAGCCTGCGGGCCTCGCCGCGCTGTTCCGACTGCGACAGCCAGTGGCTGATGTTCGTACCGCGCTTGATGCGGAAGTTATTGACTTGTCCTGACTGATCCTGAGCCTCGTTCTGGCTCTTGTTCTGACAAGACGTGAATGCAAACACTGCCGCAATCATCACGGCGAGAGTGAACAGATTCTTTCTCATTTTTTTCTAGCTTTTAGTTACAAACTGCTGCAAATATAATAAATAAACCGCAGATTTCGCAGATTATACAGATTTTTTCAGTCTTATTTGTGAAATATGTGGATTATTTAAGATTTTTTCTGCGTAATCTGCGTAATCTGTGGTTATTTTTTGTAACTTTGTGCCGAAATTACCTAATCAACAGCAATTATGAACAAAAACAGACTAACCCTTGTGCTGGCGGCGCTGCTCCTGTTCGCCTCACTCCCCGTTATGGCCACCAAGGTCATCGGCCTCCGTGTCATCGACAAAGACTACCTTATGCTGCACTTCCGCGACGGTGAGGTACACTACCGTGACAACGGCACAGGCCCCAGCGCCTATCTCGGCCACTCCTTCTCCGAGGGCGACGACACGCTGCTCGTCTTTGGCGAACGGCTCAAGACCGCTGAGGCACAGAAGGCCGACATCTGGCGCATCACCTCCAAAGACGACAGGAACTTCTCCGTCAAGCCCCTCAACGTCTGGCGCAAGTCGAAGCCGATGAACACCGACCATACCCTCACCAGCGAATGTGACCACTGGCTCTTCTTCCAGTTGCCACAGTCTATGCGGCAGGGCTGCACCTACACCGTCAACATCCCCGACGGCATCGGTGCCGACGACTGTGACACCGCCAGCGTCTGCTACGACGTCTGGAACACCCCCTCCGAGGCCGTCCACGTCAACATCATCGGCTATATGCCCTCCGAGGAGCTGCATGCCGCCGACCTCTACCAGTGGCTCGGCGACGGTGGCCAGCGCGACTACTCCTCGTGGGTCGGTCGTAAGGTCTGGCTCTATAATGTCAACACGAAAAAGAAGCAGAGCGCCGGTGTGGTGAAGTTCTGGAAGAAAGCTGCCGATGCCGATCAGGAGGCAGGCAAGAAAAACCTCGTTGGCACCGACGTCTGGAATGCCGACTTCAGTGGTGCTGTCCCCGGCCGCTACCGTCTCGTGGTCGAGGATGTAGGCTGCTCGATGGACTTCGACATCGCCGCTGATGTCTATTACCAGCCCTTCCGCTATGCCGTGCGCGGCTACTACTATATGCGCCTCGGCGAGCCCAAGGATCCCGATCACGTGTGGCCCGTGCCCCGTCAGCCACAGTTCATCCCCGAGACCGATCCCAAGGGCCTCACCGTCTATAAGACCGACTTCCACCCCTTTATGAAGGAGTGGACCGACCTGCATACCGACGTGTGGGACGAGCCCCACTTCAAGCTCGCTATGGCTTCCCGCTTCTGGCAGCACCGTCTGCCCGGCAACCCCGTCAATGTTGACGTGCGCGGCGGTCACTCCGATGCCTTCGACTGGGACCGGCACCTCGCCCACGTCAGCAACATCTACGACATGCTGCTGCCTTATATCCTCTCCGGTGGACGCCTCTCCGACGACAACCTCGGCATCCGTGAGAGCGGCAACGGCATCCCCGACATCATCGACGAGGCCCGCAACGAGGTGGACTTCTTCCTCTCCATTCGCGACGGTGAGGGCTACTCGCAGGGTGTCACCAACCCCGACCTCAACTGGACCGTGATGTATCAGGCCGGTTGCACCACGATGGCCGCCTGGGCCAATGCCGCCAACTGTGCCATCACCGCAGAGGCCTTCCGCCTGATGCAGAACGGGAAATGGAAGATTGACAATACCGTAGACTCGTTGAAGCGCTACTATACCGCCGAGGCCATCAAGGCCTTCCGCTATGCCTCGAAGCAGGAGTGGAACCAGCTCGACGACCTGCAGGACATCGGCTCGATGCAGATGCGTGGCCGCGACTTCCGTCAGCTGGCCGCCGCCTTCCTCTACAACGTCACCGGCGACACCGAGTGGGAGAACATCTTCGCCCAGGAGTCGGAGATCAAGAGTCCGCAGTCTCAGGTGTTCAGCAAGCGCGACCACGGCTTCTTCGGCGTAGGCGTGATGCATGCCGAGAACCAGAACATTGTGCCTTTCTGTCAGATCTGGGCAGCAGCGGCCTATCTCACCTGTCCACAGCCCCGCCATTATGCCGAGCTCTATCAGAACCTCAAGTCGAGTGTCAACGCCCAGGCCGAGGCCTATAATATCTCCCACATGGCCCGTCGCCCCTCTCGCCGCAGCGCCAACGACAGCCGCTGGCAGGTGTCCCAGAACCTACAGCTCGTGATGCTCGCCCACTACATTGCCGACAAGGCCCGCAAGCGCCAGCTCGAACATGTCATGCTCACGGAGGCCAGCTGGAGCCTCGGCCGTAACCCCGGCAACATCGTCGAGATGACCGGTCTCGGACAGCGTCACATCACCGACTGCTACACCACCGGCCGCAACGACGGCGATCCCGAGTGCCATCCCGGACAGACGCCCTTCAACGGCACCGAGACCTGGTCGCCCGGACACAACGGCGGCGACGCCCGCGTCATCCTGAAGTACTGCTATCCCGAATGGACGGTCGAGAACGGCGTCCAGACCACCACCTGGCCCCGTCAGGAGTCCTATTTCAACCAGCGTTACTTCTGGGTCAACGGCGAGTTCACGCCCCGTGAGACTATGCGCGGCAAGATGGCCCTCCTCGGCTATCTCTACGCCATCCGAAACTAACAACCTTACAAACTAACAACCTCACAAAGGGTCAGACCCTCTGTGAGGTTTTTTTATCACTCCGCCACCTGTACCACATTATTGAACGGGTGCAGGATCTGCTGATAGTAAGGCTTCTTGCCCTGCGGCGTCACCTTCTCGGTCTGGATCCAGCCCACGCGGTTGAACGTGATCGTCTCCTTGAACTTCTTCGAGGTCAGCTCCTCACCCTGCGCGTTCTCTGGGATGAAGTTGATGCGGACACCGTTGATCTGATTCACCGACACGTCTTCGACATCGTTCACACCCTGCTTCTTACAGTCGAGGGCTGGCATAAAGGTGCCGAGACCGTCCCACTTCACGGGCTGCCCAGCCTTCAGCTGCTCTATCATCGTGTTGGTCAGCTTCTGGAGCACACCCTCCACGATATCATTGGAATAGACACTCTGGTCGAAGGCGATCATCCCCAGCAGTCCCTTCAGACTCAAGGTCTTGGGCTGCCAGGCCCTCCAGAACCACTTGCCGAACGCCGTCGAATCGTCATTCGTATTCTGGTAGGCTACAATCGGAAATGCAATTTTACGTACTGCCATAATCTTTAACTTTGAACTTTTTACTTTTGTTTTTTTCTTCACCACTAATTACATGAATTTCACTAATTTTTAATCCGTTTAATCCGTTTAATCCGTTGTCATAAATAATTAGTTTAATTAGTGTAATTCGTGGTCGTAATTACATTGGGGGATCGTTCTGGATGTTGTAGTCCAGCGGATAGAGCGTCTTCTCGC
>JAFRQC010000130.1 GCA_017428805.1 Prevotella sp. | reverse complement strand
TATATGAAGTACATCACCACCGTGCAGCATTCCACTTACGGCACAGGTATGGACCGCATCTACGACGGACTGACCTTCGACAAGTATCCCTGGGAGCATCTGGGCATAGGCGACCGCCAGGCCTATCGCGCCTACGACCTGACCATGATTGCCAAGTGCCTATTCATGATCACTCTCTACGCCACCTATGGTGGTCTGTCGGACGTCGAGAAGGAAGGACTCTACAATATCTACAGTAGTTACACGACAAAATTACTGGGTTTCAACGAGTTTAGCGTCTCCAACCCCAACAAGTTCCTCGTCTGCCAGATTCACGGTGCCCGCTTCGCGATGCACAAAGAGTTGCAGGAGTATAAATATAGTGGCGATGCTCCAGATCCGAGACGTTACGGTAGCGATGCTATCTATATGCCGAGGTGGCATGAGGCAGGGAAGATCAATATCTCTAATCCGGCAGAAGTGAGGAAAAAACTGATTCCCAGGTTTAAGATGGATGCCATCCTAAAATATTATGGTACATCATGGGTTAATGCATTGATAGATGGTCATCAGTATTCAGGCGGTGCGGTCTGTACTCACAAACCGGGATCAAAACCAACTCTGATGTTGTGGAACAGTGATAAGAATGCTAAAAATGGAGCGGAGTTCTTTTTTGATTACCTTGGAAAGTTGAGACCTGTTGATTGGGGGCCTCTTAGAATATATAATGTAACGTGGGATCATCAGACTCATGACTATATTGATATAGAATGCCTTACCGATGACTATAAGTGGAATGAATACGATGGTCCGGAACGTTTCTACGCTGCGATCGTCGCGTGGCACTTATAATTGCGCTACTAATTAAAACATTAACGAATATGAAAACAATCAAGAATTACCTGTATAGCATGCTGCTTCTGATGACGATAGTCATCGGAGGCAGTAGCCTGTCGTCTTGTGCCAAGGACGACAATCCCGCTGAGCCGGAGGTCACGCTCGAGGATGCCCTGAAGGACGGCACGATAGTAGCTTTCACTTTCAACCTGAACGGCGAGGAGTTCTACGTGGCCTTCCTGCGGGTGGGCGACACCTACGAGCTGCTGGATGTTGACAGGGTGGCGTGGACGCGTGGCGATGATCCGGTCATTGCGGCGGAAGATTGCACCTTCTTGATGGAACAAGACAAGGCCAACGGCCTGCTGAGGTTCTACGTGAATGAGAAGAAGACCTCCAAACTCATATTTACCGCTATCTTAGACATCAATCAGAGCACCGTGGAGGTGATTCCCGGCGACTCGGATATCAAGGTGACGGGCTTCAAGATGAAGGTTTCCAATGTGGAGATTACCAATCTGCTGAAGGATGTATCGGATGGTGTTACCCTGGCCGATGCTCTCGTGAAGGGCTCGAAGGTGGTGATTACCTACAAGTGGAACAATAATACAACCGTCTTCACCTTCATCAATAATGGAGGAACGTTCTCCTGCGACATCAATGGTCCTGATACCGAATATGTCAGAGCATCCCTGACGTCGGAGGGCGGCATACTCTTCTTCTCTGCTAAAGACTGGACCGCCAGTGATTTTGATCTCGAAATCAAATTCAACGTAGCGAACAACTCCTATAAGTTCTGGACCATCACGCATGATACTTACCAATCGCACACCATCAGCGTGAACGGCGTCGACATCACGAAGAAACTCACCAGGGAGAGAGACTAAAGTATGAGAAAACTGATATGCCTGGTGCTTTGCACCATCATGCTCACATCGTGCGGCAACAACGACAATAGTACGCCGCCCGACACAACGACACTCACGGAATGGCTGGCGGGAAAGACCGTCAGCGCCGAAGCCGTTGCAGCCTACGGAGGCATCGACAAGTGCTTCGCCGCGGAGCCCATCCCCGATGGCGTATGGCAGCGCATGCAGGGCAAGACCTACAAGGAGAATCCCTATATAGGCCGCGATGACCTGCGCCACATACGGGCCCTGCACTGGGACTACGACAACCAGATGCACATTGGCGAGATGGTGTGCAACAAGCAGATTGCCGACTGCGTGGCCCGTATCCTGCGCCAGCTGTTCGATGCGAAGTACCCCATCCAGCGCATGCTGCTGCCTGATGTCTATGACGCTGACGACGAGACGCAGATGCGCGACAACAACTCGTCGTGCTTCTGCTACCGCACCATCGCCGGAAGCACCAACCTGTCGAAGCATGCCCGCGGACTGGCCATCGACATCAACACGCTCTATAATCCTTATTATAAGGTACGCGACGATGGCTCGCTCTTCATCCAGCCCGCCACCGCCGAGGCCTATTGCAATCGCGATTGGAACTTCCCCTACAAGATAGACCATGACGACCTCTGCTTCCGCCTCTTCACCGAGGCCGGCTTCGACTGGGGCGGTGACTGGACCACCCGCAAGGATTACCAGCATTTTGAGTTAATAGAGTAATTATAAACAATTTAAAAAGAAATTGCAGGATGAAACAGACGATTATTTTCGGCAACATCATCACGATGGATGAGAAGCGGCCCTTTGCCAAGGCTGCATTGGTGAAGGACGGCGTGTTTGCCTATGTCGGCAGCGCAGAGGAAGTGAAAAAGCTCGCTTGTAAGGGCACGCAGGTGTTGGACTATGGTGACAACTTCATCTATCCGGGCTTTATGGAGTCCCATTGTCACGGCCACTTGGCCGGTTACCGCGCCGTCGGACAGGCAAACCTGATGGAGGGAGGGCTGACCACCGACTATGCAAGATATCGTAACATCATCAAGGCATTCATTGCGAAGAACCCGCAGCGTGGTTTCTATGTAGCCGCAGGATGGGTGGAAAATGAGGAATATGTCAGCAAGGCCTATCTCGACGAGATCTGCTCCGACAAGCCGCTGCTCATGCAGACAGGCGGCGGACATTCGATGCTGCTCAACACCAAGGCACTGGAATGGGCCGGCATCGATGCGGCCTATGCTAAGAAATGGGGCTACGACCTCGTACATGTAGATCAGAACGGTGAACCCGACGGCTACATCTGTGAAGGCCCCGTATTCGAGATCGTTCCGAAGCTCCCCGCTACCGTAGAGGATATCAAGGAATATCTGCTCGCCTGGCAGGATATGGCCCTCAGCAGCGGCTTTACTGCCGTCGGTGATGCCGGCGTGGAGGTTGTCAACAAGAATGCTCCCAAGGCCTACCATGAGCTGGAGGAGGAAGGCAGGCTGAAACTGCGCACCTACGCCTATATGTATGTGACTGACAATATTGCCGACCCCAAGGCTGAGATAGCCCGCATTGCCGCAGAGCGTGCGGAGATGAGCGGTGAGTATTTCCATATCATCGGCCCCAAGGCTTTCCTCGACGGTGTGACGGAGGCACATACGGGCTGGCAGAACCAGGACTACCTCGATCAGCCCGGCTATCACGGCGCAGAGCGCTTCAACGACCACGACAAGATGGTGGAGCTGATCGTTGAGGCCGACAAGGAAGGCATGTCCGTACACGTCCACTCCGAGGGCGGCGGTGCCACCCACTACATGCTGGGATGTATCGAGGATGCCGAGAAGATCACAGGCGACAAGGAACAGCGCAACGTGCTGGCACATCTGCACTTCGTCACCGACGAGGATGTCCGCCGCATGGCAGAGACCGGTTCCGTTCCTGCTGTTCCGCCACTGTGGACATGTAAGGGTTCTCCCATTTATGAACAGGAAGTCGCTTATGTGGGTCAGCAGCTGGCAGACGAGGCTTATCCCATCAAGTCGTTCTATGATGCGGGTGCCAACGTGGTGTTCCACTCCGACTATCCCGTTTCACCGATGATGGATATCAAACTCAGCATTTATACGGCTGAGAAGCGCGACTATCCAAAGGAAGTGACTGGCGGCGCAACCTCTCCGCGCAACCTCAAGGAAGCCATCACCCGTGAGCAGTCGCTGCGCGCCATGACCATCAACGTGGCCCGGCAGTTCCATCAGGAGCATCGCATGGGTTCCATCGAGTTCGGCAAGATCGCTAACATGACGGTATTCGACTGCGACTTCCTGCACGACGACATCGAAAAGGTCGCCCAGGCCAATCTCATCGCCACCATCGTTGACGGTGAAGAGGTCTTCAAGTCATAAGAACAGACAAGTAATTCATTATTTTAGCCTCACTGCTTTTCTCCAAGGGCAGTGGGGCAATTTGTTAAGAAAAGAGAGAATTGTTTGTCCCCGTGCCCCACTATCATTTAGCCAATAAATATAAAAAGATGAGGCGATAATGCCACTAATTCCCCAAATTGTTGTACTTTTGCACGCAAAAAAGCTGCAAAGGATTATCTCTCCCATGATTCTTGAACCCCCCTTTATACAAGGGGGAACAGGGATGGGAGAGATGCTTTTCATCCCTCCCAAATCTCTCCCAAATCTCTCCCGTCATCTCTCCCATGACACTCAGGTAGCATAAAGCGGCACCAACTCGTAGTAGGCCACATGCGAGTGCTCCTTATAGAATGATAAGGTATGCAACTGACGGATCAAGAAGGATACTTGACGGGAGGGATAATGGGAGAGATATGGGAAGGATGAAGGGAGAGATAATTTTCTCAAAACACCTTTAAATAAAGGACTTTTGCTCATAGAAAGGGAGAGATGACGTTAAAACGAGTTACCATCTCAAAAACGATGATGATCAGGCTTCAGAATATGTCAGTCAGCATGCCGAGACTTTGGGCTATGTAAACCCGGACTTTCCTTAGGGGAAACTCCCACTTTCCTTAGGGGAAACTCCTGAATTCTCGAGAGAATTTCGGAGAAAGGTGCCTCCTTTCTCATAGAAACTATGCACCTTTCTTGGACTTTGGACTAACCTTTTTTGGAGTTTGAAGATGAGCTATGCAGCCTCGTGGGTTATAGCGGCAGTGTAATCTGGTGTCCGACTTGCAAAATATGCAAAAATTGTTCCAAAATATGCAAAGAGTTGAAATTTGAGGCTTTTAAGTTTGGTGGCTTGGAAAATTATGCTTATCTTTGCAAACAATTAAAAACAAATATAATATAAAACAATGAAACAGAAATTTCTTGCAATGTTTGCAGCTGCAGTGGTCCTGTTGTGCCTTACTGGCTGCACGGCTGTGGACAATCCATCCACTCCCGTCACGAGTGACCTGGAACAGAGCCTTGTCGGTCTGTGGTGGGAAGAGTTTGAGTATGCTGACGTGACTGAGAACGGCAAGCCGTTCAACCGCGCCTTGATCGTAGTGGAGGCCAATGCCGACCACACAGGCTACGTCGCGCTGGCTGTGTTTGATGACGAATTCAACGAGCCGCTCGAGATCTACGGCGGTCCAAAGGACGCACCGTTCACATGGCAGGTGACACCCGAAGGGCGTATCATCCTGACTGACCCGAATACGGGCACGTCCATGATGCCGTCCCGTACACGCGGTAAAGGGAATAACGGCAGCTTTGTCGATATCAGTCAGATAGAGATGAATTATACGTCGGGGAATGTCACCTTCAGCAATGCATCACATAAAGGGTCGCTTACCAAAGACAAAAGTGGTACGAACGGTTTGATTCAGGACTGGATGGCGAAATCCACCCTCCCTCCGGCCTGCATCACCGACAGCATCCCGGTGGAGATCTTCCCCGACTATATGAACTACGTGTTCAACTATCCTTCAATCGACCCCTTCGGCAAGCCCTGCACACTCAGCGGTACCATCACGGTGGACAAGACACTGATTGAGGACAATAAGCCCTATAACGGCATCCTGCTCTACAACCACTTTACGATCTATGCCACCACGCAGGCACCGTCGCGTGGAGCCGTCGAGTTCCCGACGGGGGCGGCCTTCACCAACTTCATCGTCGTGGCACCCGACTACTACGGCTTCGGTATCACGGAGAAAGAGCCGCAGGCCTACTGTATCTCACGGGCCAACGGACGCGCCTCGCTCGATGCCTACCTCGCTGCCAAGCGGTTGATAGAAGACCTGCAGGTGAAGAAAGGCAACGACTTCGTCATCGCAGGCTATTCGGAGGGCGGGCAGACCACGATGGCCGTGCTGCGCGAGATTTCAGAGCGCCATCCGGAGATCAAGGTAAAGCGTGCCTTCGCCGGCGACGGTCCCTATGACATCAACTCGATGTACGATGCCATCACCCAGGGCTACACCGAGATGCCCAGCACCGTCTGCAACGTGCTCTATGCCTACAATCACTTCTGCCGTCTGGGTTACGACATCCACGACTATCTGAAGGATCCCGTGGCCAAGAACTTCGACGAGTGGTTCCTCAGCAAGCAGAACAAGCGCAGAGCCCTCGACGAGGAGCTTATCAAGACCAAAAAGACGAGCGACATCTGCACAGATGCCGTCCTCAATACCAACAGTTCCTTGTCGCGCCGATTCAAGAGCGCCTTCAGCGCGGATGCGCTCACCAGTGGCTGGACACCCCGCAAAGACTTCGACGTGATGCTCTTCCACGATACGAAAGACGATGTCGTGCCTGTGGAGAACTTCTATGCCATGAGCAAGTTCCTCAAGGACAAGGGTATCAAGACGGAGGAGTTTGTCGGTGAGTACAGCTCCGAAACGACAAAGGAACTCGGTGTCACCAACCATGAGGTATCGGCCCTTACCTTTTTCCTCAGGATCATCGAGTGGATGAGGGCGAACTATTAATTGTTTTGATGATAAAAAACAATTATAATATAACAGATTAATGGGTATCAAGAAGATTGCTATTTGTTCGGTTGTCGGTATGCTGCTGCTGACAGTTACGGGTTGTGACATCAACAGTTCTGCGACGAGCAAGCAGCAACAAGAGGCCGACAGTCTGATCAATGTCGCCTATGAAACTAAAAACTATGACCGTATCGCCTTGCTGGCCGACAGTCTGAAGGAAACGGGCGGTCTCAGCGAAGGCAAGGCTTACTACTGGTTGGGGTATGCCAGCGACCGTACACATAAGAAGCGCCTGGCAGAACTCTACTGGACCAAGGGCATGGCCGCCATGGACGACGCCAACACCCCAGAGGATTTGGAAGTCTATGCCGCCATCGCCAGCCGACTGACGGGCTTGAAATGCACATGGGGCGAATATGAGGCGGGCCTGAAGGTGGCCATACCTGCATTGGAGCACCTCAAGAAGCATGACGCCAGTATGACGAGCGACTACATCAACCTGCTCATCTACCAGGGCTGCTGCCAGAGCCGCTTCGGACTGAGCGAGGAGGCTACCAATAAGAGTCTGGAGGAGGCTTATCAAGCCCATCTTGACAATATGGAGAAGAATCCGAATGCGATAGCCTACCGTGATGCCTTCGTCGGCGTCATCAATATCTGCTACAACTTCTTGGAAATCCACGACTACAAGAAGGCGATGTACTGGATAGACCGCTACGACAAACTGCTTGAGGCCTACGACAAACTGTCGGATGCTCGTCCTGACTATGCCGACAAGCAGCGGGCACGCTATTTCGTCTATCGTGCTACGGCCCTCGAGGGCGTGGGGCGCAAGGCCGAGGCTGCCAAGGTATATGAGGATTTCTTGGATACGAGCTATTCGCTGACGGCAGAAGGCTTGATACTCGGCAGCGACTATCTGCGTCAAGCCGGTCTGTGGAATGATGCCGCAGACAACCTCAGAAGCACCGAAAGACTCATCAGAGAGTACGGTGTGGACTATTCGCTGCAGACGATTCAGGAGTGGATGCTGAAGAAATTCTACGTGAACATGATGGCCGACCGGGTTGATACGGCACGTGCCGTGAGCGTACAAATAGTGGAGCACCTCGACTCAGCCATCACCAAGCAGCGCCGGCAGGATGCCATCGAGGAGGAGGCTGTGCGTCAGAAGGAAGCGGAGATGACGGCAGAGAAAGAGCAAATGGAGCGACAGCAGTGGTGGACCCGCCTGGCCGTCATGGCTGCCCTCATCCTCGCCCTTGTCATCTATATCTTCGTACGTAACCGCATGGCAGCGAGACTGAAGAAGGCCCACGAGGCGTTGAAGGTGGCCTACGACCAATTGGAGGAGACCACGGCGATCAAGGAGCGTATGGAGAGTGAGCTGCGCATTGCCCGCAACATACAGATGTCGATGGTGCCCAGCGTGTTCCCTGACATCAAGGGCCTTGACATGTACGCTTCGATGACACCTGCCAAGGAGGTGGGCGGCGACCTCTATAACTATCTACTGCAAGGAGACAAACTTTATTTCTGCGTGGGTGACGTCAGCGGCAAGGGGGTTCCTGCCTCGCTGTTTATGGCTCAGGCCACGCGCCTGTTCCTCACGCTGGCCAAACAGGAGATGTCGCCTGCAGAGATATGCACCCGCATGAACGATGCCTTATCGGGCGACGACAATGAGAACAATATGTTCGTGACCTTCTGGCTCGGTCTCGTTGACCTCACTACCGGCCATCTCTCGTTCTGCAATGCAGGCCATAATCCGCCCGTCATCGGATGTGGCGGCGATAATGTCACGTTCCTGAAGATGCAGCCCAATGTGCCTATAGGTGTCTTACCTGGAATGGATTTTGAGGGTGAAGAGATGGACACCATCAAGGGCCGACCGTTCTTCATCTATACCGACGGACTGAATGAGGCGGAAAACAAGGAGAAAGAGGAGTTCAGCGATGCACGTCTGATCGAAATTCTGCGCAACACCAGTTTCAGTTCATCGCAGCAACTCATAGAAAAGCTCCGCGCTGAGGTCGAGGCTCACCGTAACGGGGCAGAACCCAGCGACGACCTCACGATGATGTGTCTCTATATTGCGCAGTGAGAACAGGTTATCATGGAGTTGTCAGCGCCTGAACCAGTGCATCAAGTTGCTGTTGGCTCATGCCGTGAGAGAGCAGATAACTCGAGATTGCTTGTGCATAATCTGTGTCCGGCAGTTGTGACTCGTCATCAACGCCGGCATAATGCATCAGGCACGGATTGAGCCTCAACGACACCAATGTGTTGCAAAATTGAGGATTATTATCTGGGGTATACTGGTAATAGTTGTAAAAGGTAATCAGATAGTCGGCCACTATCTCCTTGTACGTTGCCCCGCACAATCCTTCAAGTAGTGCACACACATATCCTGTGCGATCCTTACCTTCCATACAATGCACGGCATAGGGCGCTGGATACGACGGTAGTTCCTTCAACGCCTCTATTAGTTTATTGCTGAAGTCGTCTGCCGTAGGGTCAACCTTCAGGGGGCAATGTATCACTCTGCTTTCCTCCCATAGTGTACGGCTATAAGAAGGCATGTCGGAAGGCTGAATAGTATCAACAGTGTTAGCAAGGTTGAGCAAAGTCTGTACCTGTTTGTCCTCCAGATATACCGATACATAATAAGCGCGGTTAATAAAATTGTAGAACGGCGAGGAACAGCGGTGCAGAATGCCGTTTGCGATGTTACCGGCGTTTACGACGCGTGCATTGGCATACTCTTCATCAGAGAGGTTAGGAAAATCCTCGCGGTTACATGAGTATTCCGCGCTCATCGCCTCTTGTACGTCCAGACGGCCACCCTTTTCCGTCATCCTAATGATAACGGCATGTCCCTCCAGTCCAAGGAGTTCCTCAGGCAAACTGCCATTACAGACCGCGATACGGATGGTTGGAGAAGTGGAATAAGCCACGCAAAGGTATTCACCGTTGCGCCCGTAAAAGCCGTCGTAATAAGGCATCACGATTTCTTTGTTGTCGATGGTGACGCTAATGACATCGCCAAACGTGAAGCCTGCCTTTGTCATATCTGCTTTCGTAATATCCAACATTGCTCCCCCTGACGAAGTATAAGATGTGATCATGCCTTTCACCATCACCTCCTCGATGGGTGCGGGATTGTCATCGGATGAGCAAGAGATAGTTACCGATAGCAAACTTACAAAAACCAAGAGGGCAGCAGTCCTCCAACTGCTCTGCAATAATACAGAGGCGTACAAACATTTTGATTGAGGAATCTTCATAACTTCAAGTATTATTAATACAATCCCATTTTCGACGGCAAAATTACAATTAATTGATCAAAAACAAGAACTTTTTACCTTTTTTAATAACCAATCACCAAATCAACGGCAAGCACTCGCAAATGGATGTGAATTCAACCGCCCAACTCACAAAATATGCAAAAAATGTTTCAAAATGTGCAAAAAAATGTTTCAAACTTAGCAAATGGTGATTTTGAGGGCGATTAGGGCTTGGTAGTTTGGAGGGAAATGCTTATATTTGCAAACAATTAGAAACAAATATAATATAAAAACAATGAAACAGAAATTTCTTGCAATGTTTGCAGCTGCAGTGGTCCTGTTGGGCCTTACTGGCTGCACGGCTGTGGACAATCCATCCACTCCCGACACGAGTGTCCTGGAACAGAGCCTTATCGGGCTGTGGTGGGACGAGTTTGAATATGCCGACGTGACTGAGACGGGCGAACCCTACAGCCGTGTGCTGCTGGCCGTGGAGGTCAATGCTGACCACACTGGTTGCATCTATCTGGCTGCATTTGACGACAAGAGCGACGAGCCATTGGCCGTCTATGGCGGTCCGGAGGATGCCGGTTTCAATTGGCGTCTGCTCGCCGACGGCAGAGTACAGCTTAGTGATCCTGTCACAGGTGAGACCTATGCGCTGACCCGCGGCGCCGGCGGCAGTTATGGCAACGACATGACCAATGTATCCAACACGAGCCTGGCCTACAACAACGGTAGTGTGTGGCTGTCCAACGGCAGCTATTCTGGTACGCTTGCCAAGGCCGATGCCAACAAGGCGGCTGACATCGGGAAGAAGACGCAGGCAGGCCCCGTTTCACTTAACCTGACCAGCCCCGCAGTGGGACAGGTTATCGGCGATGACGGCAAGAACTATGATTACTCAAGCCTGCCTGGCGGCGTGACCGCAATAGCCAAGATTTGCTACGTTGATGAAGAAGGCAAAGGACTGGCGCTCGCGCTGACCGACGAGGGTAAAATGGACTCGGGAAAGGCCAGTTCGACCGCTGCCGCCCACAAACCTGCCTTATCCAACGGCAAATGGAAACTTGCCACCAAGTCCGAGTGGAAGGACATGATTAATGTTGGAGACTATATCACCCTGCGTGACGGTTTCTCCAGCGTCGGCGGCACTAATTTGAAATCGGACCGCTATTGGTCTGATACAGAACATGAGCGTTATTATGACGATGTGTGGTGCTACAGCTTTGACGGCAACGGCTGGGACAGCGATCCTTGGAACTTAGAAAACTATGTTCGTGCCTGCCTCGCTTTTTAAGATTTTCCATAACCGCCGCCGAGGCATCCGAAAGGATGTGCTCGGCGGTTTTTTATGCTTACTTTGGTGGCGAGCATGTTGAATTTCCGTGATGAGACTTGCAAAATCTGCGAAAATTGTTTCAAAATATGCAAAAATATCGAAATAATGATTCCAAGGCTTGGTACTTTGGAGAAAAATAGTTAATTTTGCATGAAAATGATATATGAAATATGAAAGAAGATTCTGAGAAAACTATTCAATCGCCCGAGCAGCTTGCCGACCATCTGCGTGTGACTTATGTTCCCACCTATCTGTTGGCTGCGGCAGCAGCGTTGCTACTGGCAGCATTCATCGTATGGGGCTTTTTGGGTAATGTGAGCGACAAGGCCTATTATTCGGGAGTGGTCTTTCCCGTGCAGGGAACCACCGACATCACGTTGCCCAACAATGGTATCGTGCGCTCCATGCTGGTGCATAATGGCGACAGTGTGCATGAGGGACAGACGATAGCCATGGTATCCATCGGTGACAGCCATAGTTTCCTGACGAGTACAGTCAATGGACTGGTCATCAGCACGAAGACAGACAATGAGCCCTTTGAGGCCTTCGGACCCATTGTGAGCGTTATTGAGGGGAATGCCTCTGGTGCACAGCCACAGCGAACCCAGCTCGTTGCCTATGCTGACAATGAAGCCCAGCGCGACCTGCGTATAGGTATGGAGGCCCAGGTGTGGCCTGCCGACGAGAAGCGTGATGAGATCGGCTATGTGCGCGGACGCATCACACAGGTGGTACGCTATCCTGCCAATGCCGCCGATGTGCGCCAGAGACTGAAGTCCGACGTCCTGGCTCAGCGACTCTTGGGCGAAGGCCAGAAGGTGGTCTATGAAGTCATTATCGATCTGCAGCGCGACCCTTCAGACCCCACTTCTTATGACTGGTCGTTTGGCCAGCCCGACGACGTGAGCATGGACTTTGGCACCTACTGTTCGGTGCTCACCGAGACCCGCCGCCTCAGCATGTTCCAATATCTCTTCGAGGCGAGCCGCACGCGTTTCCGTAACCTAAAACTGAAGTTCGAATGAATACAGGTCAGCAGCAACACAGGTCTCCCCGTCTGTCGATCATCTCGGCATTCCGCTATTTCCTGAAGGGCAACATGCTGTTAGCCTTCAACGGCGTCATTATTGTGGCCATCGACTCCATAGCCTGCATATTCCCCTCACTGTTCCAGCAGGTCTATACCGACAGTATCATCACCCATAAGAATCCCGAATGGTTTACTCCACTGATAGCGCTGTATATCCTGCTGTTCGTGGTTGAACTGCTGGTC
>JAFRQC010000042.1 GCA_017428805.1 Prevotella sp. | reverse complement strand
AAGAAAAGTTGGTTTTTTTTTTGGAGGATAGTCGAATAAATCGTATATTTGCAAAAGCATTGGTGGGTTTGTGAAAATCCCAATATGCTTTAGTTAAGTCTAGTTTAGTTTTTGTGTTGGTTGAGGGCTGTCAGTTGACAGCCCTCAAATTTTATGATGTTTGCCTGCGAAAAAGGGCTGCCAATTGGCAGCCCTAAATGTTATTCATTTTACATTCGCTTTGGCAGCGTTTCCTGGATTTTTAATTGAGATAATTCCATTCCACATACACGAACACGTGCAACTGTCGGTCAGGGCTGGCGTATTCTTCACCTTCATCTGCACACTGCCTGGCGCCCAAGCCGACGTGATGGCGGGAACACAGGGTTGCGGTGTCAATGTTCCCATAGCAGCAGATGTAGCCGAAGCCACCTGAGGATTTGTTATAGACTGACACATACCAAAAGTAGGAATATTCGTACCAGGCGCCATATCCTGAATCGTCGCCATTAACATATTACCACATTTAGGTCGCGTTGGATCAGCAACAGCCAGAGATGTTGGTGCCGTACCAAAACTACATTGGAGCATTGCTCCTGTCGTTACAAGCTTTCCCATATTACTTTTTTATTTTAGATTGTTATTATTATCGGTATCTGCTATAAAGATTGCCAGCATGGTGAGATCATCGCTCTGCTGGGTATCACCGACGAAATCATGAACGGCTTGTGCCATCCCCTCTATCAGTTCTTTCGGAGAAAGTCGCCCAGACTGAAGGGCACGATTCGCCTCTTCGAGAATGCCTTTTTCGCTGAACATCTTCTTGTCTGCATTGAAGGCCTCATTGAGTCCATCGGTATAAAGCAGGATTGTAGTCTGCGGTTCTATGATGACTTCCTGAGTCTTATACGAGGTATTACGAACAGCCCCAACGGGGAATATACGATTTACGGGCAGCAGACTGACCTCGCGATGGATGATAACAGGTGCCTCGTGGCCGGCATTGCAGTAGCGCAACAAGCCCGAACTGAGGTCGAGAACACCGACGAACAGCGTAACGAACATGTGCTGATGGTTATTCTCGCTCAGATTATGGTTCATCTGCGAAACGATGCGGTCGGGCATACACTCATCAGAAGAGTAGGCTCGAAACAGGCTCTTAGTCACCGTCATGAACAGGGCACCTGGTACACCCTTACCACTAACATCACCGATGCAGAAGAAAAGCTGATCATCGCGCACGAAGAAGTCGTAGAGGTCGCCTCCTACTTCCCTGGCGGGATCGATACTGGCATAGATGTCGAAATCCAGACGCTCTGGGAAGTCATCGGGCAACATCGACATCTGGATGTTACGGGCGATACGCAGTTCGCTCTCTATGCGCTCTTTCTGAGTGGTCACTTCCTCCAGCTCGTCGTAGGCCTTTTTCAGCTGACGCATCTGAAGCAGACGCCTATAGATATAGGCCGACAGGATCACGGCTATAATAAAAAGACCGCATACGATGACAATCAGCATCACCCGCTGATGGTGCAGCTGCAGGGTCGAAGTTTCATTCTCAGCACGAGCAACTTCAAGCTCCAGAGCATTCATCTCAGTGAGTTTGCGCATTTCCTCATTGTACTGTTTGTCTGTCCAGGCCTTATACACCCTGAATGAGTCGATAGCCTCCTGATTCCGTCCTAATCCGTCGTAGGCAGCTATCTTGAACATTAGCCTTTCTGCTTTATTCGTGATCTTCTCAGCCAGGTCCAGCAACCTCTGATAGTCGTGCGTGAACTCAGCATGATGGCACTCTGTGCTGGTGTTTACATCGCCTTTGTAATGGTTGCTTCTGATAGCGTCGTGCA
The DNA here is from genome assembly GCA_017428805.1 of Prevotella sp. The sequence continues at coordinate 10,356 of JAFRQC010000042.1, read as the reverse complement.
TCTGTCCGTAGTATTTCATAAACCTTGCAGTATCAAGGGGTTCTATTCCAGCTACAGCCTCGCACTTCATAGACAGCAGCGCTATACGGTCTTCACTACTCCATGCAGAATACTTCAGGGCGTTGTCTAAGGCCTGAATGGCTTTTTCCCCTTGACCTCTATCGTTATAGATATCTGTCAGGAAATCATAGACTTGTATCATCGGCTTCATCGCAGGGAGATTACGTTTCTTGTAATCGATGGATTGGAGCATCAATTCTTCTGCGCGTTCAGACAGTCCCATATCCTTAGCGATATGAGCACTGAGATAGGTCACCATGAAGAAACCGTATTTGCTGTCGTGCCTGTCAGCATAGTCTCTCATTTCGCCAATCATGTCGAGGGCTTTCCTGCTACTGACATTATCAAGGACATAAGTAATCTGATCATACCAGTTATTATAGAGCTGCTCTTCCTCTTCATCACTCTGAGCAGCCATCTGAGCTGAAAAGCACAGACACGATAAAAGCAAGATCAGATACTTCTTCATAAGGATTATTCTGGCTAAAGATCAGTCTTCCTGCCCCATCTTCATACTATAGCAGACCACATCGTTGTTCGCTGCAAAGACATCGAGACCCTTTTTCCGTTCCTTGGTAAACTGTCCGATTTCACCCAGTTCCAGATCACATAATTTTCTTTTCCGATACAGCTCTTTATTCCTGACGCTCTCTTCAAACTTGATGACAGAGGTCATCCCGACGTGATCAAGCACCTCATAGATCTCCTTGGCACAATTTACGAACACGATCTCCGGCTGCTGCCCCAGATCCTGAAAAGCATAGAAGATGCATCGGATGCCGCTACTTGAGATGTAGATCAGCCCAGTGACATCGAACACGACTTTTTCTATGCCTTGATTACGATATTTGGACAGCTCTTCCGTCAAAGCGGGGGCATTGCCGACTGAGAGTTCGTCATCCAGCAAGACGTTTAGCGTCGAGCCGTCTTTCTTCACTTCGAAGTTATTTTCCATCCTGTTCTATCATTTATTTCTAAATCATATTGATCTGATCCAGCCAGTTATTATGGGCCTCCTCGATGTCCTTCAACTTTTGGTCACGCAACTTGTCGCGATGTTCCTCTGTCTTCTGGGTGAGTTTATCAATGACTTTCTTCATACCATCGATATCTTCTTCAGGCTCACCTACCGACAGAATCGCAATCTCTGCCTTCGCCTTGTCAATGGCAGCCTCCATCAGCGTCTTACACTCCTGATAACAAATATCAACGGCATCCTTCAGGGCATCGTAGCGATTATCGTTCACATCCGGCATTGTCAGCTCGATGTAGCGCACGTCGTGCTCCTTCATCTCGATGTTCTCGTCAGGGCTCTGGATCTTAAAGGAGTCTATCTTCTGCTTGAACTCCGGATGCACCCGAGCGACGCCATCCATGATAGCCTTGATATCATCGTCATATTTTGGCACGATCCAGATGTGATAGTCGTCCTTTTTGGCGCACGAGGCCACCTGCTCCAGGTTCTTCGGTGAGCCTTCGATCATGACTTTGACGGGTATCAATGAGGCAGCTTCTGACTTGATACACAGATTGAGATAGCGGAAGTTCAACATTGCCACATAGCCTTTGAGCTTCTCGTACAACTGGTCATATTGATTGGATATAGCACGTTTCATATCTTTTTCTCTTTAAACTATAAACTATTCATTTTCACTCATCACTTTTCACTTCCTCGATGCTCAACTTGGCACTCAGACTGCCGCCGCCACCGCCGCCACCGGCAGCAGCACCGTCGTCGATACTTGGCGACTTGAAGGCACTCTTGGCCTCCAGGCCATCGAAGGATCCCTTCGGAGCCTTGAGTTCGCCCTTGACCTCAGTCTTGTCGTTGATAGTGGTAGCACCAAAGATTTCGGTCTTGCTGCCGCCCACAGAGGCGTTGCCGCCGTCGAGCTGTACCACAGCCTTGCCCTCGCCCTGCTGGGCCTCGAAGGTCTTGTCGGCAAAGAGTCCCATCTCTTCCGATACGGCCTGCAGCTTCTTCGACTTGATGTCTTTCGACTTCGAGCCTACGAACATCTTCTCGCTGACGAGTGTCATCGTGCTGCCTGCGGCGAGTGCAGAGTCTGTCAGCTTCTCCTTATCCACATCCATCGACTTGGCGCTGATGGCCTTTGCGTTCAGGTTGATGCTACCTGTAGCCTTGCCCTCGGCATCGGCTGCCAGCACGTCGGTCTTCTCGGCACGAATGGCAATCTTACCGTCCTTCGTCAGAGCCTTCATCTTCGGCTGACCGTCGGCCACCTCGTAGTCGAGGCTCTCTACGGTGAAGTTCTTCGACCTGAAGATCACATCGCCTTCAGCAGTATATTCGCCCTTGGTGACGTTACCATCGTCGTCATGTTCGATATTCTTCGGATTCGTGGTAGCCACCTCGATGGTCTTGGCGGTAATCGATACCTTGCTGTCGGCAGTCAGTTCCTTCTCAGTGAAGAGACCGTCCTTCGCCTCATAGTCGATCGCCTCAATGTTGACATTCTTCGAGGTGATGGATACGCTACCCGTCGCATTCTGGTTCTGACCTTCGTTTTCTGAACTGATGGCCATCAGGTTGATGTTCTCTGTACGAACGGAGAAGTTGCTGCCCTCCACGAGCTTACCCTCATCGTCCATCATCGACACACCCATTCTCGGCGTGCGAATCCTGATGCCTGCCTCCAGATTCGTGTGCAGGTTGCCGTCGCCGTCGGCAGTAGCTACGTTGATGCTCTCGGCCTTAATCTGAATCGAGGCGCCGGTGGTGTTCTGCTTGAAGTCGTCGCCTTCAGTGATGTTACCTTTCTCTGTCTCCAAGGCCTTCTTCTTTCTATTGGCCTCTGCCAGTTGGGAAATGGTGTTCACATACGTCATGGCGGTTCTGCAGAGCATGGGCAAAGCTGACTCCACCTGATCGTGAATATCAAGAATGTCGAGCGTGTTCACACGTCCTACCATCGCATCGTCGGAATCCAACTCATACTCTTTATCGAGCAGCGCCTGCATCGTAGCGAATGCGCCGTCCACCGCCTGTTTCTGTGTAGCTTTCTGCTTCTCCAAATCTGCAATCTGAGTGGTAAGGGCTGCTACAGAGTTCTCTATCTGTGTCTTACGCTTCTCACTGGATACTGCTGCCTCTATCTGCATCTCATTATCGGCATGGATACGGATACCGCCCTTGCCTGCCGATGCCGGATGCATGGAGAAGGCATCTGTGGCATCATCGCTCTCGAGCACGATGTTACAAGCCTGAGAAACAATCTCGGATGTGTCATATACAATATTCTCTACACCGTCGCTTCCCGGATCTACGGCTATCTGGCGGATGCTGGGAGCGCGGTTGACGATGTGACCGGTCTCGCCCACACCGTTGAGTTCCACCCCCTGACCCTTGATGATAACCTCACCCGTACAGCCTAACAGGTCGCCACTCTCATCCACATTACCGATAATCACTTTCGGTGCGGAGAGAATGAGACAGTTCTCGTCGCGATAGTACTTGAAGCCTTCCATCTCCTTATACAGGTCGGCCTTCATCTGCTGTATCTCTGCCTTCTGCTTGTGAATCTCTTCCAGGTCCTTCTGTACACAGTCCTGAAAATTGCCAAGCATGGTCTTCCAATCGTCAAATATATAGTCTGCCATAATTATTCTTTATTTAAATGTTATTCTGAATTAGATTCTCATCCACAACCGGTAACTCATCGCCAGCGTCGTTATTGTTATTACCGGGATCTTGATCGGCCGGCAACGCTTGATTGGCTCGTATAGTACTAAAGAGTTTATTCTGCACACTCTCGTTCAGTCTGTCATAAGCGCCCTGCTCCTTCTCACTGAGCAGTGCTCTCGTGATCTTACCCTGGTTGTGATGGGTTTCGAGCTTGCTGATGGTTCCGTCAGTCTTCATACTGTAGGTAGATCCTGTACCAAACAGTATCTGACCTGACTTAGCATTGGCCCATGAGTAGTATTCCCTGAATGGCGTAGCCAGGTTTAAATTGTTCAGGTTGAGTCCCTCTACCACATCATCGAGCAGACTGGTAGCCTTCGCCATCGGTTTGGTAAACTGCAGGCTTCTCACATACAGGTTCCACATGGCTTCATTCTCCAGATCAGCGTCGGATGCCGGCTTCTGAGGTGTGGCTGCTATCTTGCTCTCCACAATCTTGTTTCCATTAAGTTTGAACTTGATAGCCTTTGATTCCATTCCCCAGCCTTCAACAAGGTTCAAGGATATAAGGCGGATTAAGGCATCGCGATGGAATTTGTCATTTGTGATGGCACCATCTGTAAGATCTGCCCTCTCGTCAGTAATGGCGTCTTTGTCATCATAAGCGTACTTGAACATCGCAGAGTCCTTGCACTTCTCTGCCGAGATGGCGGTTTGTAATGCCTTGATATAGTCGGCTGGCGCATCGCTCTCTCTTGGACCTATGCCGTATGCCGTCAGGTCGCCCAACTTCTGAGGCTCCGTGCGCAGCTTGGCAATGCTCTCCAGCAGCTCATTGGCCTTCTTAACCACGTCTGCCTTACATTTTTTACGTCTCTTCAGGATGTAGTTCTTCAGAGCCTCCTGCGACTTCCTGCTATATTTCGAGGCATTCGCATCGTCACCATTCTCTACCTGGAAGATGGCGAAACCGTCAACGTCATTGATGCTGTCAGCTTTACAAGTATTTGTAAAGCCCATGTCTGCTTCCTCAATTTTCTTCGTCTGTGGATCCCAGAACTTATTCTTGAGATCACCATAATGTCTGCAAACCTCATCTGGGTTAATTGTGTTGCTGTAATCTCTAAGTTTGTTGATAGCCTTGTCCAATTCGTCTTCCTTAGAAATACATTTCTCATAACTCTTCTTATAATTGGTTATCATCTTGTCGACGATCTTAGGTACAGCGTTGATAATATGTACCATCGCCGGCCCCATCTTGAGGGTTTGAGGGATTTCCTTATCAGTCAGTTTCTTGTCTCTCTCCTCAAGTTTCTTCGGATTCAGGTAGGCTGCATCGGGATATCCCGGCAAAGCACCTCCGGCACCGAGCTTGAGGTAACGGTTCGACTGAATGGTAAGTGCACCCTCCTGAGGCTTCCAGTACACTTCGATGAGCGATCGGATAAGCGAGAGATCGATCACGCTCTCCACCATGCTGGCCAGCTTCTTGGCAACCATTGTCTCCACATCATACATAAAGCTGAGGATATTGAACGCAGCTCCGTCACCGTATGTCGAGGCAAACTTGTTCCTGATGTTAGTACCTGAGGTAAGGGTCAGATTGTTGCCCGCCTCGATAGAAACGTTTTTGCCCCTGATACTGATATTGCCATTGGGGGCATTGATAGAGATGCCCGTAAAGGCATTGATTGATACATTACCCCAAGGTGAGCTGATGTCGATAGCACGACGGTCGGTAGAGCCGCTGATTTTCCAGATGCCGTACTTGTCGCCCAGCTCCACACCTCCCTCGAAGGCTTTACTCATTTCATTGTCCGACCCAAAGAAGTCCGGTACATCAAGGAAACCGTTGACGAGACTCAGGCCTGGTGTGAAATTGGCCATAAAGGCGGTGGCGCCCTTACCTGTGCCCTCGTGTACCTTAATATATTCACCGTTGGGCGCCTGTATCACGGCAGATCCCGTCTTCAGTGAAACAGGAGTAGCCGTAGAGACAGCACCTACCACGAAGGGACGCTCCACGTTGTTGTTGGCATAGTTCACCAGCACTTTCTCGGCCAGATAATGCCTGCCGTGGACACCAGCCCCTGCAGGTCCTGATGAGGCAGCATAGATCAGCCAAGGGGTAGCATCCGACACATCTTGGCCTTTCAGGTCCGACGCCGCGATGGCCTCATACATCGGATTGACAGATGTGAGCTGCCAAGGATATTTCAGACGTACACGGTTCTTCTTATTCGGATCATTCACATCTACCACCACAGCCACCTGTGGACCACTGGTACGGATATGTCCCGATGGAATCATTGTGGGGTAGAACAGCTTGTCTTCATTCATGCCAATGGCATTCACATAGAATACGAGTTTCTTGGAGGGCACCACAATCACATCCGTATAATTCTCTATCTTGTAGGTATTGATGGTCTCCGACTTGGCAGTAATCCCACTGACGATATATAGTTTATCGTCTACCTTGATGAGCTGTCCGATGTGCAGGTTTGGTGCATAGGTGTCATAATCAATAACAATGTTATTACGCTCTGCCATCATCTCACCAGTCAGAATGGCTGCGTAATCCTTAGCACCGACAATGGGACTGGCTTCAGAGAACTGGTTTAAGGTCTTATTGCCATTACTATACTGCTCGTCAAGCATGGAGATATGTTCTTTCTTTTTCTTGAAATAAGCCTCATTGTGCTTATCGTTATATTGGCTGACCAAGGCCTCCTGTTGTGCCCACATAAGCAAGTCGTTGACAGCTGTGTCGAACATGAAGTTCATAATCGGCTTGTTGTTAGTAAGCACTTGGCCTACTTTACTTAACCAATAATAATCAGCACCGGCATCCATATCAGCCATGTTCTTGATGGTGGCAAAAACTTTGGCAGCACCGTCTTTCTTCACAGTACTGTTCAGCACGTTGTTATCGTAAGGTGCTTCACACACGAACGTACCTGCGTTTTCCTGTTTAGGCTGAGCCGACGTACAGTCGTAGTAGGATATCGACTTGTAGCCGTCGATAATCTCCACGGCCTTGCTCTCGTCGGCATCGTAGCCGATGCGGAGTTTGCCGTCATAATAGTACATAAACTCACCGTTGCGGTTAGTCGTACGCGCCAGCAGATCGTAGAAACTCTCGTTATACTGCACCAGATAAGGTATGATGTGCTCCTGCTTCCCTCTCAGCAAGTGTTTCATCTGGGTGGTGTCACACTTCACGCTCTCGTCCTTCACATAAGGCAACTTAAAGTTGGGCAACTCCTTCTTGAGGATGTCGCCGCCGAGCTTCTTAGCCGTGAATGAACGGCAGTACTGCGACAGCGTCAACAGCTTGTCGGGGCTGTAGATCTTCAGCATCACCTGCACCTTGTCGGGCTGCTTACAGGGGATGAACTCGTGCACGTAGAAGTCCTCGCCCACAGTATAGGTCACTTCCTCGCTGTTCTCATTCCTGTTGCTAAAAGTCAGCGCCACCCGCTTATTGGCAAACATATCGAAGAAGTCCACCTTGCTGAGGTTCACCTTCTGGGTAGTCCTGTCTATATTCGTCGGGGTGATCAGGATTTCAGCCTCTATCTCGTGAGGGCTGTACATCTTCTGCTGAAGCTGGAAGGTGCCAAGAGAGAGCGAGAAGTTCACATCCATAGTTCCTCCCTTTTCCCATTTTCCATCTTTGGAAGAAAGGTCCCTCTGTAGCAACGGCATCCGCTTGCTCAATTCACCATTAATCACGTCGTCTCCGACAGATATAGAGACGTCGGTCTTCTGCAACGGCATCCTGTTAATGATGACCCCATAGATTGTCAATGTCAATTTCGCCATAATATTTATATTTAGATTAGTCTACTGCAAAGGTACACACATTTTTTTTAAATACCATACATTTTTAGACTTTTTCGTTTTTTTAACACTTTGCATCGTCCCGCCATTGCCTTTTTCGCTGAAGATTTCAGTCGATTCGCTGAACAGATTTGCTGGAGCGGAGATTCCGCCGTACCTTTGCATCGTCAAAACACATGAGAATAGTTTTTTCATACATAAGAATTGGTTATTGTTAGTTAGTTAATTTTGGTTAGTACAAAGTTCAGGGCCTGCAGCGATGCAAGCCCTGAATGCTTTTATGCAGGAAATCAATCGCGCGCTCCAACGCTCCAACGCTCCATTTGGTGTTTTCTATATTCGCGCTTCATGCTGATGTATTATATATAAATAATTTATATATATTATAATATATATAAATTTAATAAGATACTATATAGCCACTCAATGCAACAACGGAATTCGCAGATGGAGCGTTGGAGCGTGGAGCGCACAGCCGATCGGCGGTCGTTGGGAAGCTGATTGCCAATCGTTGGGAAGCTGATTGCCAATCGTAGCCGACTTGTTTAGGTGGGGACCTCCATCGCAATTACAGGGCACCGATGATCTCCTGGACGGAATGGCAGCCGTGAGCGTCGAGCCATGAGTTGATGCCGTCACGCACTTTGATGCTGACGGCGGGATCGAGGAAATTGGCGGTACCGATCTCGATGGCAGTGGCTCCAGCCATTAGGAACTCGATGGCATCCTTGGCAGAGCAGATGCCTCCCAATCCGATCACGGGGATCTTCACCGACTTGGCCACCTGATACACCATACGAAGGGCTACGGGCTTCACTGCGGGACCAGAAAGTCCGCCAGTGCCTATCGACAGCACCTTCCGGCGCTTCTCAATGTCGATGGCCATTCCCATCAGCGTATTGATGAGCGACACGCTGTCGGCGCCCTCAGCCTCGACAGCTCGCGCTATCTCGGTGATATCCGTCACATTGGGAGAGAGCTTTACAATCAGCGTCTTGTGATAACGCTCGCGGACGGCCTTCACCACACTCGAAGCACCTGCACAGGTGACGCCAAAGGCCATGCCGCCATCCTTCACATTAGGGCAGGAGATATTCAGCTCGATGGCCGGAATCCCGTCGAGCGCATCGATGCGGGCGGCGCACTCGGCATAGTCATCGGGCGACGAACCACTGACGTTGACAATCATATTGGTATCAATGTCCTTGATCAGCGGATAGATGTGTTCACAGAAATAGTCGACACCTTTATTCTGAAGCCCCACGCAGTTGAGCATGCCGCTGGCAGTCTCAGCCATACGGGGGTAATCATTGCCCTCACGGGGACGAAGGGTAGTGCCCTTGACGATGATGCCGCCGATGCCGTCGAGGGGCACAAGGTCGGCAAACTCCAGTCCGTAGCCAAAGGTGCCCGATGCGGTCATCACGGGATTCTTCAGCTTTAAATCATTTATCTTTACTTCTAAACTTGCCATAACAACTTACGAATATTAAACACAGGTCCATCCTTGCACACACACAGATTGCCCTCGGTGGTCTTCTCTACGCAACAGAGACAGGCACCAAGTCCGCACGCCATCAGATTCTCAAGCGACACCTCGCACTCCACATCAGCCTTACGAGCGAAAGCGGCAACGGCCTTCATCATCGGTGTTGGACCACAGGTGGCGATACGGGAGAACGACTCCTTCTGGAGCAGCGAATGATTGGTGACAAAGCCTTTCTCGCCCTCTGAGCCGTCCTCGGTCGTCACGTACACGCGCCCGAACTTTTTAAAATTATCGAGCATCAGCAGATCCTTAGCGGTGCGTGCACCAAGCAGGAAGGTGGGCGCAAAGCCCCTGGCAGCCATCTCGGCACCCATATAGAGCAAAGGAGCCACTCCGACACCACCACCCACGAGCAGAATCTTCTCGTCGCTCGACGACGGCATCGTGAACCCATTGCCCAGAGGCAGCAGACAGTTAAGCAGGGCGCCAGGCTGCAGCTGAGCCAGCTTCTTGGTGCCTTCGCCAACGGCTGCAACCAGAAGCCACAGCTCGTTGTGCTCACGATCGACAAAATTGATGGATATAGGACGGCGCAGGAAAGTAGATGGGGAGCCGTCGACACGGATTTCGACAAACTGTCCAGGAAGCATCTCAGGCAGCGGCTGTTCGTCGGTTAGCCTGATCAGCACATAACGCTGATGAATCTGCTCTACAGACTTGACTCTCAGGTCGAGCAAATATTTCTTCATAAATGTTGTACCTTTGTTATTACGGCGACAAAGGTACAACTTTTATTTGAATCCACAAAATTTATTTCTTAGCAGGCACGAAAGTGTCCCAAGTCTGATCGTCATAGAACACACGGATTTCAATCACACGGCGCTGAGGTTTGTCAACGATTTTTACCTCTTCTCGAACGATTTCTGGTCGTGTATTTCTTACACTATTGGAATTCTGGTACTGTGAAGCGGCATTTATCGGGGCAGGCGAGGCTTGCGAATCAAAATCGAGCATCATCGATCTTGGTCGTTGAGACTCTGTTGAGGGTGCTGAAGGGGCATCGTCAGCATCTTGATCAGTTTGATACATACTACCAGATCCAAACATCAGCCAATCAGTATTGATGTTAGGAATTTTCTTTTTAATGGCTTCCACGATGTTGAGGGTAGGGCGTGTGCGATCGTTGAAGATGCTGCTAAGGGTTGCGGCACCTACACCGATATAGTCAGCGAAGACCTGTTGGGTCATGTGCTGAGACTCCATAATCTGTCTGATTCGATCCTTCATTTTATTATCGTATGTGTTTAAGGGGTGTTTT
>JAFRQC010000004.1 GCA_017428805.1 Prevotella sp. | reverse complement strand
CTGATAGCCGAGTTCGTCGATGGCAGGCTGGATGTCACAACGCCAGTTGCGCTGTTTCAGGATGTTGAACTTGTCGTTGTTCAGCACGCTGATCTTACCTGTCAGCCGGCTGGTGTACTCTCCGAAGAAAGTAATGATGCGCAACACCCATACTGGTGCCGTGATGCGGATCCACCACGGACGCCCCAACTCCTCATGGATGAGGTCGCTGAAGGTTGTGCTCTGATACACCTCACCATCGGAGAGGAAATACTTACGACCGTTCTCTCCCCTTTCCAGAGCTAAGAACACCGCCTGCACCACATCCGTCACATAGACGAACGTGATATCCTGACGTTTGTAGCCCACTGCGAAGTCCGTATGCTGCTGGATGCTCTTGGCCATCACGAAGTAGTCCTTCTCCCTGGGGCCATATACACCCGTCGGCCTTAATATAATATAAGGTATGCGCGAGCCAATGGCGTCCAGATACTTCTCCGCTTCCAACTTGCTGCGTCCGTATTCCGTATTCGGCTGGGGCGTGTCCGTCTCGCGGATCTCATCGTAGGGCTGTTGCTCCTTGATGGCGCCAAAGATGCTGAGGCTGCTCAGGTAGACCAGTCGTTTCAGGGGCATCCCCAGTTCGAGAATAGCCTCCACCAGATTCTTCGTCCCCTCGCAGTTGATGCGCATGAAATCCTGTTTGTTGAGACACTTCGTCACACCGGCGGCATGCACCACATAGTCGAAGTCGTGCCCCCTGAGTTGCTCTACCAGCTGTTCCTTCTTCGAGAGGTTCAATTCTATGAAGTGGATGCGCTTGTCTTGCAGGTATTCCTTCGAACTGCTCTTGCGCACGGCCGCCCATGTCTCGAAACCTCGCTTCAGGGCTTCCTCCACGATAAATGAGCCGATAAATCCGCTCGCACCAGTGATCAGTATCTTCATTTTGTTAAATTTGGGTGCAAAGTTAATGGAAAATATCCACAAAGGACACAAAGGACACGAAAAACTTGAATAATTTTGTGTACTTTGTGTCCTTTGTGAATTATTTTTTGTATATTTGCAGTCGAAAGTGATAATTAAAATCAAATAAGTCTATGGGAAAGAACAAAGGAGGTAAACGGTTAGGGAAGAAACAGGTCAGCGAACTGCTGCAGAATCTCTTCCAGCACAATCCGAACGAGACGTTCTCGTTCAAGCAGATATTTAGGGCTCTTAAACTCGACACGCATCCTCTGAAGATGCTCGCCATCGACGTGATGGAGGAAATGGCATGGGACGACTTCCTCTTGAAGGTCAACGACAACAGTTATCGCCTGAACCTGAAGACACAGGTGCAGGAGGGTGTGTTCCGTCGGAAGGCCAATGGACGCAACTCGTTCCTGCCCGATGATGGCGGTACGCCTGTCTTCGTGGCAGAGCGCAACTCGATGTCGGCGATGGACGGCGACAGAGTGAAAGTGTCGTATATGGCCCGTCGTGACAAACATATCAAGGAGGCGATGGTCATCGAGATCGTCAAGCGTGCCCACGACCAGATTGTCGGAAAACTGCGTGTAGATAAAGACTGGGCCTTCCTCATTCCGCAGGATAACACCTTCGTCCACGACATCATCATCCCCAAACGCAAGCTGAAGGGTGGTAAGACCGACGACAAGGCGGTGGTGAAGGTTGTCCAGTGGCCCGATGCCGAACATAAGAACATCATCGGCTCTGTGGTCGATGTCCTGGGAAAGACGGGTGAGAACAATACGGAGATGCATGCCATCCTTGCTCAGTACAACCTGCCTTACAAGTATCCGAAGAACGTGGAGGAGGCTGCCGAGAAGATCGACGCCACCATCACCCCGCGTGATATCGCAGAGCGTGAGGACTTCCGTGATGTCTTCACCTGTACCATCGACCCCAAGGATGCCAAGGACTTCGACGATGCCCTCTCCATCCGCCGCATTTCCCCTCCTGAGTCAGGAGGGGTTAGGGGTGGTCTGCGCAACGGCTCTCTCTGGGAAGTCGGTGTCCATATCGCCGATGTGTCGCACTACGTGAAGGAAGGTTCCGTCATCGACAAGGAGGCCTATAACCGTGCCACGAGTATTTACCTCGTCGACCGTACTATCCCGATGTTGCCTGAGCGTCTTTGTAACTTCATCTGCTCCCTCCGTCCCAACGAGGAGAAACTCTGTTACAGCGTTATCTTCCAACTTGACGATGATGCGAACATCAAGAAGTGGCACCTGGCCCATACCGTGATTAAGAGTGATCGTCGTTATGCCTATGAAGAGGTGCAGCAGATACTTGAAGACAATGGCGTGAAGGACGGCACGGGCGAACCTGCGCCCCCTGCCACGAAGAAGAATCCCTATAGGGGCGAATATGCCAACGAACTCATCAAACTCGATGCCCTCGCCAAGAAACTCCGTGCAGCCCGATTCAAGAACGGCTCCGTGAAGTTCGACCGTGAGGAACTCCACTTCGACATCGACAAGACCGGCAAGCCCGTCAAGGCTTATTTCAAGACCTCGAAGGATGCCAACAAACTCATCGAGGAGTTTATGCTGCTCGCCAATAAGACCGTTGCAGAGTCCGTCGGTAAGCCTCCTCGCCGTAATTCCCCTCCTGAGTCAGGAGGGGCCAGGGGTGGTCTGAACAAGTGGAAGGCGAAGACTTTGCCCTATCGTATCCACGACCAGCCCGATCCCCAGAAGCTGGAGAACCTGCGTCAGTTCGTCTCGAAGTTCGGCTATAAGGTGAAGACCAGCGGGACGAAGGGGGCTATCACGAAATCACTCAATGCCCTGATGGCTGATGCCGAGGGAACCCGTGAGCAGAACGCCATCGAGACGGTTGCCCTCCGTGCGATGATGAAGGCCAAGTATAGTGTGCATAACATCGGGCACTATGGCCTCGCCTTCGACTACTACACCCATTTCACCTCACCCATCCGGCGTTACCCTGACACGATGGTACACCGTCTGCTGACGAAATACCAGTCTGGTGCACGCTCGGCCAACAAGGAGAAGTACGAGGAGTACTGTGAGCACTGCTCCGACATGGAACAGATCTCCCAAAACGCAGAGCGCGACTCGATCAAGTACAAGATGGTGGAGTTTATGGCTGATAAGATTGGCAATACCTACGACGCCCATATTTCTGGCCTCACCTCCTACGGCATCTATGCCCAGATCGACGAGACCCACTGCGAGGGTATGATTCCCATCCGTGACCTCGGCAACGACTACTACGACTTCGACGAGAAGAATTTCGTCATCATCGGACGTCGTAATCACACGAAGTATCAGCTCGGTGATCCCATCCGCATTCAGGTGGCTCGTGCCAACCTCGAGCGCAAGCAGTTGGACTTCACACTTGCGGAATGACTATGACTCCAACGATGTGGTAATACGCGTACCTTATATTATTACGCCCGCGAAGAAATGTTAAAAAACATATTTTTCGAATAAAAATTCCGATACTTATTTGGTAGGTATCGGGATTTTTGTTTATCTTTGCATTTGAAATGTTATGGTCGTAAAATTTATAGCCGTAAAATTATATGAAGAAGTTCTATGACAGAGTACGCGAAATGACCGAGCTTAGGGAATTGCAGCGTCAGGCGTACAACGATTATTCCCGATTCGTTGTACTCACAGGCCGAAGACGTGTGGGCAAGACAAGTCTGGTGTATAAACTGATAAGCGAAACGCAGGAAGACGCTCCCGGGCTCTATTTCTTCGTTGGCCGAAAGACGGAAACCGTTCTCGTCAGAACCTTTATGCAGGAGGTTCGCGAAAAGCTCGGTGAGTTTGTTCCAGAAGGAATGAGTTCGTTCCGTGAACTCTTC
>JAFRQC010000199.1 GCA_017428805.1 Prevotella sp. | reverse complement strand
TGATATGTCTGCTTGGGATCTGCCTTCCACTGATATTGGCCGTAGAACTTCTCAATGAGCCATTTGGGCAGCAGACGCTCGAAGTTGCGCACTAGGATGATGTCGTACTTGCGGTGGAAGTTGATCCAGCAGTCGTTGCAGTTCTTGGAATACTGGTATTGAGTATGACAGGCCGATACGCCGTTGAAAATCTCGTCAAGCGATTGCTCGTGGATATTCCCCAGCACCACATCAAGATTCTGGCAGAGTGGAACGTCACCATTGCTATGCACGACGAGACAGCTCATAATACTCTGGCAGCGGAGCCGAAGATTTCCATTGCGCCATTCGTCATAGAGTGCCACGAAGTCGTAATTCTCCTGCGTGTTGTGGATGCTTTGGGGAATTTGCTTCACGAAGTCCGATGCCGTCAGCAGTTCACTTGTCGTATCGAAGAAGGCCATTGTTCCGTAGATGCCAATGCGAATGTCTATGTTGTAATGGTTGGCAATGTCTATCACATACGCCATATCATCGAATGTGTTCCACGGCGACAGACAGAACATCAGCGACATGGGCACATCATCTTTGAGGACTTCCACTACCTCGATTACACGGTCGTACCCGTCGCGCCCCCGCATTCGCTGATAAGTCTCGCGGCCACCGTCGAGAGAGACGTAAAGATGACGGGGATGATAGCGACGGACGGCATCTATAACACGACGGGGCGCGAGACAGTTAGATAGTAGCGTGTAGTTAGGGTGATTCTCTTGAAACCAGGCCATTATTTCATCTGCCTGAGGGTGAAGGATGAACTCGCCGCCCTCCAGTCCTACGGTGGTTCTCTGCGTCACACATCGGCTCTGCATGATTCGCTGAATATCTTTGAGCGAAAGATGCTCCACTGGTCGTTTCTGCCAGATGTTGCAGTGCTTACACTTCGACTGACAGAGCGTAGTCGAGTAAATCATCAGTTGTGAGAGCCGCTTGTGCCTTGGTCTCATGACGTTGTTCAGATAGAGTAGCCCATTATAGGCGTAATCATAAATACTATACATACAATTCGTTGCAATTTTGTTCTCTACTTATAAAGTCCAAAATTGCAACAAATGACTGCTTGGTAATTGGCTTATTTCTTCAGTTTGCCCTTACTTTCAAGATATTTTGTGAAGGTTTCCCACTGCGCAGCGTTCTTTTCTCGGTTAGCCTTCACTGCATCAGTATCGATGAACTGAAGGGGATAGCAGTCGTAGAGATAGTAATTGCCATCAAGAGAAACTTCGCCGTCAATCTTTCCGTAGCAGAGCACGAGATTGTCGAAGACGCGGCTGTCCCATAGTCCGACGAAACTGCTGACAACAAAAAGGGCATCGTCACCCAGACGGATTTCAATCTCGTGGAATGGTTCCATTTTCTTGTAGATCGGTTCCTCCGTTTCTTTGAACTTCAGTTCGCGAGTATTCGCATCGAACCAAAGGATGTCGTCCTCGGTAAATACCACATTGGCGGCATCTGTAATGCCTCTCGTTCCGTTCTGGCTGATGCCGCAAGCATAGAGCGTCGAGGACTCAACGGGATCAGTAGTGAAGGGCTTTGCCGTTTCATTGTCATCACTGCTGCAAGCCGTCATGGACATTGCAAGGCTGGCTGTGGCTATCGCCATCATCCAGAAACTGTTTCTGATTTTCCTGTTCATAATTCATATCTATTAAATGAATAAATAAAATGTCTCTCTACTTATATAGTCCGTTGAACATCGAAAAGACTGCATCGATTACCAAGAAATTCTGATTCCCAACGGTAATGACAGGTTGAAGGGATGTTCTGTGCGGTAGGTCTCGATGGCATTCGACGACGGGATGTAATAGTTCAGGCTCGGCTCCAGATAGACCTTCAAGTGCGGCACTATCTCGTACTGCAAACCAGCGCCAACACCAAATGACCACTGCCAAGGAGCGTGGATGGTAGTCTCAATGGCAGACGAGGTGTTGAAGTTGGCGTATGGCCCGCCATAGATGTACTGCGTGGAGAGTGTACCGCTTACGGGCAGGTCGAGTTGCAGACCGCCGGAGGTGTAGAGACTCCAGTGCTTGCCGCCCATCAGCCGATAGTTCAGACGCAACGGGATGCCGAGATAGTGAATCTTCTGTGTGCGGTGTATGAGCGTGTTCTCGTTGCCACCTTGGAAAGTGGATTTCATGCGGGTGTAGCTGAGACCAGTGGAGAGTGACCAGCGGCTGTTGAGCTGTCGGCTCAGCGAAAGTTGCAGTGTGAGGGGCCGCTCGTGGTGTTTTGTTTCAGCGAGCGGTTCTGACGGATGTCCAGAGTTGATAATGGCCACACGACTCATGTTCGATGCACTCACGGAATCCATCATTGGGGCGTTCGCAGTCACATAGTCCATATAGTCTCCCCAATTGTAAAGCTTTGTCGAGCGGGTGGTGGCACCCGAGTAAGACGGCATGGTCATGTAGTTGTCGGTGCGGGTCATGTCTGACGAAGGCGTACCAGCGTATGCCAAGGCCAACTGCCACTCGTTCTTTTCCCGCTTATTGATTGGAGAGTCGGGTGTGATGTCAATAATGTCATAGCGTGGCGTTTGTGGATTTCTTGGTTTTGTTTGCGTCGTGTCAGCCTGCTCATGCTCTGCAATAATATGTGAAAGCGTATCAACAGTAGCAACAGAGTCAACGGTGTAAGCAATGATATTTCGCAGGTTTTCTTGTACTATCGGGAATTGGCGAATAGGTATATTAACTATCGCTTGTTCCTGCTTCTCTTCCATCTGTTTCTCTTGATTCGACGAATCTTTCTGCTTTGCGATGACAGGGTTCTCGTCCTTGACAACAGGAGTTCCTTTTCTAAGCAAGAAGAATGTAAACGGAATGATGAGTAGCAAGAGTACGGCCCAGTAGCGTTGCATCATGCTTCGTAGCATCCTCTTGGCTCTGGCCAGTTGAGACGATGAGGAATGGGGCTCGATGCCCAACATGGCAGCAATCTCCTTGTGCGACAGGCCTTTAAAGACAGATAGACGGAATACTTTGCCACATCCCTCCGGCAACTTGTCTATCAGTTTCAATACCTCTTCAAGTGGTAAGCCTCTTACGTCCTGGATTTCATCGTCTGCAGCCAGCAAGTCGCTCTCTGCAACATCATCCAGTGGCACAACTGGCAAGGCTTCCAAATGATCTTTATATTTAGATGCTACATTCCTGGTAATCATCATCATCCACGATTCCGCTTTCTTGGCATCCCGTAGTCTGTCGAACGAGGTAAAGATAATCACAAAGGCATCGTGCAGCACATCGCTGACAGCCTCTTCGTCGCTGACATAGCGTCGGCACACACCCCTCATCCTTTGGGCATATGCCTTGTACAGTTCTCCGAGCGCATCAGCATCGCCCTGTCTGCACCGTTCTATCAGCCGTGCTATCTCCATCGTGAACATAATGTCTCTATCTATATAGTCCTATAGTTCTGAAAAAGACTGCACGAGAAAGGAATTTTTTTCGTCAGACACATCATTTTTTTTTAATTATGCCCGTAAAGTTACAAAAAGTCATACGAAAAAGCCTCGGCAAAACCAAGGAAAAGGTCGCCGAGGGTGAAACTCTGAAACTAGTTTCAGTGAATTGTAATAAAAATGTTATTTTTGTGCTCCGAAAGAGATTTCTTTGCGGATTCGGGAGAGCATCTGCGGGGTGATACAAAGGAACGAGGCGAGGTCTTGCAAGTCAAGAAACTCCACAATGCCTGGACAACGCTGCAGCAGCAACTCATAGCGTTCGCGGGCTGTGGCGCGGTGGAGGTCGAGGTAGCAGGCGCGGGCCTGACTGAGTAAGTGCTCAGCTATGACACTGCGCAACTCCATCTTCTCTGCGTCTTGACGGAAAAAGTCCATTAGCTGTTCGCCGCTCACACGGAGCAAGCGGCTGGGCATCATCGCCTTGATTGTAGTCTGCGAAGGACGACCGTCGAGGCAGTTGGGATAGTCGCCCGCAAACTCACCCTCGAACGAGAACCAAGTGATGTGTTCCCTGTCGTCGCTGATGCCGTGCGTCACATACTTGAAGAAACCATCCGTCACGTAGCCAAACCAACGCGACGGGTCGCCCTCGCGCTCCATCTGATCACCCTTGCGGTAAGACACCGCCTCACCCTCACGCTCGCAAAACTCACGCAGCACCTGAAGGTCAATACTGTTATTGCTGAATTTCTGTTCCATAAGTCAGTCGTGTCGTTTGATTGAAAAAGCGGATAGTGCCGATGCCGGGCTATCCGCTCATTTTGCTTTCTGTTTGTTCTTCTTGCTGAACAGGTCGGAATGGGTACCCGTCCGCGAGAGTGAGATAATCTTGATTTCGGTGTCCTTGATGTAGATGAGCAGCCAGTCGGGCGTAATGTGGCACTCGCGGTAGCCTTCGTAGTCGCCATGCAGCTGGTGGTCGTGGTTCTTGGCGGGCAACGGCTCGTCGTTGAGTAGCTTGCCGATAATCTCGTTGAGCAGGCTTTCGTCCATGCCGCGCTTGCGGGCCAGCTTCAGGTCGCGCAGGTAGCGCTTGGTAAGTTTGAGTGAGAACTTTGCCATCGCCCGTTAGAGATTGTTGACCAACTTCAGGTAATCGTCCATCGAACCTACCTCTATGACATCCTTTCCCTTGCGGGCGTTCTCTATGACCTTCATGGTCGCGTCGTTCAGGTAGTCGCCCGTCTCTGGGTCATAGAGGCGGGGCTTTGCGGCCTTCTTGCGCTCCACCGTCCACCCCATCTTCTTGGCCATCGTCTTGAAGAAGTTTACGTCGGCCTTCGGCACGGTCAGCGTGAACGTGTCAGGCATTGTCTTTCTTGTTGCAGTCGTAATCATATACTTTCCAGTTTTGCTTGTTTACGGCTGCAAATTTACGAAAAGTTTCCGATATTATAATACTTTTCGTTGAAAAAGTGCAGAAATACTTCGGGAGGCCGTCGCTGAATCGCCAGCGTCGGCCTCCCGAATCTCTTTTCTCACTCGCCTCATGTCGTATGAAAAGACTAATCATTTCATTCTTCATCAGTTTTGTTTGGCAAAGGTACGGAAAACGGCACAAAAAAGCCCTCGGCAAAGCCCGGAAATCGGGTGTCGAGGGTAAAAGTATGAAACTTGTTTCAGAGTTTTCGGCGTTTGTGACTCGCCCTGCTTCAGTTGCGGACGAGGGCGTTCCCATATCTGCCAGTCGTCGATTTCCTTGAACATTCGAGCGAGAACGTCTTTGTAGTCGCCAGGATAAATCATCGTATAGACAAACCATAACCTATGACTGACCATAACTTTCGAGTAATAACTGTATCCCTCAATGCGACTACCGTTTTCATACTGCGAGCCGGATAGGATGAAATAATTGCTGCCAAGTTTGCGGTCTGTGGCATGAAGCACCTGTGCCAGCGAGTCCATGCCGTCCTTTAATGACTGGCCGTTGTTGTGCATAACATGACTCTCGATGACAACGGTGATCCACTGTTCGCCATACTCGAAGCGCATACGTCCTTTCTCATCCTGAAGGGAATCGGGTTGGGCGGTGAAGAACGAGGGGACACGGACAACGTAATCGTAGTCCGCATCCTTGTACTCGTACATCTCGGCATAAGTAAGTTCCCGACCGAATACTTCCTTGTGCGACTTCAAGTCGCTGCACGAACGGATCCAGTCGATGCTTGCTGCCGCAATGACGATGGCGATGAATATGAAGATGGCCTTTCTCATTTGCTTCCCTTTGCAATGCCGCCTACCACATCATCATTCTCAATCGTAGTCTCAGTTTTCTTCACGCTGGCTTTGAGCTTGCCGAAGCGGTAGGAAAGACTGATTTGGAATCTACGCCCAGGGTAATCGTTCTTTCTGACTCCTGTATAATCACCCTGATTGGTGACAGACTCGTTATGGTAATACTTGTTGAAGGGCATATTGGCAGAGAGACGCAATGTCAGACGGTCATCCTTGAGGAAGGAGCGTTGCAAGGCAGCACTATAGCTGAACCAAGAACTGGAATAGCCATAGACATCATAAGCTTCATGACCAATCTGTCCATAGCTACTTACGGTCAGCCTCAGTTTCCATGGGAGTTTCTGTGTTAAGGACGCATAATAGAATCCACTCCAAACGGAATTCTCTAATTGCAGACTGGAATTCTTATAACTGTCATGGCGGAAATTTCCATTGAAGACAACGGTTGTCTTGTCGAAAGGTTTCCATTGCAGATATGTTTCCACCTCATAGCGGCGCAAGCGTTCGATATTATCGTAGGTGCAGTAGATTTTGTTGTTCTTGACATAACGGATATCGCTAATACCACCATTGTAGAATCGGTACATAGGTGCAAGTTGTAACGTCAGGCTGGGCGAGACATACATATATAATAAGGTTAGCGACTGTTGATGTGAACTGGTCAGATGGTCGTTTCCAAAGTTAACCCCTTCAGGACTTTCAGAGACAGCAGGATTTAGATAGGAAATACCAGGACGGGAGATGCTAGTAGTGTAGTTCAGTTTCAGTGAGTTGGCATCATTAATCTGATACTTGATGCTTGCCTGAGGTACCCAGTCGTTCAATCGGTCACTAAAGTCTGTACTCTTTCCGTCAGGATAATGAGCCTTCATATAACTGTATTCATAGCGTAATCCTGCACGGGCAGACCATTTGCCTAATGCCAGCTGATAGTCAGTATATAAGGCTGCCACCTGTGTGGTATGTTCAAACTCTGTATCAAAAGATGGGGGCTGAGGCGACTGGATAAATGACTGAGTCGAATGACTGTTGTTGTGACGCTCAATATACTTTCCGCCTACTTCTAACTTATGTCCTTTCCAGAGTGGCCTGATATAGTCTGCCTGAAAGGTGTGCTCCGTAAAGTTCTCCTTGCTGTTGATAAGATAGCCTGTATAACTGAAAGGGGTACCGACAATCTCAGTAAAATTACTTTCCTGTTCTGTACGCTGACGAGTCAGGGCAAGCATATAGGATAAAGTCAGCTTTTCGCCTTCACTGTTGGTCTTGTGTTCATAGTCCAATCGTCCATTCCATGAATGATGTTTGTAGCCTGGCATCCAGTAATGCTCGTTGTAACTATAGAGAGGTTGCTGTTTGGTATCGTACATCGTTGTCGGTCCTCCACCTTGAACATTGATCTTATAGAAATAGCCACCGAATGAAGCAGATATCAGATTTAGTGTGTCAACATCATAACTGCCACTAAGGTCTGTATAGAAGACATCACCAGGGTTAGAGCCTTCCGAATGTGATTTTTGGGTTCTGCCTGATTCAATATAAGTTCGTTCCAAGTCTCGGATATTCTCAGAATTCTTTTCAGTCATCTTGTTATAGCCAGCATCAATAGAGAAAATAGCCTTGCCGAATTGCGTAGTCATGTTTCCGTTGATACTGGGTGCTTTAGTTGTGTTATATGAAAAGTTTACCCCTCCAGTGACACCATTAAAACTACGACCATCCATCATAACAATGTTAAGGATGGCATTCACACCCTCGGCATCTTCGCGGGCTCCTGGGTCAGTGAGAACCTCAATACGCTTTACCATCGAGGCAGGCATGGACTTTAGAATTTCCTTGGCGTTTTGGGTAAGGCTGGGATCAAGGTGACCGTTTTTGTATATCTTAAAACTGCTGTTTCCTTTAACCTTTATATTATCTTCACCATCAACGGTTACCATCGGTACCTTGCGCAACATATCAAGCACGGTTTGTGTTTTTGACTCTTCATCCGCCTGAACATCGTAACCTATACGATCGATGTCCTGTTTAATCAATTGGCGTTGGGCCTTAACAGTAACGCCTTCTAATTCCTGATTCCAGGTAATGGAGTCGTTTTGAACCTTTGTGCTGTCGGTCTGTGCATTTGCTAAAGTCATATCCGACAACATCGGCAGCAGGAGCAAGAATCGTCTGTATTGTTTCATTTTGTTCATCTTTACAAATACTTGTTATTTACTCTATAAAGCAGCATGCGTCATCCCGACGGATGCTGCTGGTTGAATCAAAATCAGAGTTAAATGAAACCCTAATCGATTGCAAAGGTATTCTTTTCATCTGAGACCCACAAGGGAAAGAGGGGAAATCAAACAAAATGGATGTTACAGCATTATTTGACTTAAATCACTGATAATGAGCAAAGTAAACAAAACTACACCAAGAAAAAAGTGCCAGATTGTAACAGCCTGATATTTAAAAACCTTGAATGATTCTTTAAAAAAGCCAACTGGTCAGTGTCGTATTGAAGATAATGCTTACTTTTGTAACAAAAACGAATTGAGTATGAAGAAGATCGCTTGGATTCTGGTAGTCATCGCTATGGTAGCAGGGTGCGGTGAGGCGCGTCATCCTTTGTTGAAGGAGGCGGCAGACATCGTCCATCAACGTCCGGACTCTGCACGTGTAATAATCAGTAAGGTGGACACGGCATCACTCTCTGAGGCAGACAGAATGGAATACCGACTACTGAAGATTATGACGGATTATATCGTGCTGCATCAGGCTGACGGCGATTCGCTCATTACGACGTGTGTCAATTACTACGACAAGCATGGCGATGCTTGGCATCGAGGCAGGGCCTACTATTACAGGGCTGGCATCAGAAGGCATTTAATTGACAGGACGTTTGATGCGATTAAGGATTATAAGATTGCCGAGACGATTGCTGAGGATGCGGATGACGAACTGCTAAAGAACATGGTGTATGAGAATCTGGCCTTTGCCAATTATAATTGTTTTACCCATCCGCTTATTCTGGAATACTCGCAGAAGTTTCTGTTGAGCAGTCTCAAATTGAATGACAGCCTCATGACGTTACGAGGTCTCCAGATGTGTGCATCGGCTTATGCGTATATGGATCAGAATGACAGCGCTTATGCCTGTATTTTCAGGAGCATGGACTATATCGACTTGGCCGACAGCATCTTGCGGGCTGACATCTATCACAATATTGCGGCGATGTATCAGGAACAGGGGGATGATGAAAATGCCAGGAAGTATTTGAAGAAATGGAAGAATGATAAAGCAGCCAGCAGTTTTAAGGGGTATATTGTTGAGGCCAGGCTCTTGGAAGCACAAGGGCATTATGAGGAGGCTTTAGAGAGTGTGAAGAAAAGCCTATCAGAAAAAGATCCGTTGGTGCGCAGCCATTCGATGGAGGAACTATCCAAGCTCTATGAAAAGATTGGCGATATGAATGCAGCTTTGGACATGAAACGGCAAAAGGATGCGTTTACCGACTCGGTTATGAAAGCCAATCACAGTCTGGAGATTGCCGACTGGCAAAGGAAGTTTGACGAGAAACGTTGGGAGGAGAGATCCCATCGGCAGATGATGAAAGCAGGAATCGCATTTTTATCTTTCCTGTTTGTGCTGACGATGGGTATCTGGTGGTATTGGCGAAGAGTCAGAAGCCTGAGATTTAGACTTGACGAGCATACCAGACGGATTACAGAGAAGCAGGCAGAAATAGGACGGCTGCAACAGAGCGGCGAGGCTAATGAACAGACCATCGCTGAGTTGAACAAGCAGATAGAGGCCAACCGCCAGCGTATCTCCAACAAACTGCTTGTGGGCACGCGGTGTTTTGTGAAACTACAGGAAATGGAATCCGCCAGCGACATGACGGCAGAGGAAAGGCAGTGTCTGATAGACTACTTCGCCCAGCTGCGCCCCAAGCGCTGGCAGGAGTGGGAACGCACTTACAGTTCACTCACGCCCTCGCAATATGTCTTCCTCATCCTTCAGGACGATCTCCACTACGACGACGATACCATCGCCCATATCCTCGACGTGAAGCCTGCCTCCCTCCGCACCCTCCGCTCAAGGATCAAAGGAAGGGAGAGGTAAAGATTCTTTTAAGAATGCAAGCGATTTTGAATTAAAACGTGCAATGAGAGAAAAAAGATGCCCGAAAATTTGGAACTTTCAGAAATAAGTTGTATCTTTGCAACGTCAAAATGAATGTTTTGGCTATCCGGGTAGAATCCCGAGAGGGTAAGACTTCACCGCCCCTGCCCATTTGAAGGCCGCTTTTTAGCGGCTTTTCTTTTTGTTATAACGCATCATGAATTCCCAAACGAAGTCAGAACTCAAAGCGAACTCCCTTTTCACCATTATTTGACGTGTTCCTTTAAGGATCATTACTTCAACGGCATTTGGGTTTAATCCGAAATATTGTTTTATATCACGACCGAGTCTGCGTGGATCATAGTTGGTGGCCATGTTCAGTATCACTTGATTGCACTGGCCGATTGATTCTTTTAAACGATTGATGGCAGAAGATTCTCCCGTGATGGTCTTCAAATCATATACTCTATAGATACCCCTTCTTTCAATAATGAGATCTGGTGTGCGGCCACTATGAGGATTGGGCAACAAGAACACCTTATATCCTATTGTAACGAGTTTCCTTGCTGCCCTGACTTGATTAAGATAGTCGTTATCATTGTAATTACCCGTTCCAAATATACCGACTTCATTATCTATAGGATGGAACAGACGCATCTGAGCAATGCTTTCCACCTGACGGGAGAACTCCGCTCCTGTCAGTTCCTGCAACTTGGCCAATTCTGATGCTATGTCGTTTGTCATATCCTAGACTCAACAGTTAATCTGCCTGCAAAGTTAAACATTTTCCACGATACCGCCAAACTTTTTCTCAAAATAATTGGAGATATCGACTTTAATCATTATCTTTGCAGCAAAGCCGTCGGCATGTGAATGCCGACGGCTTCCTTTCTTTATATCGTATCTCGGGTGAAAGATCTAACGATATCATCAAAAAACGCCCGCTGTGTCCGCTCACAACGGGCTTCTTTTTAGGGCAAAATGACAATGTGTAAGTAATGACAGACTCGAATTGCCGGATTGTTTACACTATGACAGAAAAAGGGGCGGAAACGAGGCAAAGTGTAAGTTAAGAGAATTTTTAAGATGAAAAAAGTAAGCGAAAGTTTGCGTATTCCGACAATATGTATTACCTTTGCAGCCGAAATTGAACAAAACGTTAGTAAATTTGAGGATAATATGACACATTGCAAACTTCAAGCATCACAGCTGACACAAGATGAAAGGAGGATACACACAGGGCTTTACCAGCCGGATTATGAACACGACGCTTGCGGCGTGGGTATGGTGGTGAATATCCACGGGGGCAAGAGTCACGAATTGGTGGACAATGCCCTGAAGGTGCTGGAGAACATGGAGCACCGTGGTGCCGAAACGCGCGACAAGACGGGCGACGGTGCAGGCATCATGATTCAGATTCCCCACGAGTTCATTCTGCTGCAGGGCATCCCCGTACCAGAGAAAGGCCGCTACGGCACAGGTCTGGTGTTCCTGCCAAAAGACGTGAAGGCCCAGGAACAGATCTTGAGCGTGATGATAGAGGAGATAGAGCGCGAGGGACTGCAGCTGATGCACGTACGCACGGTGCCCACAAACCCAGAGGTGCTAGGCAAGGCCGCCAGAGAGGTGGAGCCGGAGATTAGGCAGATTTTCGTCACAGGCGTCACGGAGGAGCAAGCCGCAACGCTCGACCGTATATTATATAAGGTACGCAAGAGAATAGAAAACCGCATCAATCACAAGGACTTCTATATCTGCTCTCTGTCGAGCAAAAACATCATCTATAAGGGCATGCTGACGAGCGGACAGCTCAGACGGTATTTCCCTGACCTGTCGAATCCTTATTTTACAAGCGGACTGGCGCTGGTGCACTCACGCTTCTCAACCAACACATTTCCAACGTGGTCCTTAGCCCAGCCCTTCCGCTTGCTCGCCCACAATGGCGAGATCAACACCATCCGAGGCAATCGCGGCTGGATGAAGGCGCGGGAGAGCGTGCTCTCAAGTGAGGCACTAGGCGACATCAAGGACCTGCGGCCTATCGTGCAGGAGGGTATGAGTGACTCTGCCAGCCTCGACAATGTCTTCGAGTTCCTGATGATGAGCGGTCTGTCGCTGCCGCAGGCGATGGCCATTCTCGTGCCAGAGAGCTTCAACGACAAAAACCCCATCTCGGAAGACCTGAAGGCCTTCTACGAATACCACTCTATCCTGATGGAGCCGTGGGACGGTCCCGCCGCCCTGCTGTTCTCCGACGGACGCTATGCGGGAGGTATGCTTGACCGCAACGGTCTGCGCCCCAGCCGCTATACGATTACGAAGCAGGGTATGATGGTCGTCGCCTCAGAGGTGGGCGTGATGGACTTCGAGCCTGGTGACGTGGTTTCGAAAGGCCGTCTGCAGCCAGGTAAGATCCTGCTGATTGATACGCAGGAGGGTAAGATCTACTACGACGGTGAGATCAAGGAGAAGCTTGCCAAGGCACATCCCTACCGCGAGTGGCTGAGTGAGAACCGCGTGCAGCTGGAGAAGCTGAAGAGCGGCCGCCACGTGGAGAATGGCGTGAGCGACCTCGAATGCAAACTCGTGAACTTCGGTTTTGGCCAGGAGGACATCGACAAGACGATCGTCCCGATGGCGACAGCCGGACAGGAGCCTGTGGCAGCAATGGGTAACGACACGCCGCTGGCTGTGGTGAGCGACCGTCCGCAGGTGTTCTTCAACTATTTCCGTCAGCAGTTTGCGCAGGTGACGAACCCTGCCATCGACCCCATCCGCGAAGAGCTGGTGATGTCGTTGACGGAGTATATCGGCGCCGTGGGAACAAACATCCTGACGCCAGACGCCTCGAACTGTAAGATGGTGCGTCTGCCGCAGCCCGTACTGACCAACACACAACTTGATATATTATGTAACATCCGCTATAAGGGCTTCAACACCAAGAAACTGCCTATCCTCTTTGAGATAGAAAAGGGCGAGGAAGGTCTGCGGAAGTCGCTCGATGACCTCTGTAAGGAGGCCGAGGCAAGCGTGGACGAGGGTGTGAACTATATCATCCTTTCAGACAGGGACATCGATGAGCAGCACGCGGCCATTCCAAGTCTGTTGGCTGTCTCGGCCGTGCACCACTATCTGATCAGCGTGGGTAAGCGCGTGCAGACGGCACTGATCGTAGAGAGCGGTGAGATCCGCGAGACGATGCACGCAGCACTGTTGCTGGGCTATGGTGCAAGTGCGCTGTGCCCATATATGACATTCGCCATCCTCGACGATCTGGTGAAGAAAGGCAAGATCCAGGAGGAATACGCAACGGCAGAGAAGAATTACATCAAGGCTGTGGATAAGGGTTTGAAGAAGATTATGTCGAAGATGGGTATCTCGACCATCCGCTCATATCGCGGTGCGAAGATCTTCGAGAGCATTGGCCTGAGCGAGGACTTACTGAGACGGTATTTCGGTACGGAAACAAGCACCATCGGCGGTATCGGACTGAAGGAGATTGCCCGCGATGCCATCCGTCTGCACGAGGCAGCCAAAGAACAAACCTTCCTGAAGAATCAGGGACAGTTCGCCTGGCGCAAGGACGGTATCCTGCACGCCTGGAATCCTGAGACGATTGCCAAGCTGCAACTGGCGACGAGACAAGGCAACTATGATAAATTCAAGGCTTGGGCCAAGATTGTTGATGAAAAGGAAAGCCCGATCTTTATCCGCGACTTCTTCGGCTGGAAAAAGGCTGCCAAGCCGATGCCGATTGACGAGGTGGAGAGCGTGGAGTCGATCGTGAAGCACTTCGTGACGGGTGCTATGAGCTTTGGAGCGCTGAGTATTGAGGCCCACGAGGCACTGGCCTTAGCTATGAACAAACTCGGCACACGTTCGAACACTGGTGAGGGCGGTGAGGACAATGTCCGCTATCATACAGAGGTGGATGGCGTCAGCCTCTCCAGCAAGACCAAGCAGATTGCCAGCGGTCGCTTTGGCGTGACGGCTGAATATCTGGTGAACGCCGAAGAGATACAGATTAAGGTGGCACAGGGTGCGAAGCCCGGTGAGGGTGGTCAGTTGCCTGGATTCAAGGTCAACGATATCATCGCCAAGACGCGTAACGCCATCCCAGGCATCTCGCTCATCTCGCCCCCGCCCCATCACGACATTTATAGTATTGAGGACTTGGCTCAGTTGATCTTCGACCTCAAGAATATCAACCCCACGGCTGCCGTCAGCGTGAAGCTCGTGGCCGAGAGTGGCGTGGGAACGATTGCCGCAGGTGTGGCAAAGGCCAAGGCTGACCTCATCGTCATCAGCGGTGCCGAGGGTGGTACGGGTGCAAGTCCAGCCAGCAGTATGCGTTTCGCAGGTATCTCGCCAGAGATCGGTCTCGCCGAGACACAGCAGACACTCGTGCGCAATGGATTAAGAAACCAAGTGCGCCTGCAGACCGATGGTCAGTTGAAGACCGCCAAGGATGTGATTATTATGGCGATGCTGGGCGCTGACGAGTTCTCGTTTGGTACGTTGCCGCTGATCGTACTGGGCTGCGTGATGATGCGTAAATGTAACACGAACACCTGTCCGATGGGTGTCGCCACGCAGAATCCTGAGTTGCGCAAGCATTTCGAAGGCCGTGCAGAGTATGTCGTGAACTTCTTTACGTTCCTCGCCGAGCAGGTCAGAGAGTATCTGAGTGAGATCGGCGTCCACAGCCTGAAGGAGATCATCGGCCACACGGAACTCATTGAGGTAAACACCGACAATGCCACAGACAAACAGAAGACCATTGATTTCGGTCGCCTGCTGCATAAGCCGGAGACGGACAAGGCTCTCTATTGGGATCGTGGCGCATTCACGAAGGTTACTGGCGTCAAGGATGAGGAAATCATCAAAGCTGCTGAGAAGGCCATTGATGGTGACGAAGATATCACCCTCGACTACGCCATCAAGAATACCGATCGTGCTGCCTGTACGATGCTCAGCGGCGTCATCGCCAAAAAGTACGGCGAGGAAGGTCTGCCAGAGGGTACCATCAAGATCAAGTTCAAGGGCTCGGCTGGTCAGTCGTTCGGCGCCTTCGCTGTGAAGGGGCTCGACATAAGGCTCGAAGGCGAGGCCAACGACTACTTCGGCAAGGGACTCTCTGGTGGTCGCATAAGCATCCTTCCGCCAGCCCGTCGCAGCGAAGATTTCAAGGCCGAGGAGAATATCATCGCCGGCAACACAGGTCTCTATGGAGCCACCAGCGGCGAGCTCTATATCAACGGTAAGGTGGGTGAGCGCTTCGGCGTTCGTAACTCGGGTGCCATCGCAGTCATCGAGGGTGCCGGCGACCACTGCTGTGAGTATATGACAGGCGGACGCGTTGTCGTACTTGGTAAGACAGGACGAAACTTCGCGGCTGGTATGTCGGGTGGCGTGGCATACGTCTACGACCCCGACCACACGTTCGACTACTTCTGTAATATGGATATGGTGGAACTCTCACTGGTCGAGGACAGCGTCAGCCGTAAAGAACTACTCGAACTCATACGCCAGCATTACCTGCACACGGGTTCTGCCCTCGCAGGCCGTATGCTCGACAACTGGCATCGCTATATAGAAGACTTCATCCAGGTCATCCCCATCGAGTACAAACGCGTGCTTGAGGAAGAGAAGATGAAGAAGCTTCACGAGAAGATCGCTGACATCCAGCGCGACTATTAGTAAAATGTAAAAATGAAAAAATTATAAGATTAAAAACATCGAACGTCTTTAATTTTTGAATTCTTAAATTTTTAAATTTTTCATTATGGGAAATCCGAAAGCATTTTTAGAGATACATCGACAGGAGGCTGGTTATCGGCCGATTCAAGATAGAATCCACGACTTCAGTGAAGTGGAACAGACACTCAGCACCCGCGAGCGTAAGTTGCAGGCAAGCCGTTGTATGGACTGTGGCGTACCTTTCTGCCACTGGGCTTGTCCGCTGGGCAATAAGGCACCGGAATGGAACGATGCCCTGTATAAAGGAGACTGGGAACTGGCTTATCGCCTGCTCAGCAGCACCAACCCCTTCCCTGAGTTCACAGGCCGTATCTGCCCTGCACTCTGCGAAAAGGCCTGCGTGCTGAACCGTTTCAACCACGAGCCGACCACGAACCGTGAAGACGAGGCCGCCATCATAGAGGCCGCTTTCCGCGAGGGCTATATTCAGCCAAAAACAGACATCGTGCGCAATGGGAAGAAGGTTGCCGTCATCGGTGCAGGACCTGCCGGACTCGCTGCTGCCAACGACCTTAACCATATGGGTTACAGCGTCACGGTCTTCGAGAAGAACGAGGCCGCAGGCGGGCTCCTGCGCTATGGTATCCCTAACTTCAAACTCAACAAGGCCATCATCGACAGAAGACTGCGCCTGATGGAGGCCGAAGGCATCGAGTTTAAGTATAATTCTGAGTTCTCTGATTACTCTGAGAATTCCGATTACGATGCCATCGTCATCGCCACTGGCACACCGACAGCCAGAGATCTCAAAGCCCCAGGCCGAGAGCTGAAAGGCATACACTTCGCCCTTGAACTGCTCTCGCAGCAGAATCGCATTTTGGCAGGTATGGAGTTTAGCAAGGATGAGCGTATCACCGCCAAAGGCAAGGATGTCCTCGTGATTGGTGGTGGTGACACAGGCTCTGACTGCATCGGCACTGCCCATCGTCAGGGCTGTAAGAGCGTCACCCAGATAGAGATTATGCCCAAACCCGTGGAAGGTCCAGAAGATCCGCAGAACCCCTGGCCCGAATGGCCCCGCACCCTCAAGACCACTTCTTCACACGAGGAAGGCTGCACCCGCCGCTGGAACATCAATACATTGGAGTTCCTGGGTGAGAACGGCAAACTCACAGGAGTCCGTGTGCAGGAGATTGACTGGAAACCGAATCCTGAGGGTGGTCGTCCCATTATGGTCGAGAAGGGCCAGCCGGAAATCATCAAGGCCGAACTCGTGCTGCTGGCTATGGGCTTCCTCAAGCCTGAACATCCGCAGTATCCTGAGAATGTTTTCGTCTGTGGTGATGCCGCCAATGGTGCCTCGCTCGCCGTTCGCGCGATGGCCAGCGGCCGTCAGACAGCCCAGAAGGTCGATGCCTATCTTCACACGAATTTCAGGAAAGCCTCAACCTGATCCTTCAGTGCATCCTTCTGCTCATCGCTGAGAATCATACGCCCCTCCGTCCAGGCCTCAAGGTTCAGCACAACACCCGTCTGCTGTTCCATCACCTCGGCCTTGATGGAGGTTAGTGTTTCATAGTCACCAACCACCAAGGGAAGGGATAGCCAATCAAACAGGTTCTTCAAACTGACACTTTGTAAAAAAAGTGAGGGATGGATATGCAAGATGTAAGGAAAATGACACTAATTGCGGGTTCAGGCTTTACAAAATGATAGTTAATTGAATTTTTTACAAACAAAATGGAGGCATTTCTTTGCTATATGTGACTCTTTGTCTACCTTTGCACTAGAAAAGATAACAAATAGAAAGCAAACTTCAAATAAACATAGCAATATGACACAAAAAATCAGGTTTACGAAGATGCACGGTTGCGGTAATGACTACATCTATATTAATATGATGGAGCGAAAGATCGCCAATCCGCAGGCAGTAGCCATCGCCTGGAGCGACCGTCATAAGGGTATCGGCTCCGACGGACTGGTGCTGATAGGTGCATCACCCGTGCCTGAGGCAGACTACACGATGCATATCTATAACGCCGACGGATCGGAGGCGATGATGTGCGGCAATGCGTCGAGATGTATTGGGAAATATCTCTATGAACGAGGATTGACCGATAAGACCGAGATACGGCTGCTGACGCTCTCTGGCGTGAAGATCTTGAGTCTGCATATCGCTGACGGTGTCGTGGAGAGCGTGACGGTGGATATGGGTGAGCCCGTATTGGAGGACGAATCGCAATATATGACCTCTCGTGGCCTGCGCCTAGGAACATTCGTATCGATGGGCAATCCCCATTTCGTCATCTTTACAGACGACGTGGATCAGGTGGATAAGACCGGTCACGCCTTGGAGCATCACCCAGCCTTCCCGCAACGCTGTAACATCGAACTCGCCCGTGTGGAGGCCGATGGCTCGATCCGCACCCGTGTCTGGGAACGCGGTAGTGGTATCACGATGGCCTGTGGAACAGGCGCTTGCGCAACAGCAGTAGCTGCTGCCCTCACAGGCAAGGCTGGTCGTAAGTCGCAGATCGTGATGGATGGCGGCACACTCAGCATCGAGTGGCGGGAGAGCGACAATCACGTCTATATGACTGGTCCCGCCACCTTCGTCTTCGACGGGGAAATAGAATTGGCAAAACTTCAAACAACATAAGAATTATGGCATTAGTAAACGTACATTTTTTAAACCTACAGAACAACTATTTGTTCGCTGACATCGCCAAAAAGGTGAATGCCTTCAAGGTGATGCATCCCAAGGCAGACGTCATCTCCCTCGGCATCGGCGACGTGACCCAGCCTCTTTGTCCGGCTGTCATCGAGGCCATGCATAAGGCAACGGCCGAGATGGCTACTGCCGAAGGGTTCCACGGCTACGGTCCGGAACAGGGCTACGCCTTCCTGCGTGAGGCCATCCTCAAGAACGACTTCCTGCCGCGTGGCATCCATCTCGACCCCGATGAGGTGTTTATCAACGACGGCGCGAAGTCAGACACCGGCAACATCCAGGAACTGCTGCACTGGGACAACTTCATCGGCGTGACGGATCCTATCTATCCCGTGTATATCGATTCGAACGTGATGATAGGTCGTTGCGGCACTTTTGAGGACGGACGCTGGACGAATGTGGTCTATATGCCCATCATAGCAGAGAACGGCTTTGTGCCTGAGATTCCCAAGGATCGTCATATGGATGTGATCTACCTGTGTTATCCCAACAACCCCACGGGTACGGTCATCACGAAGCAGGAACTGCGCAAGTGGGTGAACTACGCCTTGAAGAACGATGCCCTCATCCTCTACGATGCTGCCTATCAGGCTTACATCCGCGATCCGGAGATCCCCCGCAGCATCTATGAGATACGTGGTGCCCGCAAATGCGCCATCGAGTTCCATTCGTACTCGAAGACGGCAGGCTTTACAGGTGTACGCTGTGGCTATACCATCGTTCCCAAGGATGTGACGGTGGCCGATTTCGAGGGCGAACGTCACTCTGTGCATCAACTGTGGAACCGTCGCCAATGTACGAAGTTCAATGGTGCCAGCTATATCAGCCAACGTGCTGCAGAGGCGATCTACACCCCCGAGGGCAAGGAACAGATACAGGCCACCATCGACTACTATATGGCCAACGCCCGTCTGATGCTCGACACCCTGCGCCGTCTGGGTTACGAGGTCTATGGTGGTGAGAACGCACCCTATGTCTGGATGAAGACGCCAGACGGCACTTCGTCGTGGCAGTTCTTCGAGGAACTGCTCTATGGCGCCAATGTGGTCTGCACCCCAGGTGTCGGCTTCGGTCCCTCGGGCGAGGGTTACGTGCGCTTCACCGCCTTCGGTAGTCACGAAACAACGAAAGAAGCATTAACGAGAATAGAAAACTGGACAAATTCACATTAAATCATTTTAAGTATGGAAGCATTAAGATTTCAGGTTGTCGGCGAGGCATTCAAGAAGAAGCCACTCGACGTAAAAACACCAAGTGAGAGACCCGCAAAGTATTTTGGCAAGAAGGTCTTCAACCGTGAGAAAATGTACAAGTACCTACCGAAGGACGTGTACGAAAAGATGATCGACGTAATGGACAACGGCGCCCGTCTGGACCGTGAGATTGCCGACGCTGTGGCAGAAGGTATGAAACAGTGGGCCACAGAAAATGGCGTGACGCACTATACACACTGGTTCCAGCCCCTCACCGAAGGTACTGCCGAAAAGCACGACTCGTTTATCGAGCACGATGGCAAGGGTGGTATGGTGGAGGAGTTCACCGGCAAGCTGCTGGTGCAGCAGGAGCCTGACGCCTCATCATTCCCCTCTGGTGGTATCCGCTCGACCTTCGAAGCCCGTGGTTACTCTGCCTGGGATCCCACATCGCCTGTGTTCATCATTGATGACACACTGTGTATCCCTACCGTCTTCATCTCTTACAGTGGTGAGGCTCTCGACTACAAGGCACCGTTGCTTCGTGCTCTGCACGCTGTGAATGTAGCAGCCGTTGATGTCTGTCATTATTTTGATCCCGCTGTGAAGAAGGTCACTTCTAACCTCGGCTGGGAACAGGAGTACTTCCTTGTAGATGAAGGTCTCTATGCCGCCCGTCCTGACCTCCTGCTGACTGGTCGTACCCTGATGGGTCACGACTCTGCCAAGAACCAGCAGATGGACGACCACTATTTTGGTGCCATCCCTGAGCGCGTACAGGCCTTTATGAAGGATCTGGAGTTCGAAGCACTCGCACTCGGCATCCCCTG
>JAFRQC010000041.1 GCA_017428805.1 Prevotella sp. | reverse complement strand
TTTGAACCATAAGGGACCGGTCAAGTCCAGTTCTTTAATGATTTTCTCCTCATCTGTTATATCAAAGACTTGTACGTTTTTAACGGTGCAGGTGCCTGTGATGTAACCTGTCTGGAACACCACGTGGCCCTTCTTCGTATCGGCAGGGAAACCGTAAAAAAATACTTCGATTTCTTTGAATTCGCTGCTGGCTTCTACATCGACGTCTTGGTCGTAATAGATGTTGTAGTCTCTGTCATCCTCCCAACTGCCCAGCTGCACATAAAGCACACCGCCGGAAGGAACCTTTGCGGTGATAAGCACTTTATAGGTGTGGCCTTCCTGAAGTGTGATTCCGTCGACAATACACATCTGCGGCGTCCAGTAGTCACTTTGTTCTATAGGGTTGGTAATGGTCACACCCTCAGCAGTCATTCCACATGTGGCATCTGTACCCTCACCATTGAACCAAGAAGGGCCAGTCCAGTCTCTTTCTGCAATTACAGTCTCGTCAGCCCATGCTCCTATCGGCAGCAGAAGGGCCAAGAAAAAGAATAGTTTTTTCATCTTATTATTCGTTTTAATAATAGTTTGTCTGCAAAGATAGGGAAACATTCTGAATCGTGCAAGGATTTCGGAGGATAATTCTTCTCTTGTTAGAATGGTATTTCATCCTCGGGCTTGAAGAAGAGCGTCCAGCGGTAGAGGTTGCAGCCGACGAAGTTGCCGAGGACCTCGCTGAGATAGACGATGAGGACGTCGGACTGGAGGAGCTGGGCGGCTGGGGAGACGAGGAAATAGAAGGCGTCGGCGATGGAGTGGGCGAAGCCACAGAGGATGAAGACGGGCACGCCGAGGATCAGCGGCAGCATCTTACCCTTACGGGCGAACTCGACGGCGGTGGTCATAATGAATCCGCAGCCGATGGCCAGCAGGAAACACGCCCAGGGACCTTTCGCCAGCCGTCCGGCGAGGATCTTTGAGGCGGGTTCGATGCAGTCGGGCTGGGCGTAGGCAATCATCCAGGCGGAGAGCAGACAGCCCACGATGTTGCCCAGGAGTACGACGCAGAGCATAGTCCAGTCACCCTGACGGCGGATGAAGCCTGCTGTGCCTGTATAGAGTTTGAGACCGTAATAGACGACGGTGGTGAGACCGAAGGCGAAGAGAACGGCACCGGCGACGCCGCCTACACGCAGGTTGACCACGCATCCGATGGAGATGCAGATGCCGGCGAGGATGGCCAGCGGGAAGGTTTCACGAAGCATTTTTTGCATATTCGTAGATGATTAATGGTGCAAAGATAGGTAATATTTTTGAAAAGTGCAAGGATTTGAGGGAAGTTCTTTCTTTGAAAGCGGCAAAATAGCCGAGCTGTGACAGTTGTGACAGTTTTTTTGCGGAAATGTTGGTGGTTTGGGAATAAGTTCGTACTTTTGCAGAGACAAATCTTTCAGCGACAAAACGGACAACGATATGACAAACGCGAAGTTGATAGGGCTCAGCAGCGTGCAGCACTTCCTGGTGGATGGGCTGTGCATCTGCAGTATGTTCCTGTTGGCGGAGATTTACGGTGAACGTTTTGGAGCCTACGGCGACCGTGTGAGTATGGGGGCTGTGCTGGTGTATAATGTGCTGGCGTTCGTGTCGCAGCCGCTGACGGGTATGATGGCCGACCGTATGATTGCACGCCACTGGTTGCTGATAGCCTCGTCTCTGTTGCTGACGCTGGCGGTGGCGTGTGCGGCGATGATCCCGACGCTGATGGCAGAGGCTCCGAACCTGATGTGGGAAGGCCTCGGAGAGGGACTGCTGATACTGGTGGCTGTCTTGTTGGGAGCAGGAAACTCGCTTTTTCACGTGTGGGGCGGCAAGCAGACGGTGGTGAAGACGGGCAACGACATACGGGCTTTAGGTGTGTTCGTTTCAACGGGCGTGCTGGGGCTGGCCGTAGGATTGATATGCCGCTCGTGGGCGTTGCTTTATGGACTGCTGCTGGCGTATGTGGCGGTGGGGATTGTTTATTTGAAGAGTGATGTGTTTTCGAGGAATGTTTTTTCGAGGAATGAGGAAGGAGGAACGAGGAATGAGAATAGTCATGTGTCAGATCAGACCACCCCTGGCCCCTCCTACTCAGGAGGGGAAAAAACGCAGTATGGCAATCTCCTTCCTCATTCCTCCTTCCTCGTTCCTCGAACCTGGTTGCTCATCCTGGCGCTGATGCTCTTCGTATGCTGTCGGTCGTTTGTGAGCGAGGTGTTCTCAGGTGGGATGACGAAGACGCAGGAAATGGTTTTGCTGATTGCTGTCGGCTCGATGCTGGGCAAGATGGCTGGTGGATGGATTGCCAGATGGATGGGTGTCTGGAGGTCGCTGGTGGTGATATTGGCAGGCGTGGTGCTGTGCATCTTCTTCAATAGCTACTTTGAGCCGATGCTTCTTGTGGGCATCTTCCTGATGAACTGCACGATGCCCATCACACTCTATCTGGCGAACGTTCTGCTGCCTCGTCGTGAAGGCTTGGCTTTCGGACTGCTGGCTGCGGCATTGATACCTGGTTATCTGTTGGCGGTGTATTGGTAAGAGATGATGATGAGACTGCTATGGCCGTTGTTGGCGACGATTGTGATAGAGCTGGGCGTGCTGCTCTTCTTGGGCGAAAGACGCGGGAAGGTGCTCTATGGTTCGGTGGTGATGAACGTGCTGACGAACGTGCCGCTGAATCTCTATGCCATCTATGTCAGCGACGGATGGAGTACGCTGATTGTTGGCGAGGCATTGGTGGTTCTGACTGAGACGCTCTGTTACAGATGGCTGTTGGGCGAGTGGCGGCAGGCCTGGATATACAGCCTGCTCTGCAATGCCATCAGTTTCCTCACGGGCGAGTTGTTTTTGTTGATCAATTTGTTATTCACATATTAAAATTTAAGAATTATGATTCTATTAGATGTTTTACCCATTACCCCAGAAGAGCGGCTTCGGCGGCTTGAGCGGATTAGGCAACACAGGTCTGTGGTGACTGACACCATTAATAATGTGCGCGATTCGGTCAGCGACACGATCGATGCCACCAAGGATGCTATTGCCGACAGCGTGGCCCAGTCGCAGTTGATTCTCGACAATGCGGGTGGTGCCTCAAGTGAAGCCTCGTTGCTGCTGCCTATCGCCATCGTTGCTTTGGCGTTGGCGGGATGCGTGTATCTGGCTCACCTCTATCGCAAGCGCAGAGCAGTAGTGTGACAGTTGTGACAGTTATTTCGGAGCCAAAGCCTGCCAGAGGTTATCGTTGGGGACGGGTGCCTCGACGACAATGGGGGCTTT
Organism: Prevotella sp.; assembly: GCA_017428805.1. The sequence continues at coordinate 8,276 of JAFRQC010000041.1, read as the reverse complement.
GGAAACGGGATGGATGAACTCCACACGACGGGCCATCAGAGAGATCGATCCGTCTGGGTTGGAGCGTGGGGCACCGTATTTCAGATCACCCTTGATGGGACAGCCCATTGCTGCCAATTGGCAACGGATCTGATGGTGGCGGCCTGTCATCAGGTTGACTTCGAGGAGGGTGTAGTTGTCGGAGTGGGAGAGTGTGCGGTATTTCAGGATGGCCTTCTTGGCGTTGGGGCGTTCGTGGTCGTAGGCATAACTCTTGTTCTGCTTCTCGTTGCGCACGAGCCAGTGTTCTAATGTCCCCTCGCTGGTGCGAGGGGCATTTTTTACAATTGCCCAATACGTCTTATGCACCTCGCCTTCGGCAAACATCTTGTTCAGTCGGGCGAGAGCTTTTGAGGTGCGTGCGAAAACCACCAGCCCACTGACTGGCCTGTCCAGCCGATGGGCGACACCAAGGAAAACAGCACCAGGCTTCTGATACTTCTCCTTGATATAATCCTTCACAATATCAGAGAGGGGACGATCGCCAGTCTTATCACCCTGCACGATCTCCCCACTCTGTTTGTTAACAATGATGATGTGATTATCCTCGTAGACAACATTCATCATTCATCATTTATCATTTAGGGCGAAGCCCGCCTTACATATTCATTCCGCCATCGACCTGAATTACCTGGCCACTGACATAGCTCGACATGTCTGAGGCGAGGAACGTAGCCACATTGGCGATATCCTCAACCTGTCCGCCGCGACGCAGAGGAATCTTGTTGATCCACTCTTTGCGGATATCGTCGGGGAGTGCCTGAGTCATAGCCGTATCGATGAAGCCTGGGGCGATAGCGTTGGCACGAATGCCCTTGGGGCCCATTTCCTGACCAATCGACTTTGCGAGGGCTATCAGACCAGCCTTCGAGGCAGCGTAGTTGGCCTGTCCGGCATTACCGTGCACACCTACGACAGAGGCCATATTGATGATTGAACCGCCACGCTGACGCATCATGATGGGCACACAAGCGTGGATGAAGTTGAAGGCCGACTTCAGGTTGACGGCGATCACAGCGTCCCACTGCTGCTCAGTCATACGAAGCATCAGACCGTCCTTGGTGATACCGGCATTGTTGACGAGGATGTCGATCGATCCGAATTCCTCTTTCACAGCCTTGACAACTTCTTCTGTCTGGGCGAAGTCGGCTGCATTCGAGGCATAGCTCTTGGCCTTCACGCCCAGGGCAGCGATCTCCTGTTCTGTCTCCTCATTAACTGCGAGGTCTGTAAATGCGATGTTTGCGCCTTCAGCGGCGAACTTCAGTGCGATAGCCTTTCCGATACCGCGTGCAGCACCTGTGATCAGCGCTGTCTTTCCTTCTAATAATCCCATATTGATTTCGATTTAAATATTGATGATTTACTTTTTACCTTTTCACTTTTTCACTTTTTCACCTTTACTTGTAGAGTTTGCCGAGGGCACCATAGACGACCTTGGCCACCTGAGGCTTCGTGTCTTCTTCCCTCATACCGTGTGCGATGCGCCCGTAGATATAAGGTACTTCGAGTCCCTTGATACAATAGTGGGTGATGTCGGCCACAAGATCTATGTTGTCAATATCGAACTCGCCCTCCTCCTTGCCTTCGGTATAGACCTTGCGGAAGAGTTCGATTTCTGCGTCGTCAAAGCGCTTGCGAACCTTCTCCACCATCCATATATTGCGGAAGAACTCGGCGCGCAGGTTGCCGTTTCTGACAACCGTCTCACGGATCATACTCAGATGAGTGTAGATCAGTTCGATGATTTTGTCTTGCGGACGGATTTTGCGTGCTGCCACCTCGTCGAGCTTGTCGCTCAAACGCTCCAGTTCACTTTCAATGACGGCATAGTAGATTTCCTCCTTCGATTTGAAGTAGGTGTAGAGTGTGCGTCGGCCTTTGCCAGAGAGTGTGGCGATGTCGTTCATCGTCGTGTTCTCCAGCCCGTTCTTGGCGAACAACTGCCTGGCCACATCCACGAGTTTCTGTCTCGTCTTTGATATTGACATGTCTAGTCCTCCTTTCTTTGAATAAATTATTGCACACAGTGCTATCAGTGTGCAAAATTACATATTTCCTTTCAAACGAGCAAATTTTTGGCTCAAAAATGTTCTATTTTCGCCTAATTTAGGTGATAATGTGACTAAAAAGCAAAAAAATCACATAAATATTTGTGAGTGTCGAAAAATATTTGTACCTTTGCACCCGCTAAACGAAAAAACATCGCGGAGTGGAGCAGTTGGTAGCTCGCCAGGCTCATAACCTGGAGGTCGCACGTTCGAATCCTGCCTCCGCAACACAGTAAGAAGCGCAACCTCGAAAGGCTGCGCTTTTTTCATTTCTAGAATTGTTCTAAGATGCGTATTCTTTCCTCCGTGCTCGGATGTGTGGCAAAGAGCCCGCTCAGAAATTGCATCAGTCCGTGGGCCATCTGCTTGGGATGGATGATGTACATCTGTGCAATGTCATCGCGCTCAACGTCTCCGAGGCCAGGATTGTTTGAAATCTTTCGCAAGGCTGAGGCCAGTGCCAACGGATTACCGCAGAGCTCTGCCCCTCCGGCGTCAGCCATATACTCACGCTTGCGGGAGATGGCAAAGCGGGTGAGCATCACGAAGAGATAGGCGATGCCGGCACAGATGGCTCCGATAATCATAATGGCCATCGTGGAAAGACCGTTGCCCCTTTCATTACGGTTGTTGCTGCTGAAACCGCCGAACCACATGCGGTTGTAGATCATCCTGACCACCAGCGTCAGCACGGTGGAGATGATGCCTACGAAGATGATGCTGGTGATGAGCAGGCGGGTATCGCGGTTGCGGATATGCGTCAGTTCGTGGCCGATAACGCCTGCCAGTTCCTCATCGTTCAGGCGATCCAACAAGCCTGTAGTGACTGTCACGGTGTATGAATTCTTATCGATGCCGCTGGCGAAGGCATTCAACTGCGGATCGTCCACAACATTCACCTTCGGCATATCCATACCACAGGCCATACATAGGTTCTCCACGATGTTATACACCCTCGGGTTCTCCCTGCGCATCAGCGGCTGGGCACCCACGGCCTTTTGGATCATCTTCGTGTTGCTGAAGTAGGCGATGACGAACCAGATGGCCACACCACCGATCACGAAAGGTGCAATCTTGGAAAAAGTCCAGTTGACGGAATCTGAATCCAGCTGATTGACGAAGTAACCGGCCTGATCGTAATAGCCCGTGCTGAAGTAGTTGATGATGGCGAGGAATATCCAGATCATTCCCAGCAGGATCACCGGGAAGGCCAAGAGCAGCAGCGTGCTCTTCATATTATTGCTTTTGATCTGGCTCTGTATGCCTACGTATCTCATCCGCAATTAGAATTTGATCTCCGGTGCCTTCTCGATGGTCGCACGGTCTTCCTGAGGAATCTCGAACATCGGCTCCTTGTGGAATCCGAACATATTGGCAAAGATGTTCGACGGGAAGGTCTGCACGGCGTTGTTCAGCTCACGGGTAGCGGTGTTGAAGTAACGGCGTGTGGCGGCAATCTTGTTCTCAATGTCTGAGATCTCTTCCTGCAACTGAAGGAAGTTCTGGTTGGCCTTCAGCTCAGGATAGGCCTCCACGGACACCTTCAGGCCTGCGAGGGCACTCGAGAGGGCGTTCTCAGCCTGTATCTTGTCGTTGATGCCTGTGGCGCTCATAGCTGCGGCGCGGGCCTGAGTGACGCGCTCCAACAGCTCCTTTTCGTGCTGGGCATAACCCTTCACGGTGGCCACTAACTGCGGAATGAGGTCGTGACGCTGCTTCAGTTGCACGTCGATGTTGGCGAAGGCGTTCTCACGATTGTTACGTAACTTCACGAGGTTGTTGTAGAGACTGATGCCCCATACTACGAGGAGCACAACCACTACGAGGATGATAATCAGTGTCATAGTCGAATGATGTTTAAATGTTTATGAATTTGACGGCAAAGGTAAATCAAAAGTTGTAAAGTCGTATATTTTTTAAGATTAATTACAAAATTAAATCCAGTCGCCAGACATTTGTCTTGACAACCGGACTTCTATAGTTCTGAAAATAGAATGCTTACTTCATCAACGCCATAACCTTCTTGTAGTACCTGTTGGTCGCGCGGACACTGTACTTCACGCCTCCATTCCAGGAGCGGATAGCCTTCTCGATGCTATTCTCGCGGTTATAATACGATTGAATTAACAGGAACATCTCCTTTGACTTCGCGACGCTATAGCGGTCGTCCATCGTGTAACGCTTCTTACTCTTCTGCTTTTTGAGAATCTCGTTGCAATCCTTCACAAGAATCGGAGTAATCTGCATGGCGCCTACCGAGTTTCCACTCACGGCTCTGGGATTTCCTTCGCTTTCTACTTGAATAATCGCATCCATTACTGGATTCCAGTTGACACCTGATGTCTTTGCGCTCTTGGCCGAGTTGGTTCCTGCCGAAGCAGTCATCGCGAGCAGCACGAGAGCCATCAGGCTCACACTTACTTTCTTACTCATTTGAATCATATTCTCTATACTTTAGACGGCGCTCATCACGAGGGCCGTGTTATCCTTTAGATATTTCCTTATATGATACGACGTCACGTCGTCTTTGTGCCCGAAGATATGGGCGATTTCTCTCAAATCCGCTGCAAAAGTACAAAGAATCAGGCAGTTAGCCAAATTTTTTAGGCTTTTTTATGAAAATTGTGTGCGTACACTGATTTATGTCAAGAGTGACAAAAGTGTGTTTTTCTAATCCAAATCCACCACCGTAATGCCTGCGCCGCCGAACTGCACATGCTCGTCGCGGTAGTGTGTGACGTTGGGAATGGTGGCCAGATACTGGCGTATCAACTGCCGCAGGACGCCCGTTCCCGTGCCGTGCAGGATTCTCACGCGCGGCATGCCTACGAGGATGGCATCGTCGATGAAATAGGTGACGGCGTTGATGGCCTCGTCGCCTCTCATACCGCGCACGTCGAGGTCTTGTCTGAAGTTCAGTTTGCGGTTGTCTATCACCTCGCGGGTGTCCTTCGATACCATCCCGTACGAGCCTGCGATATTGTTGTTGCGCTCCTCGGTCTTCGAGAGCTGCGTGGTGGGTTTCTCGGCGCGTTCCAGACGGTCGGCACGCATCTTCGTACGCATGCCGCCGAAGATGACCACCGCCTGACTGCCGTTGATGCTTTCAATCTCGCCGACGGACGTGAGGCCTTTGATGCGCACGGTGTCGCCGGGCTTCAGTTGAGAGTTGGCAGTTGAGAGTTGAGAGTTTGCTGCCGCCGAAGTATTCTCATTTCTCGTTCCTCCTTCCTCTTTCCTCGCAAGTTTCTCCGCCTTCCGTTTCTCCTTACGCTCCTTGCGCTCCTGAATCTGGCGGATCTTGCGTGCTATGGCCTCGTCATTGTCGCGTGTGTCGATGGTATCGAGTTGTTCCTTGAAGGTGTTCAGTTCCTCGCGGGCCAGTCGCGTGCGTTCCTTTTCTGCCTGCGCCTCGCGGATTTCGCGGATGGCGTTCTCTATCTTCTTGTTGCTCTCGCGCAGCAGCTCTTCGGCCTGTTCTTTCGCCTTGCGCAGTATCTCCTTCCGCTGGCGCTCTATCTCGTTCAGCTCGTCTTCGTAGCGGTTGATCTTGCTCTCCAGCGACTTTTCGTGCTGGTGGATGGTCTGCCGCTTGCCCTCCCAATAGCGCTTGTCGCGCACGATGTCCTGCAGATACTTGTCGCTCTGGATATACTCTGAGCCCACGATGTCGCTCGCGTCCTTGATTACCTCTTCTGGGATGCCCGTCTTGCGTGCGATCTCGATGGCGAACGAACTGCCAGGCTGACCGATGGCCAACTGGAACAACGCCTGCATCTCGTGACGGTCGTAGAGCATCGCACCGTTCACCACGCCCGGATGCCCCTCGGCAAACTGCTTCAGGTTCTGATAGTGGGTGGTGATCACTCCGAAGGTCTCTCGCTGCCAGAACTGCTTCAGCATGGCTTCTGCGATAGCGCCTCCGATGGTGGGCTCCGTGCCGCTGCCGAACTCGTCTATTAATAATAATGTACGCGCGTTGGCCTGCTTCATCATCTGCTTCATATTCATCAGATGGCTCGAGTAGGTCGAGAGGTCGTTCTCGATGCTCTGTTCGTCGCCGATGTCGATCATGATGTGCTCGAAGATGCCAGCCGTCGATCTGTCGCCGATGGGGATGGGGAGTCCGCATTGCAGCATATACTGCAGCAGTCCGACCGTCTTCAGGCATACCGACTTTCCGCCGGCATTCGGGCCCGATATTATCAGCAGCCGTCCGACATTCCTCCTGTCTCCTGACTCCTGACTCCTGACTCCTTCCAACCGAATCTCCAGCGGCACCACCTTCTTCCCCTGCTTCTCCAGCGAGAGTTGCAGCAGCGGGTGTACAGCGTGTATCCAGTCGATGTGCGGCTTGTCTTCCAACGCTGGCTCGAAGGCCTTCGTCAGCTCAGCCCAGTGCGCCTTTGCCTGAATCAGGTCTATCTGTGCCAGGAACTGGTAGGAGTCCAGTATCTCTTTCACGTGGGGGCGCACCTCGTCGGTGAACACCGTCAGGATGCGGATGATCTCCCGCCGCTCCTCTGCCTCCAGCTGTCGCACTTTGTTGTTCGCCTCTACCACCTCGGTAGGCTCGATGAACACCGTCTTACCTGTAGCCGACTCGTCGTGTACGATGCCGTTGATGCGCCGTTTCACCTGCGGGGCCACGGGAATCACCAGTCGCCCGTCGCGCATAGCTGGAGCTGCGTCCTTATCCACAAGGCCGTCCTTCTGTGCTGCGTGCAATATAGTATATAAGGTACGCGAGATGCTGCCCTGGGTCTTTTCCAGTTCGTGTCGGATGCCCGCCAGCGTCATCGAGGCCGAGTCCTTGATTTTCCCGAACTTGTCGAGGATGGAGTCGATGCGTCGTATCACGGCAGGGAAGGTCACGACACCCTCCGTCAGCCTTTGCAGGGCAGGGTAGGGGTAATCTACTGACTCCTGACTCCCGTCTCCTGACTCCTTTCTCAAATACCTCACAATATTCGCAATCGTCTCCAGCGACCGCCTCAAGTCCCACACCTCGTCTTCCTCCAAATGAGTGTTCTCCATCCGGATGCGGGTCACGGCCTCGCGCACGTCGAAGAAAAACTGCATCGGGAAGTCATCCTTCTCCTCCTTCAGGCGCCGGAACTCTCGCACCTGATTCATCCATTCGTTGATCTCACGACAATCCGTGGAGAAGGCAATCTCGTCAACCTTCTCCTTGCCCAACGTGCTGAGGCAACGCTCCTTCAACAGCCGTCGGATTTCATCGAAACCAAGCTTGTGCTCGAAGTTATTCGGATAAATCACGCTGCAAAGGTACAAAGAAATAAGCGATTTTCCAAATAAATTATAAAAAGTTGCCTTAAAATTTGTTTCTTTCAGAAAATCTCTGTACCTTTGCACCCGCTTTCAAGACATCGAAGCACTGGAGAGATGGTAGAGTGGTCGATTACAGTAGTCTTGAAAACTACCGTACCGAGAGGTACCGGGGGTTCGAATCCCTCTCTCTCCGCCAACATCACTGAAAATCAGCAAGTTACAAACTTACATCCAGATTTACACCCACTTTTGGTGAATCTGGGTGTTATTTTACACCCAATGAAGTATTCCCGATGGTCGTAGTTTAATTTATTGATAAAATATGAATTTTGTTCCCTTTGAGCCTGTGCCATCGTAGTCGGCAGCGATGGGGAATTGGCAGCATAGATCACCTATTGCATCATCATCGAGCGTGACTGTCAGTTCCAGTTCAATGGCCATCCGTCGCTCACTGTAACTGAGATTCCAGATACATTCACCCAGAACGGCATTCACCACCGTTCTAATCTCATCTTGCGTGCGCCATATGAAATCGTAGTCAGTCATAGTATTCAATATTCAGTTCCTCGCTGACGTTGAAATCATCATGGAAACCGTCATCATACGAATAGACGATTCGCATGCCTCGATAGGTAGAGGGAACCTTCAATGTTTCCAGCAGATGCCATTTGGGACGGCCAAAGTCGTATGATTCCCTGTCAAGGAGGATGCGGTTGGAAACAAAGTCAAAGTGGTAATACCCACCGCCGATGCATTGGTCACCAGACTTCAGCAGATGCTTATGCTGGTTGACCATGCCAAGACGGAAGTAGCCATCCATTGTTATGATGAACTTGGGGAGAGTCATAGGCCGAGAAGTTCGATGTAACGATTAATGTTGAATTGTAATTTCTC
>JAFRQC010000040.1 GCA_017428805.1 Prevotella sp. | reverse complement strand
TATGATCTATTCGATCATCTGATAAAGACAGCTGCAACTTATACTTCTGACATCAAATGGAGGGACTATGCTTGGGGCGGGAAGGTTGTTAACACTCTTTAGTCCTTTTATCACCACACAGAACATAATCTTTAAATTCTCATCTAAATCACCACAACGAATTAAACTCATAATAAATTCGACATCAGCAGTGGTAACGCCTTGGCTACTTAATTGATTTCGCAACTTTAATTCAAATGAACTACCCATTATATTGTTATGTATTACAGGCCCTGTAATTATTATTATTTTAGGTTGTAGCCACAACAAAAAGAAGTGTGAGCCTGTCAGCTAATCTAACCGAGAGGCCTTCGACTGCCTAATAAAGAGATTAGAAAAACAGCTCACACCCTTGTATGACGTATGGATATACCAATACTATCATTACTAAGGGAAGAACGTCTCTACTTTTCCACTTTATTTGAGAGTTGTCGAAGTTCTCGGTTTGGAAAAAGCTAAACGCTTCCATTGCTATGACTATGACGGATTCTCCGCCACGACGCAAAGATAAGCATTTTTTCTTATACGACGTTCATTATGAGCTGTATTTTTTGCAAAAGTACACATTTTTATTGAATTTTGTGTTTTCTATTGCTGTTTTTTGGGTAAAACGTCAATTAATTCTTATTTCAATGTCTGGATTTGGACGGTACCACCTGTGGAAGTAAAGCGCATCTGGGGGCCACGATAGTCTTTGGGATACACTACGCAGATGTCGCCTGTACCCTCCCAGATTTCTACACCGCCACTGATTCCCGTCTGTTTCAGAGAACCGTTGTACCAGATAGTCACCGTGCCGTGATGGAGGCAGGAGGAGGGTTGGTTGCCACTGAAGCGGGCTGTGCCGTAGGTCCAGTCTGCCATCGCTGCGGTCAGCATACCGCAGAAGGCCAATAATAACATCGTTCGTTTCATTGTCAATTCATTTTTATGGATTAATACTCTATTGGAGGGCAAAGGTACGAAACAAAAATAAATAATGGAAGAAACAGCGTGACCATTTCTTCCATTTAGCATTTATTATCGTTTTGCATTTTCGCGCATCAGATTGAAGACGTGGGAGACGAGAGATTGGAAACGCATTTCCGTCTCCTGGCGGATGGTGGTTTCTGGGATGGAAGGATATTTCTTGATGAGGCGGTCACCAATCTGAATGGTCTGATTGTGAAACTCTGTGGAAGAATCGGCCCAAGGGTTGCCTGAATGATTGACAGGAGGCGGGAAGACAGAATCACAAAAAGTGGCAATGGTGGAGCGATAGGCTTTATCCATCATCCGCTCTACGTCTTCCATGAATCGGATCCGGTCATCTTTCTTAGGAACCTGTGGAATTGGTTCTTCGGCGGGAACAGCCTTTGGCTGAGAAATGGAATCCTTAGGCTGGAGAATCATGGGGACAGGGCCATGATTCTGATGAACAGAATCACGCGACCTGTCCCCCTGATTCTCCTTGGACGGAGCAACGGAATCCATCGGGGCTTCCTGCATTACAGGGGATGATTCCTGATGACGGGTTATGAAAAAGAGGCAAACGACCAAAGCCACAACAATAGCCACGATAATTGATAAATAACGAAGAAACGGTCTCATGCCATCGATGTCGTGCAGGATCTCCCCTACTGACTGATAGCGGTCTTTGGGATATTCTGCCGTACAACGGGCTACCACCTTATTATATATATAAGAGGAAGGCAATAAGTCGAGGATTTTGCCAAAGGCATAGATGTCGGTTTGAATGGATAATGGGCAATGGATAATGGATAATTGCTCTGGGGCGGCAAACTCGCTGGTGTAGCCTTGGGTATCTGGGAAAGAGTCTGTGTAGCAACACCCGAGGTCGATGAGTTTGACATCATCGTTAATTCGGGTAAGCAGGATATTATCGGGTTTCAAGTCGAGATGGAGCACCTGATGGCTGTGCAGATAGCCGAGAGCATCCAACAACTGACGGACGAACTTATCCGTATGCTTCCGATTGTTGAAATAGTCGGGATTTGCAGCAAGCCGATGGGAAAGGGTCTCGCCATCGACATACTCCATCAGAATGCCATCATGGTCGAGCGAGAGATAGCGCACCAGGTTTGGATGCTCCAGGCGATAGCCCGTCTCAAACTCCTTGCGAAGAGCCTCTTGGTATCGGATGTCGCCAGCATATTCAGCTTTCAGCCGTTTCAGGAAATGCAGTTTGCCATAAAGCTTCACACGGAAAGTGTTACAGGTGGCTCCACGTGTATCCATCTGTTCGATGGCATCATATTTGGGTTGGCTGTCTGAAAACTGAGAAGAATCCATTGACTACAACACCGTGATTGAAGAGAGGCCGGAGATGCGGCCAGCCGTGAACTGACCCAATGACTTGCCTTCGCGCCAGACATTAAGTACTAAGAGAGGATGATGGAGCACGAAGTTCAGCACTTCTATCTCATCATCAGCCTGAAGTTTGCTGTTCTGGCTTTCCAAGACCAGATAACGATGGGAACCAAGATACTTCAACCTTACCAGACGGTCTGGCAGGTATGCAAATTCCACAATTCTATCAGGGGCTAAATCATCAGAACGGATTTCTTCTTCCGTCGTGCCAAAATCTGAGTTGCCTTTGTCTTCAATGTCCTTCAACTCATCCCAATGGGCATAGCCGAGATAGCGGGCTATGGCATCAAGGGTACTGGCGTGGGGTAAACGATCATCCTGGGCAAAACCCAAAAGCCGTTTGAGTGTTGTTGAGCCAATACGGACTCCCGTCTTGCTCTCAATATCCAGTGACAGAAACTCGCAATCTGAAGGCTGCCGCAAGTCATTTGCGGACTTATCCTTCAGGAGCTGAACTATATGGAATGGCAACCTCATCCTGTAAACGCTTGGAGACTTAAAGAGGGAGAGTGTAGACGAAGCGGGCACCAGAAGAATAGTCGGTGTCGAGCCTGACATCGCCTCCCAAGCGATGGGCTAAAGATCGGGCAACGGTCAGGCCGATGCCCGTTCCATCATAGTATTTGTCGAGTTGCACGAACTCTTCGAAGATATGCTCAGACTCTTCCAGTGGCACCCCGATGCCAGTGTCCTCTACCGTGAAGACAACCAAGCCGTCGTCAATGGTAACGCGAAGCACAGCATGTGCCTTTTCCTTCACAGCATCGACACCTCCTGCAGCCTCAGCAGGGTGCGTGAACTTCATCGCGTTATCGAGCAGCAGCGTAAGAACGCGAGTGGCTGGAGCAAGGGCGGTGGTAAGCATGACGGTTTCTGCCTCAGGGGCGATGTCGAGGTCGAAGTCAAGGTGTGTGGCCTGCGTGATGCCGGAATCTTCGGCTGCCTGAGCAGCAATCTGAATGGCCAGCGCCTGGTCGTTACGTTCCAATGGGGTGTCGCTGCCAGACTCAGCCAGTTCGAGCATCTTGTTTACCAGCGATGTGATGCGCTCCGTGTTGTCGACGATTCCCTTAGTCACTTCCTGCCGGGTGGCCTCATCGAGTTCCATACCCGAGGTGAGCACCTGAGTAAAGCCGCTGAGGATGTTGAGCGGGGTGCGTATCTCGTGGGAGATCTGCTGAATGAAGTCGGTCTTCATCCGCGATGACTCCATAGCCTGGTCGTAGAGGTTGAGAGCCTCTTCGTAGCCCCTACCCATATTCTCGAACATCGTGCTCAAGTGGGCATAATCCTCCTGCAACTGGCGATGTTCCTCTTGCAGACGCTTGTATCTTTCTTCGATAGTCATGCTGTTTGTTCTAAAGTGTCTCTGCGTGGGAGTTCATTCCCACTCGATCGTTGCAGGCGGTTTTGAGGAGATATCGTAACAAACGCGGTTGACACCACGAACCTTGTTGATGATCTCGTTAGACACCTTCGCCATGAAGTCGTATGGCAGATGAGCCCAGTCGGCGGTCATCGCATCGGTAGAGGTGACGGCACGCAAGGCAACGGGATGCTCGTAAGTACGCTCATCGCCCATCACACCGACACTACGGACGGTGGAGAGCAGGATGGCTCCAGCCTGCCAGATCTGGTCATAAAGCGACACCTCGATGGTGCCGTCCTTCATATCGGCAGGCACGCCGGCAGCCAAGACCTTGCGGGCCTCTTCGCCAGAGAGCTTCACCTTGTACTCGCGCAAACCTTTTATATAAATATCATCGGCATCCTGAAGGATTCGTACCTTCTCTGGCGTGATGTCGCCCAAGATACGGACGGCAAGGCCCGGACCTGGGAAGGGATGGCGGGTGATGAGATGCTCAGGCATACCGAGCTGACGACCCACACGACGCACCTCATCTTTGAACAGCCACTTCAGCGGCTCGCAGAGTTGCAGGCGCATCTCCTTCGGCAGACCTCCCACGTTGTGATGGCTCTTGATGACCTTGCCCGTGATGTTCAGCGACTCGATACGGTCAGGATAGATGGTACCCTGCGCCAGCCACTTGGCATCGGTGATCTTCTTCGCCTCGGCATTGAACACCTCCACGAAGTCGCGGCCGATGATCTTACGCTTCTGCTCCGGCTCATCGACACCAGCCAGGTCAGCAAAGAACTTCTCGCTAGCGTCGACACCGATCACGTTGAGACCCAACACCTTATAGTCGTCCATCACCTGACGGAACTCGTTCTTACGGAGCATACCGTGATCGACGAAGATACAGGTGAGGCGGTCGCCGATGGCTCGGTTCAGCAGCACGGCAGCGACGGAGGAATCGACACCTCCGCTCAGACCTAATATCACCTTGTCCTGTCCTAACTGCGCCTTGAGCTCAGCCACCGTAGAGTCAACAAACGAGGCAGCACTCCACTCCTGCTTGGAGCCGCAGATGTCTACCACGAAGTTCTTCAGCAGCAGAGAACCCTGAAGCGTATGGAACACCTCGGGATGGAACTGCACAGCCCAAATGGGTTGCTTGGTGGAAGCAAAGGCTGCATTCCGCACATCCTTGGTAGAACCGATCACCTCGAAATCCTCAGGGATGGCGGTGATGGTGTCACCGTGACTCATCCACACCTGGGAACCCGTAGAGAAGCCCTTGAAGAGCGGATTGTAGAGATTGATGGTCTCAAGGTTGGCACGACCATACTCACGACTGTCGGCCTTCTCCACCTTTCCGCCTAAGGTATGGCTGATGAACTGCGCACCATAGCAGATGCCCAGCACGGGGAGACGCCCGACGAACTGACTCAGGTCTACCTTGAACGCCTCAGGGTCGTGAACCGAGAAAGGCGAACCGCTCAGAATCACACCAATGACCGAGGGATCGTCCTTCGGGAACTTGTTGTAGGGCAAGATCTCACAGAAGGTATCCAGCTCACGGACACGACGGCCGATGAGTTGCGTGGTCTGAGAACCAAAATCCAAGATTATAATCTTCTGTTGCATAATTTATTCGTGGATTATATTATTCACATTATTCATATTCGTTTCTATAAACATATTTGCTTGTTCGAGGGTGTCGAGCTTGCCGACATCGAGGAGTTGCAGATTGGGTGCTTCAAAGCCACGGATGACGTGATCGGCACATACCTTCAGGTAGAAGTCCATAATGGGGAAACGGTCAGGCCAATCCTCCATCAAGGGAGCCATGGACGGATGAAATATATGAATGCCGCTGAAAGCCAACGGACGGCCCTCGCGACCTTTCACCTCACCAGTCTCGATGTTCTTCCAGCCTATCAGTCGCATATCATCGTCGAACTGCAAATAGCGCTTCGTCTTACGCTGGCTAACCACAACAACGGATTCCTCGGATTTCACGGATGTTCCGAAATCCGTTGTTTTAGATAAATCCAAGTTACTGAGGATATCGACATTATGGATGAGGATGGGCTCGGAAGGATCGAAGAGAGGGAGAGCCTTCTTAATGCCACCGCCCGTCTCAAGCAAGCCATTGGTCTCATCGCTGATGCGGATGTCAAGGCCGAAGTTATCGTTGGCTTTGAGATAATCGACGATTTGTTCTGCAAAGTGATGCACGTTCACTACCAGAAGCTCATAACCAGCAGCCTTGAGTTTCTGGATGACGTGCCAGAGCAAGGGCTGTCCTCCTACCCTCACCAATGCCTTTGGCATCGTGTCGGTCAGAGGTTTCAGCCGCGTACCCAGTCCTGCGGCAAAGATCATCGCCTGCTTCATATCCTTACTCAAAATTTCCAAAGGCACCTGTGACACCCTGGATAATGCCCTGGATCTCGTTAAGGAGTCCTCGCAGACGGTCTGTCACGTTATCCTTGGCACCACGGGCCATATAGCCGGCACACTCTCCTTCGAGCTTGCCGATACGAGCCAGTTCCTCAGGGGTATAGTCCAGCTCGTGCTTCTTCACCTTCTTGGTGATATCAACGAACTTCTTGCCGGCCTTCTCCCAGTCCTGAATGCCATAATAACGGCTGTGGTCACGCAGTTCTGTGGAGAAACTCTCCAACTGATTGATGGCACTCTGCTTCGTCGAACACGAGGCGAACAACATAGCAAAGACTCCGCAAACAACTAAATAATAAATCTTCTTCATATCTTCAAATATTTCACTTTTCACTTCTCTCCAACGTCTGATGGATGTTCTGCTCACGGTGGCAGATGCGCACCTCGATGCCGAACTTGTCGTGGATATGCTCAGCAAGGTGCTGGGCGGAATAGACGGAACGATGCTGACCACCCGTACAGCCGAAAGAGAACATCAGCGAGGTAAAGCCACGCTGGATATATCGGCGCACGTGGGCATCGGCAAGCTTATAGACCGAATCGAGGAAGGTCAGAATCTCACCGTCATCCTCCAGGAATCGAATCACAGGCTCATCAAGTCCCGTCAGTTGTTTGTAAGGCTCATAACGGCCGGGGTTATGGGTGCTACGACAGTCGAAGACATAACCACCACCATTGCCACTCTCATCCTCGGGGATGCCCTCACGATAGGAGAAGCTATATACCCTCACCACCAACGGGCCCTGGGCATCGTATTTCGAAAACGTAGCCGGGCCGTCCTGAGGATGGGCCTTATAGGGATTCAGGTCTGTCGTCTTGTAACCGTCGGCACGACTGGCAATCGTCTCTATCTGCTGGAACTGCGGCAATTCGGTCAACTGTCGGAGAATCTCCATCAGATGAGGATAGTGGAATACCGACGAGCTGGCCAGCAGTTCACGCAGATTCTGGATGGCCGGCGGGATAGACTCGATGAAGTGCTTCTTCTGCTCGAAGTAACCACGGAAACCGTAAGCACCCAGCACCTGGAGTGTACGGAAGAGTACGAACAGGGAGAGCCGGCTCACGAAATGACGGGCTGGCGGCACCTCTACATAATTCTTCAGCGAGTTATAGTATTCATAGACCAGTTCACGGCGCAGCTTATGCGGATACTTCGCGGAAGCCTGCCAGAGGAACGAGGCAAGGTCGTAATAGTAAGGTCCCTTACGCCCGCCCTGATAGTCAATAAAGTACGGATTGCCATCGTGGTCAAGCATCACGTTGCGGGCCTGGAAGTCGCGATAGAGGAAACTCTCTACGGCTGTGGATTTCATATCCCCGCCAACGAAATACTCATCGGTCGTCAGATCCTTGGCGAAGAGCCGGAAATCTGCCTCCAGCTTCAGCTCGTGGAAGTCAAGTTCAGTGGCTTTCAGGAAGCAGTACTTGAAATAGTTCAGATCGAAGAGCACGCTGTCCTGATTGAACTCCGCCTGAGGATAACAGTTGGAGAAGTCCAGTCCACGGGCACCACGGATCTGGATGTTCGGCAACTCACGGATGGTACGCTTCAGCAGTTCCTGTTCCTTCAACGTATAACGTCCACCTGCCTCACGACCACCACGAACGGCATCGAAGAGGGAGAGTGAACCGAGGTCTGTCTGCAGATACCGCAATTGATCGTCGCTGGCAGCAAGGATCTTCGGCACGGGCAACTGACGGCGGCTGAAATGCTCCGTGAGATAGATAAATGCGTGATCTTCATCACGGCTCGTACCGATGACACCGATGACAGACTGGCCGTTGTTGTCCGTCAGCCTGAAGTAGGTTCTGTTGCTGCCACCGCCAGGAATCTGACTGACGTTGGCGGGCTCAGCACCTTTCCATTGCGTATAGAGTTCAATGAGTTCCTGCATAACGACTGCAAAGGTAATATATTTAATTAAGAATTAAGAATTAAGAATGTAAGAATTATAATAAATTAAAAAACCGGCTGTCTCACGACACCCGGTTCCAAAAAACAAACTACTTAAAAACTAATCTACTAAAACAAATCAAAAAATTTGCTGCAAAGGTAAAATGATTTTGAATCGCTGCCAAGAATTTCTTGAATAAAATGACTTGTATGCAAACAAAATACCATAAAAAAGGGATGGATTATCGAATCCATCCCTCAATTTGTTATGTTTGCTTAGCAAAATTGTATCATTTCATCAGGTCACGGTGATACGCTGTTTACATCATACCCCCCATACCCGGGGCACCGCCCATCGGCATAGCAGGCTCCTTCTCGGGCTTGTCGACGATGAGACACTCCGTGGTGAGGAACATACCGGCGATGCTGGCAGCGTTCTCCAGAGCGACACGTGCCACCTTGGCAGGATCGATGACACCAGCCTCACGCAGATCCTCATAGACATCAGTACGGGCATTGAAACCGAAATCGCCCTTACCCTCACGGACCTTCTGGACGACCACAGCACCCTCGGCACCGCCATTGACGGCAATCTGGCGCAGCGGCTCCTCGATAGCGCGGCAGATGATGTTGATACCAGTCTGCTCGTCGGCGTTGTCACCCTTCAGCTCAGCCAAAGCCTCCTGGGCACGGATGTATGTGGTACCACCACCGGCAACCACACCTTCCTCGATGGCGGCACGGGTAGCGCAGAGAGCATCGTCAACACGATCCTTCTTCTCCTTCATCTCCACCTCAGAGTTGGCACCGACATAGAGCACAGCAACGCCACCGGCCAACTTAGCCAGACGCTCCTGCAGCTTCTCCTTATCATAAGAAGAGGTGGTCACCTCAATCTCCTTCTTGATCTGAGCAATACGATCCTGGATGGCCTGCTTGTCACCGGCACCGTTCACGATGGTGGTGTTGTCCTTAGACACCGTCACCTTGTCACAGGTACCCAGCATCTCGAGCGTAGCCTGCTCCAGCTTCAGGCCCTTCTCCTCGCTGATCACCACACCACCAGTCAGCGTTGCGATATCCTCGAGCATAGCCTTACGACGATCGCCGAAGCCAGGAGCCTTCACGGCACAGATCTTCAGACCGCCACGCAGACGGTTCACAACCAATGTGGTCAGAGCCTCAGAGTCCACATCCTCGGCAATCACGAGCAGAGGACGGCCACTCTCGGCAGCGGGCTGCAGGATGGGCAGGAAGTCCTTGATGTTCGAGATCTTCTTGTCGTAGATGAGGATGTAAGGATTCTCCATCACGCACTCCATCTTCTCAGAGTCGGTGATGAAGTAAGCTGACAGATAACCACGGTCGAACTGCATACCCTCGACAACGCCGATGTGGGTGTCGCGGCTCTTTGACTCCTCGATGGTGATCACACCGTCCTTAGAGACCTTACGCATAGCCTCAGCCAGCAGCTCACCGATCTCCTTGTCGTTGTTGGCAGAGACGGTAGCCACCTGCTCGATCTTATCGTAGTTGTCGCCCACCTGCTCAGCACTCTTGGCGATATGCTCAGTCACAGCCTTCACAGCCTTGTCGATACCACGCTTCAGATCCATAGGGTTAGCACCGGCGGTGACGTTCTTCAGCCCCTCGGCCACGATTGCCTGGGCGAGGATGGTAGCAGTAGTTGTACCGTCACCAGCATCGTCACCGGTCTTCGAGGCAACGCTCTTCACGAGCTGTGCACCAGTATTCTCAAACTTGTCCTCCAGCTCAATCTCCTTGGCGACGGTCACACCGTCCTTGGTGATCTGCGGAGCACCGAACTTCTTCTCAATGACCACGTTGCGGCCCTTCGGACCGAGTGTTACCTTGACAGCATTAGCCAACTGGTCTACGCCCTGCTTCATAGCGTCGCGGGCGTCAATATTGAATTTAATATCCTTTGCCATAATTACAATTCATAATTAATAATTCATAATGCATAATTATTTCTCAATTACTGCGAGCACGTCACTCTGGCGCATCATTAGATACTTGGTGCCCTCGAACTCGAGTTCGGTGCCACTATACTTGCCATAGAGCACTTCGTCACCCTCTTTCAGGATCATCTGCTCGTCCTTCGTTCCCTGACCAACGGCCTTGATGGTTCCGTGGAGGGGTTTCTCCTTAGCGGTATCAGGAATGATGATACCACCGATCTTCTCTTCTGCCGGTGCGGGCAATACCAACACGCGGTCTGCTAATGGTTTGATGTTCATAATACTGTTAATATTTTAATTGTTATACCTTATTTATATATAATAGGCGGGGCAGTCTTTCAACCGCTCCGCCTTTCTTTCTGCCAAAACCGTGCCAAGTGCCGGAGGTGTGACAACTTGTCAGAAAGCAAATAATTGACGGATTATTTTGTCATATCAAAAAAATACACTATCTTTGTCGGCTGAAATCAACTATATTATTATTAATAAGGTATGAAACAGTTCTTTAAAATGACACTCGCCACCATCTGTGGCATCGCAATCTTCCTGCTGATTGCGGGATTCTTCCTCGTCATCTCACTCGTCGGCATGCTGGCCAGCGAGTCGGCTCCGACCAAGGTGGAGGACAACTCGGTGTTCGTGATCAAACTCAGCGGCACCATCAGCGAACGGGCTGAAGGAAGTACACCCTTAGACGCCGTGCTCGGTATGAATGACATGAGTGCCATGGGCCTTGACGACCTCATTGCCAGCATCCGCAAGGCCAAGGACAACGACGATATCAAGGGTATCTACCTGGAAGGCGGACTGACGGAGTTCGACGCCCCAGCCACCGCCCAGCAGCTGCGCGACGCCCTGAAGGACTTCAAGACGAGCGGCAAGTGGATCGTGGCCTACGCCGATATGTATATGCAGGCCAACTACTACGTGGTGTCCGTGGCCGACAAGGTGTACCTGAACGCCGAGGGTAATGTCGACTTCAAAGGTCTCGGCGGCAAGAGTGAGTATCTGAAAGGGCTCTACGATAAGATCGGCGTGAAGTATATGACTGCCAAAGTAGGCAAATATAAGAGTTATGTGGAGCGTAATACGATGACGGGTATGAGCGACTACGACCGTGAGCAGCGTACCGCCTACAACAACGGCATCTGGCAGTATTGGCTGAAGGAGATTGCCGAGAGCCGCAAGGTGACGCCTGAGCAGCTGAACCAGCTGGCCAACGACAGCATCATGGCATTTGCCAACCCCGATGACTATCTGACGGCAAAGCTCGTCGATAAGATCCTGTTTCCCGAGGAACTCAAGGCAGAGATCAAAGATCGCCTGCAACTCGGCAAGGATGACAATATCCCCCAGCTGACCCTCGCCGATATGCTGAACGTGAAGGCTGATAAGAACGAAGACGGCGACCAGATTGCCGTGTACTACGCCTTCGGCAGCATCGTGGACAGCGAAGTCACGAACCTGATCAACGGCGGTGGCCATTGCATCGTGGGCAAGACGACGGCAGAAGACCTGAGAAAGCTGGCTGACGACGATAACGTGAAGGCCGTGGTGTTCCGTGTGAACTCCGGCGGTGGTAGTGCCGTAGCCTCAGAACAGATCCGCCACGCCATCAAACTGGTCAAGGCCAAGAAACCCGTAGTGGTATCGATGGGTGGCGTGGCTGCCTCTGGTGGCTACTGGATCAGTTCACCCGCCAACTGCATCGTTGCTGAGCCGACGACCATCACCGGCAGCATCGGCATCTTCGGTCTGTTTCCCAACTTCAGCGGACTGGTACAGGACAAGCTCGGTGTGACCTTCGACGGTGTGACCACCAATAAGTATTCTGACTACGAGGTCGATCTGGTTCTTGGCAAGAACCCCGACGAGATTATGAAGCGTATGCAGACCTACGTAGACCGCGGCTACCAGAACTTCCTCGACATCGTCTCTGAAGGTCGTGGTATGAAGCCCGCCCAGGTCGACTCCATCGCCCAGGGCCGTGTATGGTTGGCTACCGACGCCATCAAGATCAAACTCATCGACCAGATCGGCAGCCTGGACGATGCCGTGAAGAAGGCCGCCGAACTCGCCAAGGCCAAGGAGTATCACACCAAGGCATATCCCGGCAAGGGCAACTGGCTCGACACCTTTATGCCAAAGGAGAATAAAGGTTCTTACCTCGACAGCAAGTTGCAGGAAGAGCTGAAGATCTTCCTCGGCGACCTCTACGAGCCGCTGATGGAGATCCGTCAGAGTGTGAAGAGCGGCAATACGCTCCAGGCCCGTATACTTGAGGATGTCAGAGTGAAGTAAATGGTAAAAAGGTAAAAAAGTAAAAAGGTATAATAGGTGAGAAGGTAAAAGTGTTAGGTAAGGACAGAATCGAGGGCGACCTCATCAGCATTAACAAGAAGCTGTTGCCACTCAGTTGGCTCTACGGCTTGGGCGTCGGTTTCAGAAACCTGCTCTTCGAGATGGGCATCCTGAAAAGCCGATCTTTCAGCACGCCGGTCATCTCCGTCGGCAATATCACCGTCGGCGGCACCGGCAAGACCCCCCATGTGGAATACCTCATCCGTCTGCTGAAAGATCAGGCGAAGGTGGCCGTGCTGAGCCGGGGTTATAAACGTAAGACCAGCGGTTTCGTGCTGGCCGGTGACGATGCGACCGTCCGCACCATCGGCGACGAACCTTACCAGATGAAGACCAAGTTCCCCGACATCACCGTGGCCGTGGACAAGAAACGTACTCGGGGCATTGATAAGCTGACCGGCGGAGAATACGTCAAGGACATCGATGTCATCTTCCTCGACGACGCCTTCCAGCACCGTTATGTGAAACCGGGCATCAACATCCTGCTCGTCGACTACCACCGTCTAATCATCTACGACAAGCTGTTGCCGGCAGGACGACTCAGGGAACCTATAGAGAGCAAGAACCGCGCCGACATCGTAATCGTCACGAAATGTCCGAAGGATCTGAAACCGATGGAGTTCCGCGTCATCACCAAGGCTATGAGCCTCTATCCCTACCAGCAGCTCTTCTTCTCCACTCACGAGTTCGAGACCTTGAGACCGGTCTTTCAGAATAATCAGAGTACTCAGACATTATCAGAGGCCCTGGCCGATCAGCATGTCCTGCTGTTGACTGGCATCGCCTCGCCTGAGCAGATGCTGCTCGATCTGAAGGCCTATGCCAAGGAGGTGACTCCGCTGGCCTTCAGCGACCATCACAATTTCAAGAAGAAGGACATCGAGCATATCAACGAGGCGTTCAGCGCCCTCCCCTCGCCCAAGCTCATCATTACTACAGAGAAAGACGAGACCCGTCTGAAGCAGGTCGAAGGTCTGAGCGACGAGGTGAAGAGCCATCTCTACGCCCTGCCCATCAAGATCCAGATTCTGCTCGATCAGGAAAATACATTCAATCAAACCATCATCAATTATGTACGAAAGAATTCAAGAAACGGCCTCCTGGCTAAAAAGCCGGATGACCACAAGCCCAAAGACAGCAATAGTTCTGGGGACAGGCCTCGGACAATTAGCTTCAGAAATAACTGACACCTACGAATTCTCCTATTCGGAGATTCCCAACTTCCCCGTATCCACAGTTGAAGGTCACAGCGGCAAGCTGATCTTCGGCAAGCTGGGAGGCGTGGATATTATGGCTATGAAGGGCCGCTTCCACTACTATGAGGGCTACTCGATGAAAGAAGTGACTTTCCCCGTCCGTGTGATGTACGAACTGGGCATCAAGACACTCTTCGTCAGCAACGCCGCCGGTGGTATGAACGAAAGTTTCCTTGTGGGCGACCTGATGATCATCACCGACCACATCAATTTCTTCCCCGAGCATCCCCTTCGCGGGAAGAACTTCCCCACGGGTCCGAGGTTCCCGGATATGCACGAGACTTATGATCAGAAACTGATTAAACTCGCTACGGAGATCGCCCGTGAGAAAAAGATCAGGGTAAAATACGGCGTCTATGTCGGTGTGCAAGGTCCCACCTTTGAAACGCCTGCCGAATATAAGATGTACCGCATCTTGGGCGGAGACGCTGTGGGAATGTCCACCGTACCGGAGGTTATCGTAGCCCATCATTGTAGCATCCGCACTTTCGGCATTTCCATCATCACCGACCTTGGCGGCTTCAACTCTCCCGTAGAGGTCAGTCACGAGGAAGTACAGAAAGCGGCCAATAAAGCCCAGCCGCTGATGACAACGATTATGAGGGAGATGATCGTCCAGTCAGAACAGGTGGAAAGCCTACGAAAAGAGAAATTCAACACCGATCACCCCACAGAAGAATGGAAATAGCAAAACTCGGAGAGTTCGGCCTGATCGACCATCTCACCAAAGACATCAAGATCAAGAACGAGAGTACGAAATACGGCGTAGGCGACGACTGCGCCGTTCTCTCTTATCCGGATAAGGAAGTGCTCGTCACCACCGACCTGCTGATGGAGGGCGTCCATTTCGACCTGACCTACATCGACCTGCAGCACCTCGGATATAAGAGTGCGATGGTGAACATCAGCGATGTGTTCGCTATGAACGGCACCCCCCGGCAGATGACCGTCTCGCTGGCTATCAGCAAACGGTTCTCCGTGGAGGATATGGAACAGTTCTACAGCGGTCTGCGTCTGGCTTGTGACAAATGGGGCGTGGACATCGTCGGCGGCGACACCACCTCGAGCTACACCGGACTGGCCATCTCCATCACCTGCATCGGCGAGGCCAGGAAAGAGGATATCGTCTACCGCAACGGCGCCAAGGATACCGACCTGATCTGCGTCAGCGGTGACCTGGGAGCCGCCTATATGGGCCTGCAGCTGTTGGAACGCGAGAAGAGCGTCTATTACCAGCAGGTGGAAGAGGCCAAGCGGAAGGATGACAAACGCGCCCTTGAGGAACTGGCCCATTTCGAGCCGGATTTCGCTGGCAAGGAATATCTTTTGCAGCGCCAGCTGCAGACCGAGGCCCGTGGTGACATCATCGAGAAACTGCGTGAGGCCGGCATCCGTCCGACGGCGATGATGGACATCTCCGACGGTCTCTCGTCAGAACTGATGCACATCTGCAAACAGTCGGGCGTGGGTTGTCGCATCTACGAGAAAAACATCCCCATCGACTACCAGACGGCTGTGATGGCCGAAGAGATGAATATGAACGTCACCACCTGTGCCTTGAATGGCGGCGAAGACTACGAACTTTTGTTCACCGTTCCCATCGGCGACCACGAAAAGATCGAGCAGATAGAGGGGGTGAAGCTCATCGGACATATCACCGACGCCAGATTCGGCCAGATGCTCGTAACCCGTGATAATCAGGAGTTTGAGCTCAAGGCACAGGGGTGGAACGGATTGAGCAGCGAGAGCCATTAAGCTCGCTTAAATGGCCGAGTCGCGAAAGACGTCGACGAATGCAATTCGTCAATCCCGCTACTTTTTTTGAAAAAAGTTCGCAAAATATTTGGTGAGTTCAAAAAAAGTTCGTACCTTTGCACCCGCAAAACGAAAGGAATGCAGAAACCACAATGGTGCCTTAGCTCAGTTGGTAGAGCATCGGACTGAAAATCCGTGTGTCCCCGGTTCGATTCCTGGAGGTACCACTCCTCCTTTCATTAGCCCGGTTTCGCGTGATGGCGGCCGGGTTTCTTTTTTTACCTAAACAACTCAAATTATGGCAATAGTAATTGGTATTGACGTGGGTATCTCAACCACAAAGATTGTTGGCATTAAGAACGGTAAGGTCACAGCCCCCATCAGCATCACGGCAGCAGACCCTATCACCTCCCTCTATGGTGCGTTCGGCAAATACCTGCACGACAACGACATCGACCTGAAGGATGTGGAGCAGGTGATGCTCACCGGCGTAGGCGCAGCCTATATCGACACCCCCATCTACGGACTGCCCACCGCCAAGTCTGAGGAGTTCGTGGCCGACGGTCTCGGAGCAAAGTTCGAATCGAAGCTCGACCACGCCATCGTCGTCTCGATGGGTACCGGTACGACCTTCATCCGCTGCAACGGTGCTGAGATGAAGCATATCGGCGGTATCGGCGTCGGCGGAGGCACTTTGGCCGGACTCGCCCGCATTATGCTCAACACCAGCGACATCACGCAGGTGGTGGCGATGGCCAAACAGGGTAACGTGCGCAACATCGACCTCGTCATCGGCGACATCAGCGCCCATCCCCTGCCCGGACTGCCTATGGACACCACGGCCTCCAACTTTGCCAAGGCGCAGAGCGACGCCTCGAAGGAAGACATCGCCGCCGGACTGATCAAGATGGTGCTGCAGAGCATCGGTTCTGCCGCCTGGCTCGCCTCCTTAGGCAGCGACATCCGCGACTTCGTGCTCATCGGTAACCTCTCCCTGCTGCCACAATGCAAGGAGGTGTTCCCCGGTCTTGAGAAGCTCTACGACATCCGTTTCCACGTACCCAAGCACTCCCAGTACTGCACGGCCATCGGCGCAGCACTCGACTATACCATCAACGGAAAGAAATAAAAACAAGTCCGTGGGCCATCGACCCACGGACTTTTTGTTTATCTTGCAGCAAACTTGGCAGCTTTGGCGGCTGCCTTGGCGCGCTTCTTCTGTTCCTTCTGCCAGGCCTTCATCTCGATGATGGTGGCCAGACCAGTCTTCACGCGGAACTCCTCACGAGCCAGTCGCATCTGCTCTAAGAACCGCTCCGAGGTGTGCAGCCTGGCATAGGCGGCAGCGGCAGCCAGACGGGCGGCATCCACGTCGCTCTGCCAATGGGCACCTACGATCACGCGGCTCTCACCATACATCAGACCACGGGCCAGAAGGGTGTCGGCACGCTCGGGATTGATCTCAGAGAGCAACAGGGCCGAACTCCAGCCCAACAGCGTGTGACCAGAGGGGAAGCTGCCGTTCTTCTTCAGATTCGGCTCATCGGCAGGATAGAGCGTCGGCTCGTGGAAACGCACAAACGGACGCTTGCGCATATAATACCTCTTGGGCAGCGTGCAGATGCTGTCGCACGTAGCCGTTCCCTCGCGCAAAACCTTATAGATCTCTGGTGTCTCCTCCTTCGAGATCTTCAGGCCGAAGGGCTCGCTGAACTCACGGATAATGCAGTCGAGACCGTACTCGGCGTCGCGGATGGCAATGTCGGCACGCTCCTTGTTCAGACGCATCTTCTTACCCCAGAAATACTGGGTGATGTCGTAGGCGAACTGGGCGCTGGTAGTATCCGGGGGCACCGGACACCACTTGATCATATCAGGCATCTCACCGGTAGTGAAATACGCATTAACGGGACTCTTGTCACTCTGTGCCTGAGCACATACTGCGGCCATCATCATCACAGCCAAAATCATCATCTTTTTCATAACTATTATAATTTTATAATTCTATAATTTTTTAAGTCTTAAATTTTCTCAGAATTTCACCTGCAATCGTGTCTCCAGTATCGTCACCCCGTTATCCTCATAACCTGCACGGTCGAACACCTTGGTATAAGAAGCACGCACACGCCAGATCATATACTTGTTGGGATAGAAGTTATAACAGAGCGCCCAGTCGTGCAACTTGCCGCCTAAGGCACCCGCACTCTCATCGTGGAGGTTCGTGTAGTTATACTGCAGACACAGTTCCATATTGCCCGGATCAGGCGTGGCGATGCCGCCGTCGCCCATATTCGGGGCATACTCGCGACCCTTCACGAGTCCACGCAGCGTCACATAGCCGCCGTGACCGGTAAACGTCTTCAGGTTGTTGTCGCGGGTGATCGAGTTGACGAAATACTGGCCGATCACGGCAAAGCGCCCACGGGAGTACATCACCTCGGGCGAGAACTTATACATCGTCTTCGCATCGGCTATGACCACCGACTGCGAATTCACCTTCGCCACACGCGTCGGCCAGCGGGTATTCAGCGTAAACTGCTTGTGCTTCAGTTCCTCCGTGCTGCTGTACCTGGGGCCCTCGATGCCGGCACTCACACCCACCTGGAACATATTGCCGCGCTCCGCATTCGGACGGTACAACAGTCTGGTCATCGCGCCGAGGCCCTCGCTGCCCGTCAGGTCGGTCGTCTGCTTCATCGCATCCGTCTCCACCACGGCACTCGCCGTTGCCAGCCACTTCGGGGCCGAATACTCATACATCACGCCGATCATACGGTCGTTGTTGAACACGGCGTTGCTCTGCGGCTCCTCCATCGTCTCCTTGAACGACGAGCTGGTGCTGCTCTGGAAGCCGTACTGATGGATGAAGTAACCGCCGCGGATGAAGTGCTTCTTGTTGAAGTCATACTGCACCCACACGTCCTTCATATTCACCTTGCCATAGGCATAGCCCATATCGACCTTGCCTTTCCACTGGCCGTAGCTGAAGCCAACGCCGACGCGCATATCGGGGATGCCGACGCCGCTCTTCAGGTCGCCCTCCTGATGCTGGGCGTTGATGTAGGCCGCGTCCATCAGGATACGTCCAGACGGCTTGGCCGTGAACTTCGGCTCCTCCTGCGCCTGTGCCACGGAGGCCAATAGCAGTCCCGCAGCCATCATTGTCAATACGCTTTTCTTCATCTTGTTATTGTTTTAAATTGATAGTCCTATTGTCATTCAGCTGCAAAGATACAAAGAATCGGCGAGATAACAAAACGATTTTGGAAGATTAACGCAGTTTGACCTGAAAATAAAGGCATTACGAGGAAAATCGGGGAAGTTCAAAAAACGGGGTTACGCAAATTTGGAAGGTTCGCAGAAGTGGTTAAGTTGCCAAATCGTAACCCTGCAACCTCGTCGAAAGCAGGTTAAACTTTGTTAATCCACCACGCAATTCTGGGCAAAGCGGCACATCTTTCACCGCCCGTTCTAACTGCCTCATACTGCTATATTTTGCATAGCGATTAATTCCCTAAAAGGTATTACTTTTGCAGCCAGTTTTTTTAAAGGATTTAGAAGTATGAGTAGATCGACGTTTAACATTCTCTTCTACGCCAACAAGAGCAAGGAGAAGAACGGAATTGTTCCCATCATGGGACGAGTGACAATCAACGGAACGCAGTCGCAGTTCAGTTGCAAGAAAAGCATCCCTCTGGAAATGTGGGACGTGAAGGGCAACTGTGCCAAGGGACGGAGCAAGGAGGCCTTGCAGATAAACCGTGACCTCGACAATATTAAGGCACAGATCATCAAGCACTATCAGCGGCTATCTGACCGTGAGGCATTTGTCACGGCTGAGATGGTGCGCAACGCCTATCAAGGTCTGGGCAGTGAGTACGAAACACTGCTGGGAGCCTTTGACAAGGATAATGAGAAGTTCCTCCAGCGTGTAGGGAAAGACCGCACAATTGGAACCTACCACACGCTTGTACGTGCCCGTAACCGTGTTGCCTCATTTATTAAGTCACGATACAGACGCTCCGACATTGCCATGCTGGAACTGACACCAGACTTCATCAAGGACTTTTCCGTGTATCTCGCCAATGACCTCAATCTGCACCACGGCTCCATCTGGACTACGGTTATATGGGTGAAGGGTGTGGTAATGAGGGCACACCAGAACGGGCATATCCCCCGCAATCCATTTGCCCAGTTCCATCTGCCCCGTAACGTGAAGGAGCGTGAATATCTGACAGAGGACGAACTGAAACAAGTCATGACCCACAAGTTTGAGGATGCCGAACTTGCATTCATCCGTGACATCTTTGTCTTTGCCTCTTTCACTGCCCTCTCGTTTGTCGATATACAGGAACTGACAACCGACAAGATTGTAGATGTGAACGGCGACAAGTGGATTATCGGCAAGCGTCACAAGACAGGCATCCCTTATCAGGTGAAGTTGATGGATATTCCCCTGCAAATCATGGAACGCTATAAGTATCTGCAAGAAGACAAACTGGTATTCGGCAAGATCAACTACTGGACGGTCTGCAAGAAGATCAAGACCGTAATGGCGGAGTGCGGCATCAAGAAGTCCATTTCAATGCATTGCGCGAGACATATAGGATTTTCTTTTTATTTGAAAGTCAGTATGTTACAGGATTGTCGAGTGGCATAGGTAACGATTTAGGAACTACCTTAGTTCCCCATTCTTACCCATTTTGCTTTGCTCTCAAAGAACGCTATCGTGGTGCAAAGGTAACAACAACTCTCCATATCCAACAATTATTCGTGTTAAAGTTTGCTTAAAAAGAGGTCCTATATGGCACTGAGCACATTTTAGAACCTCTTTATTAACTTTTACCAAATATCCTCGGGATCGGTTAGTTTATATGCCCATATGAAATTAGTTGGTTTGGCGGGTATGTATTTATTGACCGATATTCCAGAAAGATTGCAATTTATGTAGAATACTCTGGTAACTCCATCTGCGATGAAGTCACTGGTTGGTGTTGCGGAGAATCCTATATTTTTCGTATTTCCATACCATCCCATTGCATCAACTGGAGCATTAGCTGAATTGTAATTGCCTACCACTACTGTTTTATTTGGCTGAATCGACAAATTTTTATGGACTTTTACGTATCTTGCAATATATATGCCAGAAGAAATTCCATATTGGCTCCAAGAACTGCCCAGTGAGTATTTTCTCCAGTCACTTTCAGGCTCCTCGGAATCATAACCATAAGCCCTGTAAGAGTCTGACGAAGCCCTTGTCTGTGCAGAAAAGCAATCTTGACAGTTAGAGATTGGTTCATCTGCAAAGACCTCATCAAATTCTAGTTCATACGTAGTTGTGTCAGACAGGACAAGCGTCTCACCACCTGAAAGTGTTATGGCATTGCTGTCTTTATGGATGAATTCTTGACTTTCGTCCGATGAACATGATGCCATCAATAGAACTGTTCCAAGTAGAATTGTAAATGCTAATCCCACACGTCTTTTTGAATTTGAAATTTCCATGTTAGTTGTTCTTTTAAATTGTTAATACTAATGTTTATTGGATTCCCGTTTATGTCGTATTTGATAATTCTATTTCCTGTCTTGAGCACACAAGAGTCGGAGGTATAATCATTTTCATATATGAATGTCTGTGCTGCAATGCCGGGGCAGAACCCCATACTCTCATTGTGGTTGTTAGGAACAATCACCAGACCATCAGGTACTAATGGCAGTTTCTTTGTATATACCTCTGTTGCGACATAATAAACCGCTTCGGGACTGAGCCCATATCTACTTGCCCAATTCCCAAATTTTGCCATCTCCCAACTTCCGGTTTCCATTTGACTGAAGCCAGTCAGAGAATATTTGCCGTTAATTTCATAGTCAATGTTCTCAATCTCTTCAGGTAGTAGTTGTCTCTCAGGGAAAAAACGTACACCATGCAGAAAGGCATCTTCCGTCTCATAGACCTTAATATGCGAATCAACATCAAAGGTAATACCATCCCTCATGACAGCATGAAGTATATCGTCCTCTGACGAACAGCCCATGGCCAAGAATGCCATAAACATCCATAATGTATGAAACAAGTTTTGATGTCTCACAAGCATCTCAACGCTGAATAATCTTTTTGCCATCTCTGATTATAATTTGACCGTGTACATTGCTACTCACGAATTTCCCTGATAGCCCGTAGGTGGGGGGATGCTGTTGACCAGATTGAGCCTCCATCAGCTTCACGGATGTTGTGCCAGCACTGAAGTCCTTGGCGGTGAAGATGGTAACTCCATTTAGCTCAACAGACATAAAAACGTTGTAATAGGAGTTCACGATGGGATATCGCTGCCAGTCATCGCTTAACCCGATACCTTCAACGAGATATTGCAGATGTCCCCGACGTTCAATAGTGAGTCGTTTGCTGCGAATACCATTCACAGTAATGTAGTCGATGGCAGTGACGCAGCCCTCTATTCCATCAGCATCACCAACAGAGAGATTGAAGTCAAGGATTGCTCCTTGGGTGTCAGCATTAACGATGTATATGCAGTTGTCCTGTTCTAACGCGGCAAAGTATGTCGGCTTCTCTGGTTCGTTATGATAGACCTTTGATAGTTTTCTGCAGACAGTTTCTCCTACAATCGTGTCGCCACAGACGGTAATAGTGTAAGGACGGTCTGTTACACTGGGTTCGTCACTATAGTACATGCGCTCTATACAATGCCAAGACTTGGCTTCCACCAATAAGGATTGTGAAGCTGCAGGAATTGAGTGTGCAGCAATCAGCAGCGTAATCAGAAAGAGTTTTGCATTCATTTCTTTATAAAAATTTTCGACCTTTCTCTTAAGTGTACACATCACTTAAGCTATTCCCTAATAGCCAACACATAAAAACATGAAGTCGTAAAGAAAT
Organism: Prevotella sp.; assembly: GCA_017428805.1. The sequence goes on along the minus strand of JAFRQC010000040.1, from coordinate 14,174 downwards.
TACGGACATACGGGATTGCACCCAAAAATCTTGGCAATCGTAGAGGATGTAGCCCAAACTTTGTCTCATAATGGGGATTGACTAGCCAAAGAGTTCCGTCTAAGATATCGAATGAACCTATACTTTTCAGCACTCGCTCGAATAGTTCTATCGGTGTCCTCGTTTCTTTGATTGACATCAATTCTTTGACACAGGAATCATCCTCTCTAAATGTTACTAGAAACAGATGATAAATTGTTTTCGGCAACAGATGAACAAAGGGCAGATGGCTGATAACTCGGCTTCGGCATATCTGCTGATGTCCGCCAAAAGGCATCTGCCAAGCAGGGAATGACATGAAGACGATGCCGTCTCTTTTAAGAAATGGAGGCAGCAACGACAAGAAGCGTTGTTTGTCGCCAATGTGTTCAATCACGTCGTGACAGATGATAACGTCAAACGACCCGTGCAATTCTTCAAGTAGGAAAACATCCGATGCGATGAAGTCGCCTTTTGCGTTGCTGTCCGCAAAGAATTTCCGCGCATCGGCAATCCTCCCTTCGTCAATGTCAACGCCCAAAGTGTAGCATCCCATTTGAGCAAAAGGGAGAAGGTTGCCGCCGTCGCCGCAGCCAATCTCCAATATGCGGCAGTCTTGACTGAGCCGTTTGAACTGCCCAATGTATGGTATAAAATATTTCCGACTGGTTTGTGCCAGTTCGTGAAAATAGAGTGTCCTGTTCTTGTGACGTTCTTGCATGTTTATTGTAAATAATGTATTGGCATCCAGCAAAACATAAGCTGGATGCCAGTACTAATTAATAGATAATAAGCCCTGTTCCCGTATTTACAGTAAACGGAGCAGAAATCGTCAGTGAATTTCCTATAGACAAAGTCAGGTTAGCTGCATTTGTAACAGAAACATTGTTAAAATAAATATTCCATCCATAAACTGACGTATCAGAAGATATTACAGTATTGTTTAATGTAATGTCTTGTTGAGCCATTTGCAATGCAGCAAGTGCATCACACACACCATATCCTGTCTCACTATTCCAAGTCCCATTTGTTCGTCCGCTTGTAAATGAATAAGAATAAGCAGGCAATTTGCGGGCTGATTTTTCTATGATATTCACCACTTGCTTGCCAGTTAGACTTGGGTTTACGGAAAGTATTAATGCGGCAATACCAGCAACATGCGGTGCTGCCATAGATGTTCCACTCATGTATCCTATGGCATTATTTGGAAGGGTAGAAAGGATGTTCTCGCCTGGTGCCATAATATCTAAACAGTTTCCATATGAAGAAAAAGACGAACGGTTTTCCAAACTATTAATTGAACCAACGACAAGAATATCTGGATTGCAATTTCCTGGATAATCTGCAGTAGTGGAATTCCAATTTCCAGACGCAAAAATGACAACCATCCCTTTCCCATTTCTTCCTGTAGTTATTGCTGTATTAATTGCATCTTCCAATATGGCACTATGCATTGTATCGTAAAACTGGCCACCTTGGTCACCCCAAGAGTTATTTATTATTGATGCCCCATTTACTCTCGCATATCCAATTCCAGAAGCCAGTTCTTGGCTGATTGTCTGAGAAATGTATAAGTCGTGACTAATTGACAAAAGCGTGGCATTAGGAGCAATTCCCGCTATCTGTATTCCGTTATGGTTTGCACCAATTATACCGCCAACATGAGTCCCATGATTTCCGCGAACCACAGAAGGCGTGGAGTGATTCATTATATCGTATGATAAAGAGCTATAATTGTTAGCAAATTCATTATGATTATTATCCACACCTTGATCTAACACGGCTACAACAACGCTGGAAGTTCCCTTTGTTATATCCCATGCATCACACATGTTTATTTTATCCAAGCCCCATTGGTTACCTTCATTCGGCTCTAATGTGCATGTATTAGGTCGGAAATCGAACATAAAGGATGGATCTACGTCTGAGAATAGCCCTGTTTCATAAAATGTATTGGACATTAAAAGTCCGTTAGATGATATTGGTGCTTTTAGAACGTACCATCCAGGCATATAAGGAACAGAATCTACTATTTCGACCGCTTTTTCAGCAGCAATAGTCTGTAATTCCATATAATTACCGTCGTTTTTCACTTTCACGCAGAAATACTCACTTGTTGCCAATGGAGATTCTTCGCTGCCAAAAACAGGCGCAATTGAAATTCCACTATTACCAATGGCTGATTTTATAGCCATTACCTTACTTGCTGTGGACATAAGTTGCAAGTCTTCCTTTACCTTAATAATACCCCAGAAGTTTGAGTGGCCGTCCTTGTGTATTTTTTTTACATTGTCGTCGTTTAATGCTATTTTGTTGTTTGATGCACTAATATTTTGCAAAGAGGCACTATCCTTTGACGATACATAGAACATGTTTTTAATGGAAGAAAGCCCTATTTTTTTACCGTTATAATAATAGTAATAATCGGACATGCCAAGCGCAGCACGTGTCAATGGCTTTTCACTCCCCATTATTGCTTCTTGTTCCAATTCGCTGCAAGATAACAGCGAAAAGGAACAAAGAGATATTATAATCAATAATTTACTTTTCATATAAGCTATTTATTTTTCAGTGATTCGACTTCTGCTTGTAAAGTTTGTATGGCTTCTATCAATACAGGAATAATTGCTGTATAGTTAATAAGCTTTTTACCTTCACTATCGGTTAATACCACGTTTGGTAAAACTTCTTCTACTTCTTGTGCAATAAGACCTATTTCCTTTTTGTCCCCTCCTGTAGTATATGCTTTTGCTTGTATAGTTGAGGAATCATCTAAGAAGTTATAGGTGACAGGACGAAGTTTGAGAACCGTATTAAGAGAATTCTTCAGATTGACAACATTGCCCTTCGCTCTTGCATCAGAATAGTTGTAAACATTTCTAACTTGGATGTCGTTAAATGTACTGGTCTGTGTGTTGTAAAATACAACTTGGTCGGAATGGCTTGCCAATCGTGTTCCGACAGGGGTGACATCTATTTGGAAGAAATTTCCTGTTTTGCATTTGAAATACATGCCATTCCCATAAATTGTCTGATGATAAAATCCATACGGATCAGTATTGCCAAAAGTGAGTCTGCCATCCGAATAATACTTAATCTGAGCATTAGATACTGTGAATGTTGCAGCGAAGAATAGCGTAATTATTGAACGCTTGATTCCGAGTTTTAATTTTTTGTTCATTGTTTTTCTTATTTTGTTAAACTATTTTATTACTATATACTTGCTTGCGCTTTCAATTTAAAACTAATATTGAGTCTTATTATATTGTAAACAAACCCGAGAAACAGTAATCCTCTCCAATGAAGTCTATCATATAAGAACCTGATGGAAGATTAGGAATGACTACTACCGTCGAAGCTACTAATGTTGAAAAAACAACTTCCCCTGATTCCGACGTTATTAAAATCTCATATCCGACGAGGCAGTCAGGAATTGAGAGATTATTCCCCAAGAGTTCTACTGTGGGCATCCTCATAGGTGCCCGATTAATAGGTTTTCCTAAAGGGACTTCATGAGTACGACTACAGGAAAGATAAATATTTACCCCCCCCCCATTGCCTCTTTTTCTACACTTGCTAATGTACTTAATGTACTTGTCGCAAATACGAATAGGATTAATACTACTTTTTTCATAATTTGAAATTTAATGAATGAAATGAAATCGGGTGCAAAATTAAAGATTGATGTAAAAGATGGCAAGAAAAAATCAGAATGAGAATTTTCAGAAATTATATAGCAATTTCTCATCTACTTGTTTTTCAAAGGATTACAAAGCAAACTTGAAATTTTTGAAAATTATTATCAGTTTAAAAAGCACTGGCTTCAGCGAATTTTGATTAATTTTGCACTCGAAAACTAAAGATGTAAAGTATATGAAGAAAGTCATTGTATACCTAACCGTATTGCTGATTGTAATAGGTTGCAGTCAGACAACCGAGATTGACATTGCCATGGAGCAAGCGGAAAGGATCATGGAGACTCGTCAGGGTGATGCCAATAAGTCATTGACAGTGCTTGATAGTCTGAAAGCGCAAATCAGCGGAATGACAGAGGCTCAGCGGATGAGGTTCCATCTGCTCCAGGCCAAGGCCATGAATAAGGCGTATGTAGACTTCACTTCCGACAGCATCATGCTGAAAGTTGTGGACTACTACGACCGTCACGGCTCTGGTTACGAGAAGATGACAGCCAACTATCTGCTCGGCTGTGTGTATCGCGACCTGGGCGATGCCCCTACAGCGATGAAATATCTCGAACGGGCTACGAAATCTGATGGGAAAGACATTCCTACATATAAGACGCTTGCGCATGTACACGGCCAGATGGCATATCTATTGGAGGAGCAATCTTTAGCCGAAAGTGCATTACGTGAACTGGATGTTGCTTACAAATATTCCATACTTGCCGGTGATACTATAGATGCTTTGACAATACTTAGCGTAAAAGCTCCAGTATATTCTCTCGTTAACAAGATGGATTCTTCAGAGATTGTCATTGACTCCTGCATCAATATGTTTAAGAGAATGGGATGTCAACAATATGCAGCCCAAATGTGTGCATATAATATTAGGTATCTTCTACAGAAAGGAGAAATCGGAAAGGCACATGAGCGTATAAAGATATATGAAACAGAGTCGGGCTATTTCCATAATGGCGAAATCGAATCGGGCAAAGAAGTGTACTATTATTACAAGGGGCTATACTATCTTGGTGTTAATCATACTGATTCTGCACGGACAATGTTTCAAAAATGTCTAAATTATATAGCAGATTCCAATATTAAAGTATCCGCCTATCATGGTCTAAGTTTACTTTACGACAAAATTGGGCCAGCAGACTCCACAGCGAAATACGCATTGTTGGCTTATAACGCCAACGATTCTGCTTACGATAAAAGCGTAAGTGAGGCTCTGATAAGGCAGCAAGCTTTGTATAACTACAGCAAGTATCAAGAGACTGCACTTCGGAGTGCAGAGCGTGCAGCCACACTTGGATGGTGGTTGTTTGCCTCACTTGCTGTACTTGTCGCGGTTGTATGCTCCACCTTATTTATATATAAAAAGAAGAAAAGGGCTGCAGGGCGGAGAATAGCCATGATGCAAGAACGCTATGAGACGGAAAAGACATTACTTCAGCGCGAAATGGAAGAGATGAACGCCCTTCTTGAGGAGCGGCAGTCGCTGCTGGAGACCAAGGAAGATTTGTTGGAACGACGAGAAGCTGAGTTGAATATCGAAATCGGGAAGCGCGAACAGTCTATAGCAGAGTTACAAGAACGGGTGGCTGGATATGAACGCGAAATGCATATCAAAGATATTGCCGTTTTGGAAGATGAGATTCAGAAGGCACCGCTGAAAGACGATTTCAGCTATTATCTGAAGAACGTCATGGAGCAGCCCTCCAGCAAGGACTGGGACAAACTCATAAGGTTCGCCAAGAGCAGTTTCCCAAAACTGTATGTGATGCTTCGCAACTACAATGTAAACGAACGCGAACTCAGAATATGTATCCTCACCCGCCTGATGTTCAAGCCCAAAGACATTGCAGTCCTCGTTGGTTGCCGTTTTCCAGAGGTCTCACTCACCCGTAGCCGTCTGCTAAAGAAAATCTACGGCATAGATGGTAAAGCTTCTGACTTCGACAAGCGAATTATGCTGATGTACTAAGCAACTCATGTAAGCAGAAGTGTAATACAAAGAGATAATTATTAAAAATTACCTACTTGTTCTTTATGAGCTTGACAGCCAAAGACTTACGTCTTCGTATTGAAATTTTTGAAAATTCATATTCATGATTTCTCTTGGCAAACAATTTGTAGTTTTATAATTTTGCATCGTCAAAACAAACAAAAGTTCGAATAATAGAGGCCGATATTATACAGACCAGACTGGCACAAAGGGGTAATGCCGCAATGCCTTAGCGGTGAGTATTAACAAATAAAAAAAATGAAGAAGTTATTTGCTACATTTTGTTTGGCATTAGGATTCGCTTCTGCTTCATTCGCAGCTACGCCAACTGTCAATCCTGTGTCTGAAAGCCAAGTTGCCAAAAGTATTCAGATGCAAAGTCGCGATGTTGTCGTCATTGTCATTGAAGATGGCGATGATGTGATAATCATTATTATAGAGCGTCCTTAATAAAGGGGTTGGGATATTGTTCTCTTCAAAGCCGTCCGTAGGCAATGAGGAGGACAATATCCTCCTTTGTCAAAAGGATATAATTATTACTTATATGATGAAGAAAAAGTTATTACCATTATTATTCATGATTCCCATGCTTACATTAGCCCAAAGCATCGAGGTGAAGTATTCGGTGTATTCAAAAGGACATGCAGAAGTTGTCAAGAAGATTAAGAACAGGAAAGAGAACCTGGGAGAGTATCAGGCTTTGCTGGCAGGTTTGACAACGGAGAAGAAAGACTCCTTTGTTCTTGTCATAGATGGCAGGATGTCTTCTTATGAACGTATTGAGCCAGATGAGGAACTGACGGACGACCACGGGCCGAAGATTATCGTTGTGAATCCTTCGTATAGTGAAGAAAGCGTTTCTGTGTATAAGGATCTTGCAAATATGAGTGTAACGGAATTGAAGGACTTGCTGGCAAGAACCTATTCCATCACACATCCGTTGCCCCGCTACCAGTGGAAAGTAGGTACTGAATCGAAGGAGATTATGGGGCTACAAGCATACAGGGCCACCATTGGTGATTCGATTACGGCGTGGTTCTGCCCTACCATTCCCGTACAGGACGGGCCAGGCTTATACTGCGGACTCCCAGGACTTATCCTCGACTTGGAGGACGGGCAAACCATCTATTCATGCATGGCTATCAATACCAATTCGGCTCGCGAGGTGGGAAAGCCAAAGAAAGCCAAAGAAATGACGGAAGAAGAATTTGCAAGCCTAAGACGGCGTACCATTGAGAGTCTGAAGCAACGCTCGTCACAGTAATAGTGCATGAGGAAGGTAGCCGTCATTATTGTTTCTTTGCTGCTCTGCTTTGTTCGTTCTTCGGCGCAGGGTGTTGAACTGAAGGGAACTGTTGTCAATGCTGACGACGGTTCCGCTGTGCCTTTTGCCAACATCATGGTCTATAGTCTCCCCGACAGTACACTTTTGGGATATGCCATTTCTTCTGACAACGGGACTTTCTCGGTTGGCATATCACCATCCGTTAAAGATTTGTTCATTAAGGTTTCTTGTCTGGGCTTCAAAGGCCAGACCATTACAACAACGACAGGAGCCGATAGTCTGCTGATTAGGCTGGAGCCAGACAGCAAAATGCTGGAAACGGTCGTGGTCAAAGGGCGTGCGCCGGGCATCAAGGTCAGCGGAGACACCATCGACTATAACATCAGGAAATACACCACTGGCAATGAGAAGGTACTGAAGGATATTCTTGCCAAGTTGCCAGGTATGGATGTCGATGAGAAGGGGCAGGTGACGGTCAATGGTGAGGCGGTGAAGAAGATTCTCATTGACGGTCAGGATTTCTTCGGAAATCAGAACGAGCAGATTACAAACAATCTCCCCGCCAATGTCGTTGATAAGATTCAGTTACAGAAGAACTATAGCGAGTTTTCCCTGCTCAATGGTTTCAATACCCGCCGTGCCAATGCCCTGAACGTACAGATAGACTCCCTACACCGAGGCCGTCTGACAGGCAACGCAGAACTACTTGGCGGTTGGCCGAACAACTATCGCGGCACAATGAACGCCTATTCGTTTGGCAGTAAGGCCATGCTGGGCTTCAATGCCAAATACTTCAATACGGGCGAGGAAATCATGACGCTCATGGACTACATCAAACTGCTGGGCAGCGTGAATGACTATGCCCGCTCGTTTGGCGGACAAGACCGCGTAATAGACAATGGTGTCAGTCTGCCGTCGTTCCTATCGAACAACATCAACTCCTACAAACGACGAAATGCGCTCTTGTCGTCCAACATTGCGTGGAACCCCAACGAGCGGCTGAAACTAAATGCCTACTATATGTTCAACTTCGAGGCCAGCCGTGGGCAGTACGACATTGACAGGACTTACATGGATACCGACAAGGCCGAATCATTCTCCGAGACATCTGACACCAAACGACGATTCCATCACTTCGGACTGAACCTGAAATATATGCTTCCAAATCATGCAGCCCTTGACAGCCGTACCACTGTTACGGCCATGCCGCAAACCAGTTACAGACACATCGACGATTACGACACCGAGGACAGACTGCAAGAATGGGACATCAGCCATCGCATGTCACTGGTGAAGAACTGGAACAACCGAAACCTGCTGTCGCTGAGTGGGGAATTGGGCTATCATAACCGCCACCGCCATCTGCAAGTGGAATCAGATGGCAGTCTGTATGACTTACCTGAAAATATACACTTCGCCACTCAGAAGCAAAGGCAATCATTACTGGATGCCCAGTTCATCGTCTCGTGGTCTCACCGATTTTCAAAGGTCTGGCAAATGGATATGTCGGGCGGGTGGAACCTGATTCGTCACGGTGTGTCGGCAGACGCATCCCTCGACCGCTTCAATGTCTCTGCCCAGAGCCTCACGACCAATGTCTATGACTATGCCGTCTCGTTCTCCAAGAAGAAAGGCTTGCTGCGCTTGAATAGCGGCCTCACTCTGGCCAGCGTTAACAGCCGCTATGATGACAACCGAATCGTTCTGCTGCCAGAGGTTGGTTTGGAACTGGCGTTCAGTTCCACTAACTCCGTGTCGCTATCTTACAGCAGTTCCTACGAGGCCGATGATGATGTGTTCGTCAGCGGTGCGATGATGGACGATTATCGGCAATACACCGTCTTTAGCGGACATCAGAACATCCTTCACCGAAAGGACAGGCTACGGTTTGGCGTGAACTATTTCGACATCTTACGCGATTTCACTTTCATCATGAATATGGGGTGTTCCTTTACGGACAAACCATATATTGCGGACTACCAGAACACTGGACGCGGCGTGGCTGTTAGCCTGTTGCGGGCAGACCGCAGCAACCGTACCCAATACGCCTATTTCAATATCAAGAAGGGATTCCGTGTACCGTTGATACTGACGTTCAAATCGACGGCGACCAACTCCCTGTACCAGACAGTCTATCAGCACATACTTAGCAATAATCGTTCCTCGGTGGTGGATGGCTCGTTGGCTCTGGCCACTAAGTTCAAGTCTTTGTTCAATATGGAGGTCGGTTATAAACTTACGCTGCAACAGAGCAAGATAGGAATAAGCGACCATATCATCAACTATGCCGAGCATGAGATTTACATGAAGCCCATGCTATTCCGAAAAGAACACTTTGAGTTGAGCGTTCCCCTGTCATTCGCCCTCGACCATTCCGGCCCTGACGAATTCCAGAACTTCGACCTCGGTCTGTCAGCCATGTACTCCCTCAAACGGTGGACGTTCACCATCGAAGGGCGCAACATGCTCCACACCCGCACTTACCGCCGCCTCCGCATAGAGTCCAAGAACGATTATAACGAGATTATCACCGAGAACAGACAGCCCGGATATGTCATCGCTGGAGCAAAGTACATATTCTGACAACAAAGTTGTTTAGATTACTCTCAGCACCAAGCAATTTTGGCTTGGGCTGAGAGTTGAAAGTTCAATCATCTAAGATTTCTGCCAGTTCCTCACCGAATGGTGCGAAGTAGCAGTTGCTGTGCTTGACGGGTATTTCCATCAGGTTCAGATGACTGTTCAGTTCCTCGTTGTTCTCAATGGCAAGGAACTCATAGCCATAGCGAGGGGCAACCTGATTCAAGAACTTGGCGAGGCTACGGACGTTGCGCTTCTCGTGGGTCTTGAAGTTGGCGGTGACGAGGATAATGCACTTGTCAGGCAGTCCGTCGCGTCCTTTGGAATAGTCCCAGAAGCGGATGTAGAGGCAGATGCCATTTTCACGGATAGATACATTGAAGCCAACTTGATGTCTCTCAAATGCAATGTCATCCATACTAATGCCGTAATTCTGATAGAGGTACACGGCAATGTCGAACATTAGATTCTTGTTCATGATTAATTGAATTTTAATTGTTAATAATGTTGTTTGTTATGTGGTGTAAGGTTATATCCTCATTCCACGTTTCTTCTTTTTCTTTAGTCGTTGTTGCTCTGCTGCGAACTCGGCCTCCTGTGCTGCGGTGGCATCGTAGCCGGAGGGGACGAACAGTCCACCGATTCCAGAGGCAACGCTTTCAATGGTACTTTCCTCATACTTCGGCTTGGGTTCTTCACGTTGAATTGATGCGACTTTCGGACGTGGTGCTGTCGTTGGACGCTGTGGTTCATAAGTGCGTTGTGTCTGTTGGTATTTCTCCTTGAATTTACGGTTACGCTCCAGTCGTTTCTCGATATTGGCAAAGCTGAACTTGCGGTCAATCTTTGAGCCTGAGAAAACATGTTTGCCCTTGATGAACTTCACACCTTCAACTCTGTCGCCAGTCCTGCTGTACTTGAACTCCGTCATAATCCCTTGCTTGTGAAGAGCCTCACGAAGTTGCTCCCATGAAGTGGCCTTTGGCAATTCCTGTTTCAGAGCGTCGTAGATGTCGTACTTGGCTTTGTCGTGCGGGCGTAGCCGTTCCGTGTTTACATGCTCCTTGCCATCTGCCATATAGAGTCCGTACTTCTCCGTCAGTGTCTTGCAAACTTTCTCATTGCGATAGCGGTCGTTCTTGTCGGAAATGGTCTTGCCGTTGTTATCTACTCGGTTGAACACGATGTGGCAATGCGGATGCTGACGGTCGGTGTGACGGGCTATGATGAATTGTGTATTTCGGATGCCCATCTGATCCATATACTCGTAAGCAATTTTTACCATTAAACTGTCGTCGTTCCGCAAGCGGGCACCGTCCTCCGGTGAGAAACTTAGGGAGATATGTCCGACGGTATTCTTCACCTTATCATTGAGCAATGTCTGCAACTCAAACTGCTCAGCCATCTCTTCGGGAGTACCAGATACACCCCCGCTGGCTAACAGCCGTGCCTTGTCCTCACGGAGAACATAGGCAACGCAACCAGCGAACTCGGAGCCTTTAGTTATCTTTCCTATCATCCTTTATCTGCTTTACGATTTGTGAAATCCGTGCTGCCAGACTGCGGCAGTCATCGGCCACCATGCCAAAGCCGTATGCGTTAGCATGTCTTGCCAACTGGTTAAGGTTGGTGGCTTCGCCCATCAGATTTCTCAACATGACAAGCGTGTCTCTGCTGATACGTTCTTTAACGTGTCCGTTCTTTATCAATGAGCGAACAACTTCGCTTTGGGTCCTGCCACTCTGTCGGGCAAGTGCCTTCAGCCAGTAGTTTTCCTGCTCCGTCAGTCGAAGTGAAATAGTCTTTTCTTTCTTCATTGTTTTCTTTATTTTGGGTGAATAATGATTGTGACCATCGGGAGCCTCCAGCCTTTTGGGGTGGCAAGTGGGGAGGTGAATGTAATACATCGCCATAAACTTGCTATCCCCAAAATGTTCCCCAATCGTCTTTCTCGGTCTCATAGACGCAAGCCCATTCTCTTGCCATCAGTCATTCCGTCAGTTATATTGCCAATGGACTGTTTAACTGGTTGTAATTGCAACTGATTTATCAATTTATTGATTGACTGATTTGTCAGTCTCATCTGTTCAAGTTTGCCCTCGTCGGTCTCAATGTCGAGCAGGAAGTCTGCAATGTCGAGTCCCCGTTTTCGCTGTTCATCCGTCGCTGCTCGTTCCAAATAATCATACACCTGTGCATGAATGCCGAGTTGCCTCATCATTGGAATCTTGCTTCTCCAGTAATCTGTTGCTCCGAGATCAGGGAAGAGTGAAAGCGTTCGTCCTTGAAGTATGCTCAGACATTCTTCATTGAGACAGCCGTTCTTTCCACCAGACGCTATCCATGTGAAATGTGGCAGATGGATGCTACAGACGAGTGCCGTCTTTTCGCTCTCAACCAATCCGACAGGCTTGTTCTTTTCTGAGGTCAGAAGATGCTCCCCGAAGAAGCACTGTCTCAGATTGAAGTCGGTAAGGTGCAAGGCAGAGTGTACCCATGTGACGTGACAGAAGGGCAGTTTTACTCTTTTGCCTGTCTGCGGATTGTAAAGAATAATCTTACCAGTTCTTACCTTGCCATTGCTGTCAGTCTGCCAGAAAACGGTTGCACCTTGCCAGTGCCTTGATGTACCGACATAGTATCTTTTCATCAGTTCCATTGTCTGCTCCCAGCCAAATTTGAGAGACAGGAAGCGGAAGAGGTTGTTTGACTCGTAGTGCTGCATACTGCCTTCCACTATCTCTGATGGAATGTACGATATTGGCTTGGGTTGCTTTGCAACTCTTGGGATGAAGATAGGTTTCCTTTCTTCTGATAGCTGCTCCTGTGCAGATGGATTGTCCTTGAAGTAGTCGCTGGGTGTATAGTGATACCCACAACGCTGCTCATGGTCACATCTGCCAACGTATGAAGGGAACTGGATTCTTCCCTCCGTATCGATGTAACGAGTAAAGCAACGCTTCTGCTTACACTCAGGACAATTGTACCTGGTGCTGATGCCCTTATAGGGCTGTAGTCTGAATCTGTAATCGTTCATGATTTCCCTTTTTTTAGTGTCGCACTATCTGCATTATCTGCATTTTGACGGGTCAAAGTGTGGAAAGTGCGGAAAGTGCGAGGGGTGATAACTTAGATTTTCGTGTACTCTCCGTGGCGTTCCCGTTTGAACAGTATGCCAATGTTTCGACTCAGAAAGTCTTTGAAAGCCCGTTCCTTCATACCCTCTTTGTCTGCCAGTTCCAGTCCTTCGGCTGTTGTGAACTGATTCGGCAACTGGTGGAGGATGGCGAGTTGTTGAGCAGTCAGCGATTCCTCATTCATGATTCCCTGAACATTAAGGGCTGTCATTCGGAAATACTCTGTTAGCAGGATCGCTTTCTCAACGGATTCCCTGTCAATGGCATCTTTTCTTGACTCACCGCAAGCCCATCGTGCCAGTTGCAGGATCAGACAGAAACGGATGAGATAAGTTTCCAACTTGCAATAGATACCTACAATGACTTCACTGGCCTCAGTGTCGCACATTTCTGCCAGTCTGTGCTGGTACTCATAGAGGGCTGCACGTGCCTCAGGCTGAAAGCATAGTATCTTGTATGGATTCTCTTCGCAAGGCATAAAGTCAAGCATTATCAGTCTTGATAGAATGTCTGCCCATTGCTGGTCGATGTCCTCGGAGAGTTCACGGTCATTCCAACGAATCTTCTGCTGGTCTGACGGAAGCACAAACAGGATGCGGTCTATAAATCCGTTACATGACCGTTCTCCTTTAGCCAGTTCACCCAACACCTTTTTCTGTATAGTGCCGATAACGGAGATATACGGTCGCTTGATGAATACTGAACTTCTTGCGCTTTTACGGTCGGAGATAGTTGTCTTGGCACTGAATACAGAAAGCCAGAACTGTTCTTCGGATCCATTGTTATAACGGTTGAAGTTCTTGAACCATGCCGACAGTTCATCAGCCCATAGGCAGAGACCCCGTTGATTCTGTGCGTGTATCAGGCTCAGTCCTTCAGGTGTGATGTCGGAAACAAGGAACCGCTTGCGGACAGGCTCTTGCGGATATTCCTCCAGTCCAGCCTCACTACGCTCCTTACGGGTCATCTGCACCATCTTCTCAAATTCCTTATACTCCTGCTCAAATTGCTGATTCTGCTGATAGTCATAGGTGAGAAACGGCTTCATGGCAAAGGACAGGGGATGGCTCTTGTTGGCTCCTGGTCTGCCAACAAGTGCCATGTAGAGGATAGCACTCTCCAGCCATCCGCTTTTCACCTGAACCAGATGTGTGTTGCCAATCCCGACGGCTATGGCGGTCAGCATGGATGCTGCCACATAGTCGATGGGGAAACTTTGGCACTCATGCAGTTCTGTGATGATGTGCTGGATAGGTTGTGGAAAGACACTGACAGGGAAATCGGTACCACTTAGTCGTAGTCCGAAGTCTGTCGCATTGTCAAGGATGCCTTGTGGGGTGAGGATGCTACTGCTCATTGGCAAGCCTCCTTCCACTATGACGATTCCCCTCACTGACTACCCGTCGGCTCCGTCCAAGAGCCCAGCACTTTGCGCATTTTCCGCATTTTGGATGTTCAAAGTGTGG
>JAFRQC010000198.1 GCA_017428805.1 Prevotella sp. | reverse complement strand
TTCGAGGACTTCTGCGAGTTCGGTCTGGGTATGGCTCTTGGTAACAAGAAGATGAAGGAGCGCGTTGCTAAGCTGCTGCAGGAGATGATCGACGGTGACAAGGCCAGCGCAGAGTACAAAGAGCTTGCTGCTGAGTGGATCGCCAACAAGGAGGATGCCGACAAGACGAAGGAGATTGCTCCGAAGCTGCGCAAGTGCATCGCCGAGAGCGCTGCCGCTGGTTGCCCCGTCTGCAAGGAACTCCAGACACTGGATCACTACCTCGTGAAGCGTTCACAGTGGATCATCGGTGGTGACGGTGCTTCTTACGACATCGGTTACGGTGGTCTCGACCACGTGATTGCCAGCGGTGAGGACGTGAACATCCTCGTGCTCGATACTGAGGTTTACTCTAACACCGGTGGTCAGGCTTCCAAGGCTACTCCTCTTGGTGCTATCGCTCAGTTCGCTGCCCAGGGTAAGCGCATCCGCAAGAAGGATCTCGGCATGATTGCCACCACTTACGGTTATGTATACGTAGCTCAGATTGCCATGGGCGCTGACCACGCACAGACCCTCAAGGCCATCCGCGAGGCTGAGGCTTGGCACGGACCTTCTATCATCATCGCTTACGCTCCTTGTATCAACCACGGTCTGAAGGCCAAGGGCGGTATGGGTAAGAGCCAGGCTGAGGAGAAGAAGGCTGTGGAGTGCGGTTACTGGCACCTGTGGCGTTACAACCCCGCCCTTGCTGAGGAAGGCAAGAATCCGTTCTCGCTCGACTCTAAGGAGCCCAACTGGGAGAACTTCCACGACTTCCTGCTTGGTGAGGTTCGTTACCTCTCTGTCAAGAAGGCTTATCCCAACGAGGCCGAAGAGCTCTTCGCCGAGGCCCAGAAGATGGCCCAGATCCGCTACAAGAGCTACGTCCGCAAGACGCAGGAAAACTGGGAAGATTAATCCCAAATACATAACAATGAGAGGGTGTGCCTATTTTGACACACCCTCTTTTAATTTATACTGAACAAAATTTTTTTATTTCTTCTCCTCTGCCTTTTCGTCGGCCTTTTTGGGAGCGGGCTTGTAGCGCTTGTTCAGGCCGTTGATCACATCGTTGGTAATGTCGAACCTCTTGTCGGCCAGCAGGATGTTGTCGCCCTGCTTGGTGAGAATCAGGCTGAACTGCTTATCCTTGTTATAGTCCTTGAGGAAGTTCTGCAGCGAGTCGCGGAGGGTCTCGTTGAACTTGGCGGTCTCGCTGGCGAGCTCGTTCTCCAGACGTGCCTGCAACTCCTGAAGGTCACGCTGCTGACGCTCGATGGCGGCCTGCTGAGAGGCGGCCTGCTCGCGGCTGGTGAAACCGTTGTTGTTCAGCTTCTGCTGGAAGTTGTTCACGGCTGCCTGCAGGGCGTTACCCTTCGTGGTCAGCGTGTTACGGGCATTGTTCGACTTCTTCTGGAGCGTCACGCTGTAGTCCTTGGCAAAGTCGTACTGTGTCATCAGAGAGTCCACCTCTACGTAAGCAATCTTCAGACCTGAAGCCGAAGTCTCGCCGGCAGCGGGCTGCTCATCCATCTTGGGACTCTGGTTGTTGCACGACACCATCATCGCTGCGATGGCCAGTGCGGAGAAAATGTACTTTTTCATTTCTATAAACTATAAACTTTAAACTATAAACTCTTCTCTTCGACCGCAAACTCACTCTTCCGCCGCATCTCGCGATCCTGGTCCATCACGCAGTGGATGCCGCGCTCTTTCATCGCTTCCGAGTCGTGGATATGCTGCGATTTGAAGGTTCCACCCTTCACCAACAGCACCCTGACAAGAAAAAAAGCCATGCCGATAGCAATTATTAACGTCGATATGAGCAGAGTCTCGATCATTTTTTGTACTTTTGCGGGTGCAAAGGTACGAATAAGCGTGCAATATACCAAAAATAAATTCAAAAATAGCATTAATAATGAATAAAAACGATTTAAAACCGGCTATTGTCTTCGCCGAATTTGCGAAGATTAACGAGATTCCGCGTCCCTCGAAGCGCGAAGAGAAGATGATTGAGTACTTAAAGAACTGGGGCGAGAGCCACGGTCTGGAGACTAAAGTGGACGAGACGGGCAACGTGATCATCCGCAAGCCCGCCACCAAGGACATGGAGCGTCGCAAGACTGTCATCCTGCAGAGTCACATGGACATGGTGTGCGACAAGCTCGTCGATGTGGAGTTCGATTTCGACAAGGATGCCATCAAGACTTATGTGGATGGTGAATGGCTGACGGCCGAAGGCACCACCCTCGGTGCCGACGACGGTATCGGCTGCGCCATCGAACTGGCCATCCTCGGCAGCGACGATATCGAGCACGGTCCTATCGAGTGCGTCTTCACCCGTGACGAAGAGACCGGGCTGTCCGGTGCCGAAGGCATGAAGGCCGGCTTCATGACGGGCGACTACCTGATCAACCTCGACTCTGAGGACGAGGGCGAGATCTTCGTCAGCTGTGCTGGAGGCCGAAACACCCAGGCAAAGTTCACCTTCCAGCGTCAGGCCGCAGCCGAAGGCTCGTTCTTCATCAAAGGCTCGCTGAAAGGTCTCATCGGCGGACACTCGGGCGACGACATCAACAAGAAGCGCGCCAACGCCATCAAGCTGCTCGGCCGCTTCCTCTTCCAGGAGATGAAGCGCTACGAGGGCATCCAGCTCGCCCAGTTCCACAGCGGCAAGCTGCACAACGCCATCCCCCGCGACGGTTACTTCGTAATCGCCGTGCCCAACGACATCAAGGAGAATATCCGCGCTGACTGGAACGTGTTTGCCGCCGAGGTGGAGGACGAGTTCCACGTCACCGACACTCAGATGCAGTTTGCAATGGAGTCGACCGATGCCGAGACAGTCATCGAGCCCGCCGTCGCAAAGAAGTTCGTCTGGGCCATACAGGCTGTGGACAACGGCATCTACGCCATCTGTCAGGACGAGGCCCTCGGCGGTATGGTCGAGACATCGAGCAACATCGCCAGCATACACTCCTCTGAGACCACCATCGACATTCTGTCCTCCCAGCGAAGCAACGTGATGTCGAACCTCGACAATATGTGTGCCACCATTCAGGCTGCCTTCGAACTGGCAGGCGCAGAGGCTGTTTCGTCTGACGGCTACCCCGCCTGGAAGATGCGTGCCAACTCGAAACTGCAAGAGATCGTCGTCAGCTCTTACAAGAAGCTTTTCGGTAAGGAACCCGTTGTGCGCGGCATCCACGCCGGACTGGAGTGCGGTCTCTTCTCCGAGCGCTATCCACAGCTCGACATGGTGAGCTTCGGCCCCACCCTGCGCTTCGTCCATACCCCCGACGAGCGACTTCACATCCCCACCGTACAGATGGTCTGGGATCATCTGATCGACGTACTCCGTAACATTCCCAAGCAATGAGTTCGCGCGCGTGTATTATAATAGGTATAGGCCTGATGCTGCTGTTCGCCTCGTGCGGACGGCAGCACAGCGCCGAGCAGACTGTCAAGGCCTTCGTCGAGGCTAATATGGAAAATGGCGGTGATGATATCAGCGGCCGTGACTTTGCCGACCTCGGCACCACACGCCTGATCAGCGACTCGCTCATCCAGCTGATGCGTCATCGCGGTGCGCCGCTCTTCAAACAGGGCATCTCCTACCCCGACGTGCCCGACGGAGAGCTTTACTATCTGAGAATGAGCTATGTACATCAGGGCGACACCCTGCAAAACACCTTCTACCTCAATCAGGAACTGACGGAGGTCGTGGCATTCAAATAACTTTTTTCGAAAAAAGTTGGCGAAATATTTGCAGGATTGAAAAAAAGGTTGTACCTTTGCACCCGCATTTGAGGAGATAACCCCAAGGTTTCGAACTCCAGGGTCCTTTTGGAAGGATGGGTGAGTGGCTGAAACCAGCAGTTTGCTAAACTGCCGTACGGGTTCCCGTACCGGGGGTTCGAATCCCCCTCCTTCCGCACCGAGGGGATTTCTCCGAGAAAGCACCATGATGGTCGATTCATCTAATGGTTAGGATACAAGATTCTCAATCTTGGCATAGGGGTTCGATTCCCCTATCGACTACCAGAAACCGAGGAGGCACGAAGCCTCCTCAATTTTTTTATATATACAGCATGGAGTCATACGCATTGTTCTTCGATATCGACGGTACGCTGGTGAGTTTCAACACCCACCAGATTCCCCCATCCACCATCCTGGCCCTGACACAGGCCAAGGCCAACGGTCATAAGGTATATATCGCCACCGGCCGGCCGCCACTCATCATCACCAACCTGGGAGCCATCGAACATCTCATCGACGGTTGGATCACCATCAACGGTGCCCTGTGTTTCGTCGGCGACGAGATCGTCAGTTGTAAGGACATTCCCCACGAGGCAGCACAGCTTGTGGTCGACGATGCCCATGCGAAAGACTACGGTGTCATCGTGGTGGGTGAACGCGATGTGGCGGTATATGATCCGCACGGAGAGGTGGATCAGGTGTTCCGACAGGAGATTGCCGTAGAGAACCTCGACCAGGTGAAGCCTATGGACGAGGTTATGCAACAGTGCATCCTCCAGCTGACGCCCTTCTTCTCTGCCGACTACGAACGTGAACTGATGGCCCGTATACCAACCTGTACGTCAGGCCGTTGGCATCCTGCCTTTACTGACATCACTGCCTTCGGTGCCGACAAGGGCGAAGGCATTCTGGATATGGCGCGGCATCTGGGCTTTGATCCCCAATACACCATCGCTTTCGGCGACGGCGGTAACGACAGTTCGATGATCCGCAGAGCCGGCATCGGCGTGGCGATGGGCAACGCTCTCGACTCCCTGAAACAGGAAGCCGACTATACCACCACCTCTGTTGACGAAGACGGCATTCTCAATGCCCTCCGCCATTTCAAACTAATCTGATTTTATTCCTCCATCAACTT
Organism: Prevotella sp.; assembly: GCA_017428805.1. Next base: position 4,168 of record JAFRQC010000198.1, on the reverse strand, counting down.
GCGATAACGCGCACGTTTGGGCTCATCAAGCCCCAGACGCTCTGCCTTGTTGGCCTCGTACTCGGAATAGTTGCCCTCAAAATAGAAGACATTCCCCTCCCCTTCGAAGGCGAGGATATGGGTACAGATACGGTCGAGGAACCAGCGGTCGTGGCTGATGATGACGGCACAACCGGCAAAAGCCTCAAGACCTTCCTCCAAGGCACGGAGGGTATTGACGTCGATATCATTCGTAGGCTCGTCGAGCAGCAGCACATTACCTTCCTGTTTGAGGGCGATGGCGAGGTGCAGACGGTTTCGCTCACCACCTGAGAGCACGCCGCACTTCTTCTCCTGGTCGGCACCGCTGAAGTTGAACCGACTCAGATAGGCACGCACATTCACATCGCGGCCGCCCATACGGATTGTCTCATTGCCGCCGCTCACCACCTGATAGACGCTCTTATCGGGATCGATGTCCTTATGCTGCTGATCGACATAGGAGAGCTTGACAGTCTCACCGACATCAAAGGTGCCGGCATCAGCCTGTTCGAGACCCATAATGAGTCGGAAGAGCGTGGTCTTACCCGCACCATTGGGGCCGATGACACCCACGATGCCGTTGGGAGGCAGGTTGAAACTGAGGTCGCTGAAGAGCGGTTTCTCAGGATAGGACTTGGCGACGTGTTCGGCACTAATGACCTTGTTGCCCAGACGCGGACCGTTGGGGATGTAGATCTCTAACTTCTCCTCCTTCTGTTTCTGTTCCTCGTTGAGCATCTTATCGTAGGAGTTCAGACGGGCCTTACCCTTGGCGTGACGGGCTTTCGGTGCCATACGCACCCACTCCAGCTCACGCTCCAACGTCTTACGGCGCTTCGAAGCCTGCTTCTCCTCCTGAGCCAGACGCTGCGACTTCTGCTCAAGCCAAGATGAATAATTGCCCTTCCAGGGGATGCCCTCACCACGGTCAAGTTCGAGAATCCACTCGGCCACATCGTCGAGGAAGTAACGGTCGTGGGTAACGGCGATGACGGTACCCTCGTATTGCTGCAGATGCTGTTCGAGCCAGTCGATGGATTCGGCATCGAGATGGTTGGTGGGCTCATCAAGCAACAACACGTCGGGCTTCTGCAACAGCAGCCGGCAGAGGGCCACACGACGGCGCTCACCACCAGAGAGGTTCTTCACGCTCCAATCGCCCAGGGGACAATTCAAGGCGGCCATCGCACGGTCGAGCTTCGAGTCCATATTCCAGGCGTCGGTGGCGTCGATGATATCCTGCAACTCAGCCTGACGCTGCATAAGCTTGTCCATCTTGTCGGCATCCTCGTAGTACTCTGGCAGTCCGAACTTCACGTTGATCTCATCATATTCGGCTAGGGCGTCATAGACATGCTGCACACCCTCCATCACGTTCTCCTTGACGGTCTTCTCCTCGTTGAGCGGAGGATCCTGCGGCAAGTAGCCGACGGAATAACCCGGACTCCACACCACGTTGCCCTGATACTGCTGGTCGATGCCGGCGATGATCTTCATGAGCGTCGACTTACCGGCACCATTCAGACCGATGATGCCGATCTTCGCCCCATAGAAGAACGAGAGATAGATGTTCTTGAGCACTTGTTTCTGGTTCTGCTGGATGGTCTTGCTCACGCCCACCATCGAGAAGATCACTTTTTTGTCGTCTACTGTAGCCATATTGATATCTAATAATGTGTAAGTTCAGAAAAAAAGAAAGCACTGCCCCTGTAAGCCGGGTTCTGTACCGTTTGCACGGCGCCTGTCATTTATCTAATCCCTGAGTCACCCCAGGGCTTAAGCGTTCTACCCTCCGCCGCATGAGCCCCGGCCCTGTTGCATCGCTGCTCAGACCTTCGTCAACTCGGGCGGGCAACCCTCTCTCGGGACGGTTTACATGAACTTGCAGCCCCCAGCAGGCACAGCCCAATGATCACCCATTGGCTGGTGGTCTCTTACACCACCTTCTCACCCTTACCCCCTCACGAAGAGGTGGCGGTCGTTCTCTTCTGCCTTAACCTACTGTCACCAATAGCTTCCGTTTTCAGAAGTGGGGCGCCCTATGCTGCCCGGACTTTCCTCTCGTGCCGAAATGACACCAGCGACAGACCGTGGCAGTGCTTTCGAGTGCAAAGATACGCATTTTAATTGAATTACGAAAGCATCAGAATAGGATAATTGTAAATACGCAATCAAAAATATTCCATTTTCTTAAAATTGTCAGTAATTTAAGATTTTAACTGTTAACCGCAAAGAGCCGTTAAGCCTTGAGGGCGAATTGTTAAATCGGGATAAATATTCACGACATTTTGTCACTATCCGAAAAAAAGCACCTATTTTTGCACTCGAAAACGCAAAAAGCGAATAAACATCAAACGTTAAACATTAAACATTATAATAAAAATGACAGAGAATATGAAAAAAATCATCAATGTGGCAACGCCGGCAGTATGCGCCGTTGCTTTGGTACTCTCGGTAGCAGCTTTCACCAATACCAATGCTGCCAATCCTACTTCTCCCAATCCCGTCGTGAACTCGGCTCCCGCTGTGCAGCCCGTAGATCTGACCTACGCAGCCGAGAAGGCGCTGCCGTCGGTAGTGTATATCAAGAACACACAGAACTCAAAAGTGCAGACCGTTGAATACAATGATCCGTTTGAGGATTTCTTCTCCGATCCATTCGGAGGCTTCTTCGGTCGCGGACAGGGTGGTAACAACGGTCGCCGCCAGCGTCAGATTCAGACTCCGAAGCGTACGGCTGCCGGTAGTGGTGTGATCATCTCCACAGACGGTTATATCGTGACCAACAATCATGTGGTCGACGGTGCCGACGAACTGATGGTGACACTGAACGACAACAAGGAATACTCCGCCCGTATCATCGGTGCCGACGCAACGACAGACCTGGCGCTCATCAAGATCGACGGCAAGAATCTGCCCGCCATCCAGATTGCCAACTCTGACGACGTTAAGATCGGCGAATGGGTGCTGGCCGTAGGTAACCCCTTAGGTCTGAACAACACCGTGACCGCCGGTATCGTCTCGGCCAAGGCCCGTTCGATGGGACAGGGCGTCTCGTCGATGATCCAGACCGACGCCGCCATCAACCAGGGTAACTCAGGCGGTGCACTGGTGAACACCAATGGTGCACTCATCGGTATCAACGCCATGATCTACTCACAGACAGGATCGAACATCGGTTATGGCTTCGCCATCCCCACCACGATTATGAATAAGGTGGTCGACGACATCAAGAAGTACGGTAACGTGCAGCGTGCGATGATCGGCATCAAGGGTTCGGACGTGAACGTCTATGTGGACTCTGAGAAAGAAAAGGGCAACGAGGTCGATCTCGGAACGATGGAGGGTATCTACATCGCTGAGGTTGTGGAAGACGGTGCCGCTGCTGATGCCGGTCTGAAGAAGGATGACGTAATCACCCACATAGACGGTCAGAAGGTGACGAAGTTCGGTGAGCTGCAGAACATCATCGCCCAGAAGCGCCCGGGTGACAAGATCACCGTGAACTACCTGCGCAACAAGTCGAAGAAGACTGCCACGCTGACCCTGAAGAACGAACAGGGTAACACGAAGGTGGTGAAGAATGCCGACCTCGACGTGCTGGGTGGTAACTTCCGTGCCATCACCGACGCCCAGAAGGAACAGCTGAACATCGGCTACGGTCTTGAGGTGATCAAAGTGAGCGGTGGCAAGCTGAAGGATGCCGGTGTACCGAAGGGCTTCATCATCCAGCGTGTCAACGACAAGAGCATCAAGAGCATCGAAGATCTGCAGAGCACCGTGAAGGAAGCCTCTACAAGCAAGGAGCCTGTGCTCTACGTGCAGGGTATCTATCCGACCGGTAAGAAGGGCTACTTCGCCGTACCGCTTGAGAACGATTAAGACCTCAATTCCAAACAAAAATGGCAAAAACTGAAAATTTTTGCCATTTTTTTTGGTTGTATCAGAAAAATGCCATACCTTTGCATTTTGGCTACAAGAACCAACCAATGAGACAACTGAAAATCATAAAATCGATTACTAACCGCGAGAGTGCCTCGCTGGAGAAGTACCTGCAGGAAATCGGCAAAGAAGAGATGATCTCTGCCGAGGAAGAGGCAGAGCTTGCCCAGCGCATCCGTAAGGGGGACCAGAAAGCCCTCGAACG
>JAFRQC010000197.1 GCA_017428805.1 Prevotella sp. | reverse complement strand
TATTCAGGCGAACAAATCAAGGGAGAGGTCTTTCGTGGGCTTCTCCTCTTTTTCTTCGGGATTGGTCTCCTCACGGAATGAAATCATCAACTGACGGGCATCGGCATTGTTCTGCGTGTTCAGACGGTAATACCCCCGACGCTCCATACTCTCGACCAAAGAGGCAGCAGACTTGGAATTCTTCAACAGATACTGCTGGACATACGATCGAATCTCATCAATATCCGGTGTAAAGAAAAGAGACACATTCTGATTATAGACATGCTTGGCCAACAGTTGCACGCTGATGCCCTGTTCACCCACATCGGAAAGTATTCTCAGAATCTGCCTGTCGTATGTCATAAGATTAAAAAAGGCCGGTAAAGAGATTACCGACCTTTTTTATAGTACGTTAACGGATTAAGCCAATGTAACTTTCTCTCCATCGTTAGCGAGCTTGCCCTCCTTGAAGAGCCAGCCGAGACCGAGAAGAGTCTCCTCCTCAGAAATCTTTGCAGCCTTAGCAATCTCCTTAACGGCGAGAGCCTTACCTGCTGCTGCCAGTGCCTGATAAACATCACCTGCCTTGAAACCAGCATTCTCAGCGTTAACTGTGAAAACTGCCTTTGCAGCTGCTTTAGGAGCAGCGGCCTTCTTAACGGTTGTGGTCTTCTTAGCTGCGGCTGCCTTTGTCTCAGTAGCCTTCTTAGCTGTTGCTTTCTTTTCTGCCATAGTTCTTTTAATATTAATACTTAATAAAGTAAACTTCTTATATTCTTTTTAACGGGTGCAAAGGTAATACCTTTCTTTCAGACACCTTATTAATATTTAAGTATTTTTGACAGGAAGGGACTTATTCTTGATGAATATCAATTTGCAGATTCAATTCCTCTAACTGTTTCGGATCCAGTTCACCTGGAGCATCCAACATCACATCACGACCACTGTTGTTCTTCGGGAAGGCGATACAGTCACGGATACTGTCGAGACCAGCCATCAGCGACACGAAACGATCGAGACCGAAAGCCAGACCTGCGTGGGGAGGTGCGCCATACTTGAAGGCGTTGATCAGGAAGCCGAACTGAGCCATAGCACGCTCGGGAGTGAAACCCAGAATCTGGAACATCTTTTCCTGCAATTTACCATCATGGATACGGAGGGAACCACCACCGACCTCGACACCGTTGCAGACAAAGTCATAAGCCACGGCACGGACCTTCTCTGGAGCCGTATCGAGCAGAGGAATATCATCGGGATTAGGCATCGTGAACGGATGGTGCGTAGCCATCAGACGCTGTTCCTCATCACTCCACTCAAAGAGCGGGAAGTCAACAATCCAAAGACATACAAAGTTGTCCTTATCACGCAGACCAAGACGATCACCCATCTCCAGACGGAGTGTACAGAGCTGCACGCGGGTCTTGTTGGCATTATCACCGGAAAGAATCAGCACGAGGTCGCCATCCTTGGCACCCATAGCCTCCTTCACCTTGGCCCACACCTCAGGCTCATAGAACTTGTCGATGCTCGACTTCACCGTACCATCGGTATTGAACTTCACATAGACCAGGCCCTTGGCACCCACCTGTGGACGCTTCACGAAATCCGTCAACTGGTCCAACTGCTTACGGGTATAGTCAGCACAACCTGGCACACAGATACCACCGATATAGTTAGCCTCATTGAAGACTGGGAATGTACCTGTGCCTTTCAGCTGATCCATCAGTTCCACAAACTCCATGCCAAAACGGAGGTCGGGCTTATCAGAACCGAAACGACGCATAGCCTCGTGCCAGGTCATCCGCTGCAATGGAGGAAGTTCAACGCCACGTACCTCTTTAAATAAATGGCGGGCCATATCCTCAAAGAGCTGGAGCACATCCTCCTGTTCCACAAACGACATCTCACAGTCAATCTGCGTGAACTCCGGCTGACGGTCTGCACGCAGGTCCTCATCACGGAAGCACTTGGCAATCTGGAAGTAACGGTCGAAGCCACTCACCATCAGCAGCTGCTTCAGCGTCTGAGGAGACTGGGGCAATGCATAGAACTGTCCGGGATTCATACGGGAGGGCACCACGAAGTCACGGGCACCCTCAGGTGTCGAACCAATCAGAATAGGTGTCTCCACCTCGATGAAGTCCTTCCCGTCGAGGAAATTACGGATCAAGATGGTCATACGGTGACGCAGTTCGAGGTTCTTACGGACTGCAGCACGACGCAGATCCAGATAACGGTATTTCATACGGATATCATCGCCGCCGTCGGTATTATCCTCGATGGTGAACGGAGGTGTCAGGCTCTCACTCAGGATGTTCAGTTCCTTTACCAGGATCTCGATATCACCCGTAGGCATCTTGGGATTCTTGCTCTGACGCTCACTGACCTCACCCTTTACCTGAATACAGAACTCACGTCCCAGTTTGTTGGCACGCTCGCACAGTTCAGCATCGTCAGCCTCATTGAAAACCAACTGGGTCAGACCATAACGGTCACGCAGATCGACGAAGGTCATACCACCCATCTTACGGCTTCGCTGAACCCATCCGGCCAGTGTGACAACGCTGCCGGCATCTGAGAGTCGTAACTCTCCACAAGTCTTACTTCTATACATATTGATGTTTCTTTTATTCTATTTGAGGTGCAAAGGTACACAAATATATGGGAGTTAAAGAAGGCAAAGAAGTTAAAAGGAGTTAAAGGACATTACTTTTCTCGTTTTTTACCTTTTCACCTTTTCACCTTTTCACTTTTTTTATTACCTTTGCCCGCAGAAAATCATTTAAACTATTTAGGAATATGAAGAAGATTTTATTATTCACTATGCTGCTTTTCTGCGGAATGAATGTCGCACTGGCTCAGAAGCCCGCAGAGATTAAGTTTGATAAGCTGACGCACGATTTCGGAACATTCTCCGAGAAGAATCCTGTGGTCAGCTGCACGTTCACCTTTACCAATGTCGGTGAGACCGCCTTGGTGATCAATCAGGCTGTGGCCTCCTGTGGCTGTACGGTTCCTGAGTACACAAAGAGTCCCATTCAGCCCGGCGAGAAAGGAGAGATTAAGGTGACTTATAACGGCACAGGTAAGTTCCCTGGTCATTTCAAAAAGTCCATTACGGTGAGAACCAACGGTGCTGTTGAGATGACACGCCTATATATAGAAGGTGAAATGACAAAAGCCGAGTAAAATTAAATCGCCCGCCGAATTTGGCGGGCGATTTGCTTTTTTAGAACTTATAGGCGAAGCCGATGGAGCTGTACTCCTTAAACTGCCAATAGCCGTGATCGTCATCCCTCACACCGGAATCGTCGAAGCGCGGGAAGAGGAACAGGTTGGCAGTGATATACTTCGACACGCGAAGCTCGAAGGTGTTCTCCCATTCCAACTCGAAACGCTTATAGGACGTGAAGGCATAAAAACGCGTCTTCCACGTGACATTCTCATTCATCTTCCACTCGAGGTCGGCTGTCAGCTGTGAACCGAAGTCCAACAAAGAGTGCTTACCTGGCTCCAGACCGAAAGAGGGACCCAGTTCAAGACGATCCACATAGCGGTAGTTGATGGCAAACGGAGAGATGTTGATCGTACCCGTCAGGCGCTCCTTCAGTGTGTTCACCTTGTAATCCATACCAAGAGCGAGGTTCAGGTTCAATGGAGAACAAAAATCTGAATAGACGAAGGGATCATTAGCCTTCAGACCTCGGGTGAACTGCGTGTAGGCCAGGAACTGCAAGGTATAGTACCAGTTCTTGGCTGCCTCATGTCCCAGCTTGGAGGTCAGACGGATCAGGTCTTCGTTAGCCTTGAACTTATGGACGGAGTCTGAAGGGGAACGAAGGAAGCCGAGCTTAGCCTCCAGTTTGTTGTCCCACTTCCATTTGTTCTTGTTGTCGTAATTGGCCTCCAACACCAATGAGCCTACCATCGAATAGTTCGACTCACCACCTTTATACCAGTTGTCCGTCACATAGTTCTGCATGAACTGCAGGAAACCGTCACCCTTGTAAGTCCAGAACTTGGGTTTCTGAACCACTACAGAATCTGGAGCATCCTCTGGCTCATCAATAACGGGAGCCTCTACCCTATCGACGAGCACCACCTGATTCTCTATGGGCTGGTCTACGTCATCACGGATAGAGCCTGTCTCACGAAGTTCCGTCTCTGTGGCACTGACCAGATCGGGACGGTTCAGATACACATTCAACAAGGTGGCATCCACCTCGTCGGCCACAGCATCCTTACCTGCAGCATCAGAATTGAGTGCCAAAGCCTTGTCGGCAACATTGTGATAGAAAGTCACTGGCGCAAACAAACGATAGTACCTTGCGTCGAGACTGTCATTGGGCTGTGCGGCGCTGGCGCTGAGCGTCATGACTGCCGCGGATAATAAAATTAGTTTACGCATAACTGAGTGCAAAGATACAAAAATAAGTGAAATGTGAATAGGAAAAAGTGAAAAAATTAACCCTGCCTACATAATTTTCAATTATCAATCAACAATTATCAATTATATTTCGTACCTTTGCACCCTGATTTTAAGGAAACAAACAAG
>JAFRQC010000196.1 GCA_017428805.1 Prevotella sp. | reverse complement strand
TCGCAGGGCTTGGTGAGCACCACGATGAGGACGAAAACCAAAACTGTAATTACTGAATTGAGGCTCATACAGCGGCTGCAAGACTTGTGTCATACTTTGCTGGACTAGGCGGTCAACTACGGTCGGGATGCCGAGCGGACGCTTCTTTCTGTTATCCTTGGGTATCTCTACCCGTCGGACTGGATTTGGACGGTACTTGCCGTCTACAAGTGACTTCACCAACTCATCTTTATGACTGCGCAGGTAAGGCAAAAGTTCTTTCACCTCCATGCCATCGATACCGCCACAGCCCGCATTGCTCATGACACGCTTATAAGCTGTGTTCATGTTGCTCGGCGAGACAATATGCGTTAGCAAGTCACCCTTTACGATTGGTACTTCCACAAGGTTGTTTTCGATTATCCCCATGCAAGTCTGCACTCCATGCATACCTCGGGATTCCGTCCCTGCTTCCGCATGGCAGCCACTAAGTGTTTTCTGCTTTTCTCCTTTCATCGGGTAATCTTCATTTACTACTTGTTTGACTAAAGTTCAGCCCTTCCCTGTATGTATCGATCCCACAGGTACTATGGCCTCTGCTGACTTCTCGCAGTTCGTTGTTACTACAAGCCCAAAGGCTTGCCTACGAGATCTCTTCAGTTATGGACGTATTCTTTCCATCTTATGCCTGCCACATTTACACCAGCCGTTCCGTATAGCTATCGGACTTTAGTGCTATTTGCCACCTCATCCACGGCCAAATGCCTTGTATGTGGTTTCTGTACGTCAGGCCAGATGTTTGCCTCGGACTTCCTTCAGATTCCGTCTCGCGGCGGACACCCTTGCCTTCGGCTGGAAGCTTCCCGCTATAAGGGCGCGTTGGGGACTTGCACCCGTTAGAATACGTTCGTGCTGAACGAACAAATAAAGACTCGCAGGGATGCGAGTCTTTATGATTTTATGCGCAGGATGCCTGATGCACAGCGCAGGTACGGGACGGACTATCGAAGGATCTTCGTGACCGTACCGTCGGCCTGACGGCGGATGTAGATACGGCCCGGTGCCAGCGTCTTAGCCTGACGGCCATCGAGCATGTAATAGGCAGACTGGCCTGCCGGTGTCTTGATGCTGCGGATGCCTGTGCCGCTGCCCTTCTCACGGATGACATACGTGGACATGTGCTTCATGTCACCACCTAATGCCATCACAGTACACACGTTGGAGTCAATGAAAGAGACATCCTTGATGACATGGGTGGACTGGCCTTCGACAACGACCTCAATATCTTCTGTCGTGACACCCTGTTCCAATTCCATCTCATACTCAAACACATCGGGACTGAAACCCGGCACGTCCTGACCATTGATCTTCAGACCGGTCACCTTGGCGTTGTAGATGAGCTCGATGTCGTCGACCAGCACCTCGTCGCCATCGCTTCCCTGACCAGCATCGGCATTGGTGGAGATGGTGACCAGTATGGCCTTCGGCTCAACGGCATTCTCCGTGTAGACAAAGGGAGCCGTGACGCGCACCCATTCGCCGTCGGTGGTGGCAATCTTGTCGTTCTTGGCCTTTGCCACGACGTTGGTATAGACCTTATCCTCAGGATCCTGATAGTAGGTGCCGTCGGTTATGACTGCGCTGATGTTGGCATAGGGATGATCAGGATTGACAGAACCCTGTCTGAATCTCACCCAGACGGCAATGGAGTCTGGACGGGAATAAAGAGGGATGTAGAAGGGCTTTCCGGCACCGTCGAGTTCGGGCATGCTTGTATCCAGGTAGGCATTGTTGGCGGGGTCGGTGGCAATCATAGCATCTGCATTCAGACGGCCGGTGGTCATCGTGCCATTGGCTACGATACCTAAGATGGATGATGAATAGATACGTGCGCAGGCCTCGCCTGAATGCGCATTTTTAGACTTGGTGAGGTGATGACCGCCAAATGCCGCCAAAGCGCCTGTAGCGGTCTCGAAGGAGTGCCAGCCGTCAGGCTCCACATGGGTTTCATCAGAGGGGTGCCACAGCTCAAAGCTGGGATTCGGCATCTGATAGCCTTCGCCGACAGCCACCTGGATGAGCTGACCCAAGGTCTCCATCAGGTCGATGTCAAGATTCATATACAGGTGTTCGTCTTCAATCTTTCCGCGCAGCAACACGTTGACAGGGGGCAGCATACTTGCCATCCAGACAACCACGTTAGGATCGTCGCCGTCGGTTATCGTCACTGTCTCCATCGAAAGGAACAGCGTGGCCTTGCCGTCCTGGTAGGGTTGAACGCCCTTGAGCTCCACGTTACCCACTCCCATAGGACCGTTTTCGCTGTCGAGCATGAAGTTTTTCAGACTAATGTCATACAGTCCGTCGTTCTCAACGATTGAAAATTCGCCGAGCTGCTCAGTCGTCACGTCGTTGACAACCACTCTGACGGGTACGATGTAATCTGTTGCGCGGGCGACAACGGCCGTCATCGCAACCAACAATAATGTAAAGATCTTTTTCATAAGCTATAATTTTTTAATTATTAAATTTTATAATTTTACAAATTCCATTCGTCAGAATATTCTGTAGAACAGGCCTATCGTGCCATAGATGGGGTAAAGCGTCTGTTCGACGGTCTTGAAATCGCCGGGGAAGATGCCTGTGAGTCCCCAGGAGAGGTCGGCAGAGAGACCCAGATGGCGGCAGAAGGTCCAGTCGATGCCTACCGTCAGGCCGAACTGCGATGAGCGCAGGTCGTCGCCGAAGTCGTAGGTGGCCCACTCCCCTGCCCTGTCGCCCATCACCACTTTGGCGCCCGTGGGATCGTCTTTGCGCAGGTAGCCGTCGAAGGCATAGCCGTAGAAGTCCTTTGCAAGCAGGAGCGAGAGATAGGGTCCGCCCTTGAGCTGCAGCTTCGGACTGAGTTCATAGATCAGTTGCAGGGGAATGGTGAGCATGCGCTCGCGCACCATCTGGCGCACGTGGCCGGTATAGACACCTTCCATCTCGTCGTCGTCCATGGTCACCTTCATATGATAGCCCTTGGTGGTCACCTCACTGTCCATGTCCTTGATGTCATAGTGCAGGGCGAGCTGCAGTCCGAACTTTTCTGAGAGCGGATACATGGCATCGACACCCAGCATAAAGTTGGGCGTGAGCTTGAACGACTCGATGCTGCGGATGGTGGCCGGCATACCCAGGGGTGCCGTGGCGCCGATGCTGTAGCCCACACGAGCCTTCACCTGCAGTTTCTCCAGGTTTCCCTGTGCTGCAGCAGGGGCTGTCATAAGGCAAGCCACGCAAGCGATTATAAGCGATATATGCTTCTGTTTCATTGTGCCTCTCCTTTCATTCATTGAATGTGATTTCAACCTTGTCGACATAGAGCGTGCTGCCCAAGGCGCCTTCGAAGAGGTCGCCCGTCTTGCTCGACGAGAATACCAAAGCCAGGTTGTAGCCACGGTTGGCCAACAGTTCGTAATCGATGGGATCGGAGCCCTGGAATGTCATCTCGAAGCGCTGCCACTCGCCAGTGGGAGGCAGCGACGCCACCTGTGCCTTGCGCACGATATACGGACTGGAGAGCACATCGTCGCCATGGAGCATGATCTCGTTGCCCTGTTCGTCGTGATTGAGATAGAGCACGGAGTAGATGCTGGGTTCGTCGATGCGGCCTTCCACGGGCTGGGAGTCCTTGTCTGTGAACACCTCGCCCGGACTGTATTTGTAGTATCCTGTCACCTTCACGGGCTCTTTGGTGTAGGGAATGCCCATGAGGGTGGTCTTCAGGGTGTTCGTCAGCGAATACTTGCTGTCGAAGGCGCCCAGGAAGAAGTTGCCTGCAGCGATGGGCTTTTTGAAGGTTCTGCCCCAAGAGCCCGTAGAACGGGTGGTCAATTTGATGCAATAACCATCGACACCATTCTCGTCTGGCACGGTGGGATAGTCCGTAGCAGCCGTGTTCGGACAGGCGATCATATAGCCCTCGTTGCCCGATGCCCAGATGCGCTCGACGGATCCGTTGTCGCTCATATAATACCAGAGGTAATAATGGCCGTTGGCACTCAGTTCGAAGTCCTCGAAGTCGTATCTGTTGCTGGGCAGGGTTGCCTCGCGGAAGTCCACAATATAGGTACGGTGCCACTGGCCGTCCTCAGAGGTGACGGTATAGGTGACAGGCCCGTTGGTGAAATCCTGACTGCTGCCGTTGGCAGGTGAGACGGTGGCGCCTGGCGTGAGCGTGAATTGTACGGGCATAGCCGGCAGGGTATTAAGGTCGCGGACGATAAACGTCAGCCGTTCCTCGCCTGAGGGCACATCGCTGATACGCATATCGGACTCGCGTATGAAGTACTGCGCCAGACCGTCACCCTCAACCCATGCTTCAACGACGTCGCATTCCATGTTCTTGGGTTCGTCCTTGATACACGACGAGCATAAGAAGTGACAAGCGAGAAGTGAAAAGATAAAAGTGAGATGTCTCATACGCTGATCTGATTTTATGCACAGGTAAAGGAGATGGCAGTCATCGAGGTGTCGCCATCAGCGACGTCAACCTGGGCGGTGACTGCCTCTGGGGTGTCCTGGATCTGACGGAAGGTGTAGCGCACCTGCGGATGCTCCAGGGGTGAGACGACGGCGAGGAACTTCACGTTCTTCACGGCCTTGATGGCGAGCGGACGCTGGAGATGCTCCTCGAGGAGTTCCTTGGCAATCTGCACGACGCAGACGCCAGGGGTGATGGGTTCGCCAGGGAAATGAGCCTGATAGATGAAATGATCAGAATAGAGGCGGATGTCGTAAGAGACGGTGCCTTCCTGCGACTGCTGACCTTCGATGGTGTATAAACTGTTCTTAAGTATCATAATGAATCTATAATTCTTTAATTCTTTAATTTTTCAATTTTAATATTGCTGAGTTCGATAACGGTACGGTCGCCCTTGGGTTCGACAAGCTCCACCTGACGGACGATCCACTGGGCAGGGGTGACGCGGAGGATGATGCTGGCGTACATGCGGCGCACCTCCTTGCGACGGGGTACGAGCGTGGCCACCCATTCCGTCTTCTTCTCATCGGCGGCAGCAAGCGTCACCTGGAAGTCCTGATCGCCGACGAGACTCTGGCCAGACATGATGTTCGTCATCAGACGGGCCATCTCACGATACATGCGGTTGCGACGGATATCGACCTCACGCGTACGACGACTGTCGCTCATGAGCACCTTCTCGCCGTCAATCTTGAATGTATGGACGGTGGGTGACGTGTATTCCCAGCAGAGCCAGTCGGGCTGGCGGTAGCTGAGCCGGCCCTTCGACACGGAGGCATCGGCAAGCAACTTGGTGTGCTTGGTCTGCACAAAGTCGCATTGCATGGTCTTCATGCGCTGAGCAGCCTCGACGATATGCTGGCGGGCGGCCTTCGCATCCTGCGCCTGGGCCGGGCCTGCGATGAGCAGACAACCAGCGATGATGAGCAGCACACCCGCCCATTTGGTCCACGACACCTGCTCGTGGAAGAAGACCACGGCAGCGATCATACCCACCACGAAGCTCATGCTGACCATCGGATAGGCGACGCTGAAGGGGAACGTCTTGACGATGTACATCCACAGCAGAGAGGCTACAAGGAAGCAGAGGCCACAGGCGGCAAACTGCCAGTTGAGGAACACACTCGACCAGAACGTGCGGTTCCAGCCGAACGGCGCCATGCGCATCAGGGCGAACTTCAGGAACACCTGGCCGGCTGTCAGCAACAAGCATTGCAGTATGACGAGAGGAAGGACTCTATACATTTATTATATTTTTAAGACAACGAATTACACGAATTTTTTATTCACCTTTTCACTCTTTCACCTTTTCACCTTTAAGCACTATCGCAATGGAGTGGATGTCGGGGAGGTCGTGGATGCCAAGGCGCTCCATAAGGGAACGGTAGAGGGGCGTGGTCTCATCATGACAGCCTACGAGGACGGTCTTGTAACGGCCACTCTGCAGGAGCAGACGCGCATCGCGGAGTGCCCATTCGAGGGAATTGTCAGACTGGGTATAGGTGACGTTGTAGCCATGACAACCCAGACGGATGGCGATGTTGCTCGAGATGGTGTTGTGGGTGCTCTGCATGAAGTTCGTGGGACTGAGCATCACCTCACCCTCCTCCAGCATTTGCATGAGGAGTGCCTCGCTGTTCTCCCAGCAACCTAAGGCCGTGCCTGTGATGATGGCATCTGGACACTCGACGCCTGCCAGCTTCAAAGCCTTCAGCGACGAGAGCAGAGAGGCCTTCATCAGCTTCCCCATCCGACGGGCCTCCAAGGGTTTCACGTAGTCGCGAATCTCTGAGAGCTGGTCGATGGAGGTGATTTCGACGCGTGAGAGTTCCTTGATTTTCGAGGAAGGAGGAAGGAGGAACGAGGAATGAGATATGACTGAGACAGGATCAGAGGCAGAAGTATTCTCCTTCCTCGTTCCTCCTTCCTCGTTCCTCGAAAAGACCAAAGACGAATCATTCCCTCCAAACCCGAAGGAATTGCAGAGGACATGACGAAGCTGGCAGCCGTCTGCACCTATGGAGGGGACGATGCCGTCAGACATAGGATGCGTGAAGCCGAGGTTCGCAGGAATGAAACCGTGGTGAATGGCGAGCAGACAGATGACCGCCTCGATACTGCCTGAGGCACTGGTGGTGTGGCCTGTGAAGCCCTTCGTGCTCGACACGGGCGGCAGGTCGCTGCCAAAGACACGCTGCAGGGCGACGCTCTCGCTCTGGTCGTTGTTGGGCGTGCCTGTGCCGTGGGCATTCACATAGTCGATGTCAGCAGGTTGCAGGCCAGCCATTTCGAGGGCCTCACGCATGGCGAGGTAAGCCCCTTCGCCGTTGTCAGACGAAGCCGTCTGGTGGAAGGCGTCGCAGGCGTTGCCATAGCCGCTGAGATAAGCGTGGATGGGTGCCTGACGCTGGCGGGCATGTTCCTCCGTCTCCATCACCACAAAAGCAGCCCCCTCGCCCAGGTTCAAGCCTGCACGTGTATCGTCGAAGGGACGACAACGCTCCTTGTCGAGGATCATCAGCGAATTGAAGCCATTGAGGTGAAACAGGGAAAGTGCCTCAGTACCACCAGCCACGACAATGTCCGCCTCGCCTGCCTTCAGCATATTCGCACCCAGGATGAGCGCATTGGCAGCAGAGGAACAGGCGGTAGAGATGGTGGTATAGTCTGTGAAGCAACCAAAGTGTTCGGCCATCAGACGGGTGTTGTCGCCACAACTGTGGTCGAGCAGACACTCCAGATGACCGCCGTCGGTAACCATCTCTGCGAAGTAGCGTTCGCTAAGGTCCATACCAGCGACGGTGGTGCCAGAAATAAGGACAATTCTCGAGGAGTCAGGAGACAGGAGACTGTCCTCCAGAGCCTGGCGGATGGACCACATACCCATCATAGCCGTACGACTGAACCTGCCGGAGGGGTCGAGGGAGAGACGCGACTGGAGTTCCTCGTCAGACCACTTCACCTCACCAACAGGCAGTTCGTGGTGGGTGGAAGGGAGATAGCGCATCTCACCGATGCCCGACCTGCCTTCGCGCAGCGACTCCAATACCGTGGCCTTGTCGTGGCCGATGGCGGAGATGATGCCTTCACCCGTGATGGCGATGTTCATTTCTTGCGGTTTTCGTTCACAAACTCAGCGATGGTGCGCACGCTCTTGAAGATGGCCTTGCCCTCGGCAGGCGAAGCCAGTTTGATGCCATAACGCTTCTCCATGAGCACGATCAGTTCGAGGGCGTCGATGGAGTCGAGCCCCAGACCGTCTTCACCAAAGAGCGGGGCATCGGTATCGATGTCATCGGGAGTCATCTCTTCGAGATTCAGCGCTTCGATGATGCGCTGCTTGAGTTCTACAATTAATTCTTCCATTTTTTATATAAACTACGGATTATACGAATTTTACGGATTTTTTCAATATACGCAGGTCAGCGACAAAATGGGCATCGTCCTCGTAGTCGAGCCAGCCACAGAGGATGGACTGCGTCTTGGAGTCGAGACAGGAGGCCTGCAGGATCTGCTGCATCAGACGGTCGTCTTGTCGAGGCAGGATATAGAACGAGGTCTCGCCGTGATAGCCGTTGCGGATGGCGATCTCGCCCGTCACGATGTTAGGGAGGGTATAGACGAACACGGAGGGACTGGGGAAACAGTTGTCCGGATCGGCAATGGTCTCGATGTATTGTCTGTCGGCACAGACGGACGAGGAGTGGTTGAAGAAGATCACGGCACGGTCGTCGCAAGCCACGAAACGCTCTGCGCCCTCTGCCTGTAACAGCAGCTCTGAGGCGATGAATCCCAGACGGCTCAGGGGATCCATCTTGTAGTATTTCGGATAGTCGCCCACATACTGGCGGTAAAGGGCTGTGAGGAGTTCTTTGCCAAAAGCGTCGATGGACAGATGACGTCCGTCGACCTCCACAGCGTCAGGTCGGATCACGACGCTGTGATGAGAGGAAAATGGGGAATGGTACCCGCCCGTCAGGCGGGTACTATTTTTCTCTAATAACAGCGCTGCATTACAGCCACCAAAGCCGGAAAGCATCTTGACGAAGGCGGATTTGGAGGTGGACTGATGGGAGGATGAAAGGGAGATATGACCAGAGACGCCCAGTTCCTCAAAGCCTTGTGTGGCAAGGATGGTCTGGTCATCGAGGGCAGTCATAGAGAGGATGGTCTCAAGGACGCCAGCAGCACCCATCGTATGGCCGTAACAACCTTTGTAGGCATTGACAGGGATGTCTGCCAGACCAGCCCGTTCGATGGCCACAGACTCCATCTGGTCGTTGAAGATTGTAGCTGTGCCGTGGGCATTGATGAAGGCCAGGGATTCCTTGTCGTTATCATCTACGATGGTCTTCAGAGCGAGACAGGAGCCTTCGCCGTTTTTGGCGGGGTTGCTGATATGCGTGGCGTCGTTGCGGATGGCGCCAGGGCCGAGGGTCCAGTCCCCTACTCCTTTACTCAAGATCATCGTGGCGGCTGCCTCGCCAAGGTTCAGCCCCATACGCTCCATATCGAAAGGACGGCAGGGTTCTGGCGAGAGGGCTTTCAGCGACTGGAAGCCTGAGACGATGAAACGGCTCTGACTGTCTGCCCCACAGACCACAGCGTGCTCGTACTGTCCGTCTTCGAGTAGTCGTGAGGCAAGGATCAGGGCGGAGAGGCCAGAGATACAGGCATTGCACACCACGATGGGGTCTGTGGCAAAGCCTAATTCACGGGCGATGCGCTGGGCGCTGTCAGCAGGCGACAGATGATCTGCTTCTGGAGATTCCTCCAACAGTTCCACATCGCCTTTGGTAGTGCTGATGATAAGGATGACGTTCGGCTGGGAGACATCGAGCGTGGTCTGCGAGAGCGCCTCACGGACGGACGAGACGACCATCGACTCGAAACGGGACAGTCCGCTGATAAGGAATTGCTGCTCCTGCTCTTGGGAGAACAGCGAGGCCGTCAGCACCTTGTCAGGCAGCGTCCATCGCTGGTCATGACGCGCCAGCGCAGAACGCCCAGCCTTCACGGCCTGGTAGTTCTCCGCCGTCGTCGCTCCCAAGGGCGACAGGATATTATCAGCTATCTTATAAACCATCTCCTTCTACATTCCAACGTTTCTTCCATTCGAGATAGAAAGGCGGATTGTCCCACACCAACTGGTACTGCAAGTCCATAAACACTTGAACGGAATGTCCTGTGGCAATCAGACTCTCATCGGCCGTATCGTGAATCTCGTAGTCGAAGATCACCTTCGCAGAGATCGTGGGACGATAGATGATGTCGATGCGCGGACGCATACCATAGCGAATGGGCTTCTTATACTGGATGGTCTGCTCGACGATGGGCGCATAGTAGCCGTGGTTCACATAACCCATATAGGTCAGGTCGTACTTCGCACCAAACACCTCACGGGCATCCTCGAAATACAGGGCGTAGGCACCATGCCACACCACGTTCATCATATCGATCTCGCTAAAGCGGATCTCCAGTTCCTTCGAAGCTCTCAGTTCCTTCTTACCTTCCATTTCTCACCTTTTTACCCTTCCCTCACGCTAATCTTGATTTCCGTGGAGAGCAGCTCCTCACCCTCGCAGGTGACCGTTGCCTTGGCGAGTGTCATACCAAACACCTCGCTGATAATTTCAACGGTGGTCGTAATGGTCTGTCCAGCGGCAGGCAGGCTGTTGATGACAAGTTTCCTCACGGCTCCGATAACACCGATCTGGATGCCGTTGTTAAGCATGTATTTGTTCACGAAGCCGATACGGGCGGCACAGGTCTGAGCCACATTCTCTATGAGTCCGCTGGCAGAAAAAAAGCCGTTATCGACGAAGATGTTATCTGCTGCGATCGTGGTCTCTGAGACCGTCCGCACCTCATCGAAATGGGTCAATAGGCCAATCATCACAAACGGCTCCTGTTGTGGCAACAGTTCGTGAACGTCAATCTGACGCAGGAATTCTTCTGTAAACTCTTTCATTGTTTCCAAAAATCAAAATAGTTATACCATTGTGTGGGATATTGTTTCAATAGCCGTTCAAGTTCTGCGATGTAGGCATGCAGCAACTGGTCGGTCTGTCGTTTGCGAGGTGCCTCCTTGTCATACGAGAGTGGCGTGACGTAGATCGTATATTGCGTCCATGACGATTTCATCACGTTCACGGCCAACACATCGAGGCCTCGCATCGTAGCCAACGAGAAGGGACCCATCGGGAAACGGGCCTCATGCCCCAGGAACTCTGCCTTAAGCGCCTTCTGCGAGCCCCAGATACGGTCACCTGGGATGCTTATGATCTCACCGTCATTCAGAGCGCGGTCGATCTCGAAGAGATGACTCATATCCTCGAGAATAGGGATCATACCTATGTTAGTGTGGGAGAACAGACGCTTGCGATTCTCCATGACGGAAGACTTCTCGCCCATATAGACGATGGCGTTGATATGCTTGGTCTCTGTCACCAGCGTGTAGCCGGCAATCTCGTAGTTACCCATGTGAGAACTCAGTTGCACGAAACCTGGCTCCAGATCAGACAGACGGAGGAAGTTATCGTAGCCTTCGATTTTCACATTGATCTTCTTGCCTGCATACATCGCGAACTTGTCGATGACGGCCTCTGCGAAGAGACAATGATTCACATAAGTGTGGCAGAAGGCCTTCAGAGGCGATTCCCCATAGCGCTCGCGGAAGTAGCGGTAGATGAACTTAAAGCCTGGACGGAAAAGACAAGGCGGTATGACAAAGATATAGGTGAAGACGTAGACGAACTTAACGTCCACCTTCCGCAATATCCCTATCAGCCAACGGTGCATCAGACTGTTGCCGTAGGTCGTGCCGTCCCATTGTTTCTCTGCCACTACCCTACCTTGCTCTCAATATAGTCACAGAACTGGCGCAACGTGGTGACACCAGCCATCTCCTCGGGCTTGATCTTAAAGCCGAAGTTCTTCTCTACGATGACGACGATGTCCACAAAATCGAGGCTGTCGATGCCCATATCTTCCTTCAGGGTTGCATCGTCTTTGATCTTCTCTTCGTCGATCTCCAGATCATCGATGAGGAATGCCCTCACCTTTTCTTCAATTTCTTGTCTTGACATTATTATTTATATTTTTACTACGGATTTTACGGATTATACGGATTTTCACTATTCTCTCACCTCTTACCTCTTACCTCTCACCACTAATATGGAGTGTCCATGCCCCAGATGGTCGTAGATCTGCTCGATCTCCAGACCAGCCTCACGGATACAGGCCTCCATGTCCTCCGTGTTGTACATCTTCGAGTTGCCGTTGGCGATGGCCGTGAAGTAGAGGCTCGTCATGGTGAGGCAGAAGGCCGCAGGCTCGTAACGCTGACGGTCCCAGAGCGTCTCCATAATATAGATGCGCGTCTCAGCCGTCATCGCCGCCTTCGCACGACGCAGGATGCCCACGATCTCATCCATCGAGAAGCAGTCGAGGAACTGACTCATCCAGATGGCGTCCAATTCCCCTCCTGAATAGGAGGGGTGCCCAGAGGGCGGGGTGGTCTGATTCCACTTCGGAAACATCGCCTTTTCATCCAGCAGATTAATCCCATATCCACTAATTCTCTCTGCCCCGGGCTTGCCCTTGACATTCGCCTCCATCATCGCGATCTGCTGCGGCAGGTCGAGGATGGTCACCTCCACCTCAGGGTTGTAGCCGACGCATTGCAGCGCCCACTTGCCTGTGTTGCCGCCCACGTCGTAGAGCGAACGCACATGGTGTTCGTCGAAGATGATCTTCAGGGCCTCAGGGAACGAGGAGTCACTATAAAAATGGTCGAAGCCGAACCAGCTTTTCTGCACCTGTTCAGGCAGACTCGAAAGCCCCTCATAGACCGTCGGCCAGGGACCAAAGTGCTTCAGTCCTTCAGGCTTGCCGTTCTTCAGCGATTCCTCCAGAAGGAACCAGCCTTCGTAGTTCACATCGTGGTTGAAGTCGAGGTTCACGCGTGTGGCACGGTCGTTCAACAGGAACCAGCCCGTCTTCGAGAGTGTGAAGCGGTCTGTCTCTGGGTCAACCAATACCGTGCCTATACAGAGCGAGGCCTCCAGAAGGCACTTCACGGCATAGTCTGAGTAGCCCATCTGCGAGCATATCTCCTGTCGCGTCAGTCCCTCGTCGGCATCGCGCAACAGGTCGAGGATGCCCCATTTCACCATCAGTCGCGAAGCCTGGAAGACGATTGGTCCCCAGGCGATGAACTCCGCCAGCCGCTGTGCCTCGCGGGCACTCAGCTGTTCGTCGGTATATTGCTTCTTTAAAGCAGGTGAGAGGTTCATAGTTTGCGGATGATTAGGGCCGAGTTCGTACCGCCGAAGCCGAAGGAGTTGCTCAACACGGTGTTCACCTCCATATCGACGGTCTTGGCCGTCAGATTCAGTTTCTCTGAGTACTCGTCAGGATTCTCGAAGTTGATGTTGGGCGCCACGAAGTTATGCTGCATCATCAGGATGCTATACACAATCTCTGAGGCACCGGCCATCCAGCACTCATGACCTGTCATCGACTTGGTCGAGCTGATGAGGGCGCGCTGTCCCTGGAACATCCTTCCAAGGGCGATGGCCTCGTACATATCTCCCTGATGCGTCGAGGTGGCATGGGCGTTGATATAGTCGATATCGTCGAGCACGATGCCTGCATCCTCGACGGCACGCGTCATGGCAATCACACTACCGTTGTCGCTGGGTTCTGAGATGCCGCCGCCGTTGCTGGAGAAGCCATAGCCGATGACCTCTGCGAGGATCGTCGCCCCACGGGCCACAGCATGGTCGTAGTCTTCAAGCACAAGGGCAGCCGCACCACCACTTGGAATCAGTCCGTCGCGGTCCTTGTCGAACGGACGGCTCGCCTTCGTGGGTTCATCCATACGGACGGAGAAGGCGTTGAGGGCATCGAACGACGCCATCGAGTAGTAGTTCGTCTCCTGCGCACCACCACAGAGAACCATATCCTGCAGTCCCTGACGGATGAGCATCATACCCAGTCCGATGGAGTGGCTGCCGCTGGCACAGGCGGCGCTGATGGTGAAGTTCACACCACGCAGATGGAAGATGGTGCTGAGGTTCATATTCACGGTCGAGTTCATCGACTGGAAGATGAGTCCGTAGCCCAGCATCGCCGTATCGTGCTTCTCGTCCATAATCTTCGACGACTCGATGACGGGCTTGGCCGACGAGTCGTTACCAAAGATACAGCCCACCTCGTTCTGACGCAGGTAGTCGTCTGTGATGCCTGCCTGTTCGAAGGCCTGGCGCGAGGCCATATAGGCATACTGCGCCTCCTCCGACATACCAGCACGGGTATGACGGTCGAGCATCTGCTTCGTGATGACAGGTGTTTCCACCTTACCCATCAGTCCGCTGCGATAGCCGTAGCTCAGACGGTCCTGATCGAGCACGATGCCCGACTTGCCTTGATAGAGTGAGTCCTTCACGGTCGCGAGGTCTGTACCCAGACACGACCAGATACCCATTCCAGTTATTACAACTCTTCTCATTTCTACTGTCTCCTGACTCCTGTCTCCTGACTCCTAAGTATACAGTCCGCCGTTGATGTTGATGACCTCGCCTGTGATATAGGCGGCCTCGTCTGAAGCGAGGAAGGCCGCCAGGGCTGCCACCTCCTCAGGCGATCCGAAGCGTCCTGAGGGGATCATCTTCTTCAGCTCGTCCACGGGCAGGCCCTTCGTCATATCTGTCTCGATGAAGCCTGGGGCGATGGCGTTGACGGTGATGTTACGTGGTGCCACCTCCTGTGCCAGTGCCTTCGTAGCGCCGATGACGGCAGCCTTCGCAGCGCTGTAGTTCGTCTGTCCGGGCAGACCCTTCACACCTGAGAGCGAGGCCATATTGATGATGCGTCCGCCACGCTTGCGGGGCATCATATGCTTCAGCAGATGGCGCGTCACGTAGAAGTAGCCGTTCAGCGTCGTGTCGAGCACCTTGTGCCAGTCCTCGTCGGGCATCATAAACATCACGTTGTCACGACGGATGCCGGCGTTGTTCACCAGCACGCCGAACCAGTCCTCCGGGTGCTTCTGCTCCCACTCTGTCAGGGCCGTCTCAATGGCCTTGGGGTCAGAGGTGTCGAAGGGCAGGAGCTCTGCCGTACCACCGTTGGCGGCAATCTCGTCTGCCACACTCTGGGCAGCCTCACAATTACTCAGGAAGTTGATCACTACCGGCCAGCCTGCTGCTGCCAGACGCAAGGCAATGGCCTTGCCAATACCACGGGATGCACCCGTCACTAATGCGTATTTCATTATCCTAAACTCTAAAATTTTTGCAAAAGTACGCATTTTCTTGCAATTATCAGAGAAAAAATTGAAATAATTGCTTTTTTATCAGAATAATTGCTTATCTTTGCCTCAAAATTTGCGCGACTAACTTAAATATTGGTAATATAATTATGGAACAACAGAAACGTTACGGTCACTTCGACGACCAGCACCGCGAGTATGTCATCACAGACCCGCAGACCCCTTGGCCTTGGATTAACTATCTTGGCAACGAGGACTTTTTCTCACTCATTTCCAACACCGCTGGCGGCTACTCCTTCTACAAGGATGCCAAGTTCCGCCGCATCACACGCTACCGTTACAACAACGTGCCGATGGACAATGGCGGACGCTATTTCTACATCAAGGACGGCGAGACGGTATGGAACCCCGGTTGGAAACCCTGCAAGACGCCGCTCGACTTCTACGAGTGCCGTCACGGTATGAGCTACACCCGCATCACGGGCCGCAAGAACGGCGTGGAGGCCTCCGTGCTCTTCTTCGTGCCCCTGAAGAAATGGTGCGAGGTGCAGAAGCTCACCCTGAAGAACGAATCTTCTGAAGTAAAGCAGCTGAAGCTCTTCTCGTTCGAGGAGTGGTGTCTGTGGAACGCCGCTACGGATATGGAGAATTTCCAGCGTAACTTCTCGACAGGCGAAGTCGAGATTGAGGGAAGCACCATCTATCACAAGACCGAGTACCGCGAGCGTCGCAACCACTACGCTTTCTATCATGTCAACGCCCCCATCCAGGGCTACGACACCGACCGCGAGACCTTCGTAGGCCTCTACAACGAGTTTGCCAACCCCGACGCTGTGATGGAAGGCAAGCCCCGCAACAGCCACGCCCACGGTTGGAGCCCCATCGCCTCACACTATATCGAGGTCACCCTGCAGCCGGGCGAGTCGAAAAACTTCGTCTTCCTGCTGGGCTACATCGAGAATGAGCAGGATGAGAAGTTCGAGGCGCCGCAGGTCATCAACAAGAAAAAGGCGCATGCCCTCATCGCCGAACTCGACACCACGGAGAAGGTGGACAAGGCTTTCGCTGAGCTTTGCGCCCTCTGGGATAACCTCCTTAATATATATAATGTACGCACAGGCAACGACAAGCTCGACCGTATGGTCAACATCTGGAACCAGTACCAATGTATGGTCACGTTCAACTTCTCGCGTTCGGCATCGTTCTTCGAGAGCGGCGTAGGCCGTGGAATGGGCTTCCGCGACTCCAACCAGGACCTCGTGGGCTTCGTCCATCAGATTCCGCCACGCGCCCGCCAGCGCATCATCGACATCGCCTCCACGCAGTTCCCCGACGGCGGCTGCTACCACCAGTACCAGCCCCTCACCAAGCGCGGCAACAACGATATCGGCGGCGGATTCAACGACGATCCCTGCTGGCTCATCTTCGGTACGGTGGCCTATATCAAGGAGACGGGCGACTTCTCCATCCTCGACGAGATGGTGCCCTTCGACAACCAGCCCGGTACGGAGGTGACGCTCTTCGAGCACCTGAAGATCTCGATGAACCACGTCATCAAGAACCTCGGTCCCCATATGCTGCCGCTCATCGGTCGTGCCGACTGGAACGACTGCCTGAACCTGAACTGCTTCTCCTGGGATCCCAACGAATCGTTCCAGACCACGGAGAACGTCTCTGAGGGCACGAAGGCCGAATCGCTCATGATCGCAGGCCTGTTCGTCGTCACGGGCAAGGACTATGTGGCTCTCTGCAAGAAGATCGGCAAGGACGACGAGGCAGCCCGTATGCAGGCTGCCGTCGATGCGATGATCGAGGCCGTGAAGAAGCACGGCTGGGACGGCGAGTGGTATCTCCGCGCCTACGACTTCTACGGCCGTAAGATCGGCTCCAACGAGTGCGACGAGGCCAAGATCTTCATCGAGTCACAGGGCTGGTGCACGATGGCCGAGATCGGCGCAGAAGACGGCATGGTGGCCAAGTCGCTCGACTCGTGCAAGAAGTATCTCGAGTGCGAACACGGCATGGTGCTCAACAATCCCGCCTTCTCGAAATACATTTATGAATACGGCGAAATCAGCTCATATCCAGAAGGTTATAAAGAGAATGCCGGCATCTTCTGCCACAACAATCCCTGGGTGATCATCGGCGAATGTCTCGCAGGCCGCGGCAACGACGCCTGGAGCCACTACGCCAAGATCCTGCCTTCTTACGTCGAGGAGAAATACCAGACGCTGCACAAGGTGGAGCCCTACGTGAACTGTCAGATGGTGGCCGGTAAGGACGCCTTCCGTCCGGGCGAGGGAAAGAACTCCTGGCTCACGGGTACGGCAGCCTGGATGTGGTACACCGTCTCGGAATTCATCCTCGGCATCAAGCCCGACTACGACGGCATCCGCATCGATCCGTGTCTGCCCGAGACCGCCAAGGACTACACCGTCCAGCGCAAGTTCCGCGACGCAGAATACGAGATCACCATCCGTCCCAACGGCGCCCAGAAGGGTGTGAAGCAGGTCATCCTCGACGGCAAACCCATCGACGGCACCGTCATCCCCTACTCTCCCGGCAAGCACGTCGTCGAAGCCACGATGTAATTGGATTCGGTAATAAATCGTAAATTTGTAAATCGTAAATCAGATGGTGATGACCAATAAAAGCAGATGGTCGAAGGCGTGGATTGGAGTCATCTCCTTCCTCCTTCCTCTTTCCTCGTTCCTCGTCACTTCCTGCGGCTCTTCGCCCAGCGAGGAAGAGATGGCGAAGGCCGAGCAGCTCATCGAGGCCGCCCACAAGGCGAAGGACTACCAGCAGCTGATGAAGCTGGCAGACGACCTCGAGGCCAAAGGCAGCCTGACGCCCGCCAAGGCATACTACTGGCGCGGCTATGCCAGCGACAGGACCAACCGCCGGCGGATGGCCGAGTTCTACTACAACACCGCCCTCAAGGCCGCAGCTGACGAAGACCTCGACATCTACGCCAAGGCCGCCAGCCACCTGGCCAACCTGATGGCCCTCAGAGGTGACTACGAGAACGGTCTCAAGCTCGCCACGCCCGTCGTGCAGAAGCTGGAGGAACAGCAATGCGACACCACCAGCGACTACGTGAACCTGCTCATCTACATCGGCTGCTGTCAGGCTGGTCTCGGCACCACCGGCGATGCCGTGGGCGACGGCTTCGACAAGGCTTACGAGAAGCACCTCGACAACGTGAAGAAGAACCGCACGGACGAGGCCTACAAGAGCGCCTTCGCCGGACTCATCAACATCGCCTACGCCTGTAACTACACGGGCCAGTACCGCGATGCCCTGAAGTGGAACGGTCACCTGAGCGAGATGCTCAGCGAGTACGAGCAGCGGCCGGGCATCAATCCCGACTATGTCGATAAGCAGCAGGCCCGCTACAACCTCTATCAGGCGCAGGCCCTCGAAGGACTGGGCAAGACCGAGGAGGCCGCCAAGGCCTTCGACGCCTTCCTCGCCACGGACTACGCCAAGACACCTGAGGGACGCATTATGGCCAACGACTACCTCATCGTCGCCAAGCGCTGGGGAGAGGCTGCCGACAACTACCAGAGCCTCACCGCCCTGTTGGGTAACAGCGAGAACAGCTACTCGCTCGACAACATCGAGTCGCTCGTGCTGAAGAAGTATCAGGCCAACCTCCTCGCAGGCCGCCGTGACAGCGCCATCGCCGTCAGCATGCAGCTCTGCGACTCCCTCGCCGGAGCCTTCAAGCGCGCCAAGGAGATCGACGCCGCCGAACAGGCCGTCATCGTCAGCAAGGTAGAGGAACTCGGCGACCAGCAGGTGGCAGCCGAGCGCCGCAACCAGCTGCAGAGGATCGGGATTTTCGGACTGCTGTTCCTCATCTTCCTGGGCTACCTGCTCTACCGCCGCTACCATCACCACCAGCTGAAGAAGGCGCACGAAGAACTGCAGGAAGACCTCGGGACCATCGAGACCGTCGCCACGGAACGCTCGCGCACAGAGACCGAGCAGCGCTTTGCCGCAGCCATCCAGCAGCGGCTCACGCACGCTCCCCTGCCCCAGCGCAAAGACCTCGACCTCTACGTCTCGCAGACGCCAGGCACGATGCCCGGAGGCAGCTTCTACGACACCCTGCTCTGCGACGACACCCTGCTCTTCTGCATCGGCAGCGCCGCCGCTCAGGGCATCGACGCCGCCACAGCCGCAGCGATGGCGTGGGCACAGTTCCGCACGGCAGCCGCCTTCGGACAGGCACCCGAGCAGATCGTCAACGCCGTCAGCGACGCCATCGCCGACGGGCAGAGCATCCCCGTGCGCCTCTTCGCCGGACAGTTCGACCTCGCCACAGGACTGCTGCGCTACTGCAACGCGGGCAACAACACGCCGCTGCTCACCGACGAGGAGATCAGTCTGCTGCCCATCGACGACACAGCTCCTGCCGGCTCTCAGCCGGGCACGGTCTATACCGCCCAGGAGACCACCATCGCACCGGGCAAACTGCTCTTCCTCTACACCAACGGCATCGCCGAGGCCAAGGATGCCGACGGCAAGACGCTCGGCGACAAGCAGTTCCGAGGTATGGCCCTCCAGGCCGCGAAGCTCAACGCCAAGCCGCAACCGTTCTACGACAACATCCTCAAGGCCATCGACAGCTTTACCGGTGGCACGCCTCAGGCCGATGACCTCACCCTGATGGTCGTCGCCAGGAAATAACTTCCATCACATAAACAGATGATGACTCAAGAAAACAACCCGCAGCCCGCAGACATCAAAGAACTGCTGAACCGCACGGACCGCTTTGCTGTCCTTGCGGGCTGCAGGATCACGGAAGTAGATGAGCGTCACGCCACAGCGGTGATGACGGTCACGGAAGCCCATCTCAACGGCGGCAACGTCTGTCAGGGCGGTGCCCTCTTCACGCTGGCCGACCTCGCCATCGCCGCCCTAATGAACCACGGCGGTCAGCTCACCTTCGGCATCTCCAGCAGTCTGATGTTCGTCTCCAGCGCCCGTCTGGGCGACACCCTCACCGCCGAGGCCGTCAGCGTCGCCGACCACCACAAGATCCCTGCCGTCGAGGTGCGCGTCACCAATCAGGACGGCCGCCTCATCTGCCACGTCACCGGTATGGGCTACCGCAAGAACGCCTCCGTCTTCTAACCCCGTGGGTTCTGATAGTTTTTCCTGATGATCCTGATATACTGGTCGAGTCCGAAGATTGACCCGGCGAGTAGGAATGACTGCGCCACGTAATATAGCAGTCCTCCCGCCACATCATCGATGTGAATTACTTGATACGTCACCAGCCCGATGCTGCTCACTATGAGCAGCACCGCGCACGCATACTGAGAGCGTTTGAAACCTTTGTTGTTTTCCATAGCGTTTATGTCTTAAAATTGATACTTTTAAACTCATCTTTTACCCTGAAAGTGAATTGCAAGATGAATGCTGAGCCGAGATTTCTCGGGCTTTGTTGAGCCGCAGCCTTCACTCGCATTTATATTGCAAAGTTACAAAAAAAACACAAAAACACCAAATATATGACCAAATTTTTGAAAGAAAAATCATCGCACCGACCCGATTCTAATTCATGTTATGGTTAATGCGCTGATACTTTAATGTTATTATGTTTCACGCGTGGAACATTGAATTGTTAAATTGGTGTGCGATAAAACAAAGGTTTGGCAAGCTATTTGTTAATTAATTAACATTCTTTAAGTGCGCTTTGTGTTTGTCCCATTTTTGTCTTAGGCCAGATTTACCTTTGCAACGACGGGTCCAATGTCGGACTTGTTGTAAAAATTTAAAATTATGGCAACAAAAAAAGCAAAAGCAAAGATTGAGTCTTTAAGACAGGAAAAGAGTGAGATTAATCGCAAAATGCAAGAGTGTCAGGTAGCGATGACTAAGATGAGTGAAGCGAAGAGAAAGATGAGTGAAGCGATGAGAGAGATGAGTGAAGCGATGAAACAGATGAAATCTCGAAAACGAGAAATCAATGAGGAAATAAAAAAACGGAGTAATCGACCTATTGTATGGGATGATAATACTCCTTTGATAGAACTTGTCATTCCCTGCAAGATGGCAAGGTTCAAGAAAATGCTTGTAGGATGGCAAAAATATTCCCGTGGAGAAATCAATCCCGAAAAGACATTATACTTCGACTTCGACCTTGTTAACAGTAAAATGATTATTTCTGACCTGAAGTCTGCGATGATTAATAATGACCATCTGTTTAATGTGAGTGATAGACAACTGATTATATATATGTCAAAACATTCAAACTTAGGCGGCTTCGACAAAATCAAAAAGACCATACAACGATTGGAATGAAAAGTGGGGACATGAAATTTGAATGGGGACATTGTCTCATAGAATCCCTTTGTATAGGCGATTCTACGTACTTGTAAGGCGTTCAGGATGGGGACATGATAATCAAAAAATCTTTTGTCCACTCAAAAGACGTTTTTACCTTTGCGGCCAGTAATTGATAGATGTAACAAATATGGCAAAGAATAGAAATTTGAAACCCGCCACGAGTTCAGGTCTTCACCGCATAGACGAAGTCATACCATTTTGCATCGAACTCATCGAAAGAAATTGCAACAACAAGCACAAAGTAAACAAATTTCAAAGAGTCAAAAATGCCAAAAATATCTCAAAAGGGCCATAAAACCTATTGTCGGACTTTAGTGGCACTAAAGTCGGAGTTTAGACTGACTAAAGTCTGACTTTACCCTAACTAAAGTCTGAGTTTAGTCCAAGTAAAGAAAATAGTAAAAAGACAATTATAAATATGTCAAAGAAATTCATAAATTATTCAAACATTTAGAGTTATGACAACACGAAACAGAGACAACAGCAAAGCTACCAAAAGTAGTAAACTGAGTGGCGGATTTATCAAGCTCCCCCGCCATTTAGAGTCGCAACCCGAAATAGCCCGCTTGCTAAATGAGAAGGGTGCGGCAGGATTCGGATTGTTTTTCAGCATCAATCTTTATCTTGCCAACTGTGAAGGAGGCTGGGGTTCTTATACCGGCCGACAGCTGAGCAGTATTGCAACTTCGTGTAAGAAACATCGGAGTGATGTGAAAAGCATCATCGACGACTACGGACTATTCATTGTGGAAGGTGACCGTTTCACGAGCTTATGGATGCAGAATCAGTTTGCCAACGCTTCATCGAAGACAGCCCACTCCCGCGCGAACATATTTATACGCACGGAAGAAATAGATAAAGAAGTAGAAAAGAATAATAAAGAAAAAGGCATTGTGCGTATTTCTGACGATACGCACATGCCTTCAGAAGGGAACGACGGACTCCCCCTTGCCCCCTCAGCTGATGATATCGATACGAATAACTATCAGGATTATAGTCATTATTTAAAACGTTGAATTATGGAAGAAATCAAGACAGGACTCGTTCGGGTCACATTAAAAGAAGTCAAGGATCGCGGTAAATTTACTGAGCGCGAGACGTTCCGTTTCCATTGTCTGCTATGCGGCGATGAGGAGAATCACCGCCGTCGTTGCGACGGATCATTTAACCAGAGACTTGGTGTGGGCCAATGCTTCTGCTGCGGCACACACTATGTGTTGGACAGAGGCTTCCAAGGCCAGAGTCAGAAGACCGCACCGACGACAGCCAGCCTCTCAAGATCTGTAGATGGCAAACAACCTAAAGTGATTGGAGGTAGTGTATGCCTCGGCGACTATCCCGCTGACATCATGGAGTATCTGAAGAAGCGTAGCATCAGGGCCGATGTGATGCACTTGCTCGGCGTAGGATATGCAAAGCGCCATAGCGACGGCGATCCCAGTCGTGGCATCCCTGCAGGAGAGAAGACTTTCCTTGCCTTCCGCTTTCTGGAAAAAGGTGAGTTGTGGAATGTGCAATACAAATCGCTTGACAAGGAATTCCAATTTGAGGCAGGCTGCAAATTGATCCCTTGGAACATCGACGATGCTTTTGACTCGGAGGTAGTCTACATAACGGAAGGTATGATGGATGCTGCCGCTCTCGTGCAGTGTGGCTATGCCGGAGTCATCTCTCTTCCTAATGGAACAGGAACCAAAATGAGCTGCTTCGACCAGTTCCGTAAGAGCCACTTCGAAGGCAAGCGTATCGTCTATGCCGGCGACACCGATGAAGCAGGAATCAAGAAACGTATAGAAGTGGCTCGTTACTTCCCGGCCAATGATTTCTACTACGTGGAATGGACTGTGTCATCAAGCGCAGAGGTCAAGGATGCCAACGACGTATTAATGGCAGAAGGAGAGGATGCCGTCAGGCGTTGCGTTGACTCGCCAAAGGCCATGCCTATCGTTGGTGTCGCCACGATTGACGATCAGAAGGAAGCTTTCTCTGAACTGGTGGTTAATGGCGTGCCTCGTTTCCCAGGAGTGAGTCATCTTTTCGGATTCACTCACATGGTACGTTTTGAGCCAGGTCGCATGATGGTCATCTCAGGTGTTCCCGGAACGGGAAAGTCAACCTTCTCCGACAATCTCGTCATGATGCTGGCCGTTGAGCAGAAGTGGCGCGCTGCCGTCTATTCGCCTGAGAAATATCCCATGAGCCTGCATTACTACGAACTCGGTCAGATACTGATGGGTCAGGAACTTTCGAGCAAGAACCTCACACCGCAGGCCGTCGAGCGTGGTGAACAGTTCCTGCGTGAAAACATCTTCCACATCAGTGA
>JAFRQC010000129.1 GCA_017428805.1 Prevotella sp. | reverse complement strand
GAGGTCTCGTCGGTGAGGATGTCGCCGAAGGTGTTCTCCGTCACGATGACATCAAAGAATCTGGGCTCCGTCAGCACACGCATCGAGGCATTGTCGATGAACATATAATCTGTCCTCACCTCAGGATACTCCTTCTCTATCTCCTGGGCAATCTGTCGCCACAGACGACTGGAGGCCAGCACGTTCGCCTTATCGACAACCGTCAGATGACGCTTACGTTTCATAGCCATATCAAAGCCCAGACGGACGATGCGCTCAATCTCGGGACGAGTGTAGATGTCTGTATCGTAGGCCTTGTCGTTGTCCTGGTATTTCTCGCCGAAATACATACCGCCCGTCAGTTCGCGCAGCACCACGAAATCGGCACCACGGATGAGTTCGTCTTTCAGGGGTGACTTGTGCAACAGACAGTCGAACGTGGCCACAGGACGAACGTTCGCAAACAGTCCGAGCTTCTTACGCATCGCCAGCAGACCTGTCTCAGGACGGATCTTCGCCGTCGGGTCGAGGTCGTACTTCAGGTCTCCCACAGCGGCAAACAACACGGCATCGGCCTTCATACACTCCTCGTGGGTGCTGTCGGGATAGGGATCGCCACAGACATCGATGGCGTGGGCGCCACAAATGGCCTCCTCGTATTCAAACTCGTGTCCGCACTTCTTAGCCACAGCGTTGAGCACAGCCACACCTTGTTTCATAATCTCCGGTCCGATACCATCGCCCGCGAGAATCGCAATCTTTAACTTCATACTTAAATTATTTCTTTTTGTTCATTTTCAAAGATGTTCAGCATCTTAAACGTAGCCTTGATGGCAGCCTCCGTCTGGTCGGCATCGAGGCCGCGGGTACGGAGGATCTTGCCGTTGTCATTCCACGTGATGACCGTCTGCACAAGAGCATCGGTACGACCACCCGGCGGGATGGTGACGGCATAGTTCTCGAGGATGGGGAACGTGCGGTTCAGGTACTTCTTATAGATATACCGCAACGATTTCACGAAGGCGTCATACTGACCGTCGCCCGTTGCCGAAGCCTCATACGCCTGACCGTTGATCTCCACCTTGATGTTCGCGCCTGGCTTCAGGCCATAGGCCGTAGATACCACATAACTCACCAGCTTCACCTTGTCCTCCGGGGCATCGTGCTTCAGCACATCGCTCACGATGAAGGGCAGGTCATCTTTGGTCACACGTTCCTTCTTGTCACCTAGTTCGGTGATGCGTTGCGTCACGCGGCGCGTCTGCTCTGGGGTGAGTTCCAAGCCGAGTTCCTCCAGGTTCTTGGCGATGTTCGCCTTGCCGCTGTTCTTTCCCAGGTCGTACTCCCGCCGACGTCCGAAGCGCTCCGGCACGAGGGCGTTCTGATAGAGTCCGTTCTTCTTGTCGCCGTCGGCATGGACACCCGCCACCTGCGTAAAGACATTGTCGCCGATAATGGGTTGGTTCGGGGCAACAGCGATACCGCTATAGCTCTCCACCAGACGGGAGATATCGTTGAGTTTGTCCTCGCGGATATTCGTCTTGGCATTGAACTGATCCTTCAGGATTACCTGCACACTCGACAACGGGGCATTGCCGCAGCGCTCCCCCAGACCGTTCACCGTCACATGCAGTCCCTTCGCACCACTCAGGGCTGCGGCGAGAGAATTCGACACAGCGAGGTCGTAGTCGTTGTGGGCGTGGAAGTCAAAGTGCGTATCAGGATAGCGCTTCATCATCTTCCGGAAGTACTCGATACATTGCAGGGGATTCATGATACCCAGCGTGTCGGGCAGCATAAACCGCCGGATGCCGATGTCGCAGAGGGCATCCATCACCTGATAGACATAGAACGGTGAATTCTTCATTCCGTTCGACCAGTCCTCAAGGTAGAGGTTCACGATCATCTGTTTCTTACGGGCGTACTTCACCGCCTCGACGATGTCCTTGATATGCTCCTCGGGTGTCTTCTTCAACTGCTCCTGACAATGGCGCAGAGAACCTTTCGCCAGGAGGTTCACGGTCTTGCCTCCGCAGGAGTCGATCCAGTCGATACTCTGTCCGCCGTCGATGAATCCGAGCACCTCCACCCTGTTGAGCATATCCACCTTCGCGGCATAGCGGCAGATCATACTCACGGCTTCCCGCTCACCTTCCGACACCTTTGCCGAGGCGACTTCGATACGATCCACATTCAGGTCACCGAGCAGCATACGGGCGATGATCAGTTTCTCGTGCGGCAGAAAACTCACGCCGCTGGTCTGCTCACCGTCGCGCAACGTGGAGTCCATAATCTCCACAAACGGCTGCAGGCGCTTGTATTGTCCTACTTGTTCAGCTGTTCCCATAGTTCTGTTTTGTTTTGATTCTCCATCAGGAAGTCAATGTCGTCGAGACCGTTCATCAGACAATGTTTCTTATAGCCGTTGATGTCAAAGTGCTCGCTGCGGCCTGTAGACTTATTGGTAACGGTCTGATTAGGCAGATCGACGGTCACCGGTGTCTGAGGGTCTTCCCGGATGCTCTGGAACAGCTCTGCGAGGAAGTCCTCACTCACCTGTACGGGCAGCACGAAATTGTTCAGTTCATTATTCTTGTGGATATCGGCGAAGAAGCTGCTGATGACCACGCGGAAGCCGTAGCCTGCGATGGCCCAGGCAGCATGCTCACGACTCGATCCCGAGCCGAAGTTCTTGCCAGCTACGAGGATGCAGCCCCCATAGGTCGGATCATTGAGCACGAAGTCTTTATTCACCGTGCCGTCGGGCTGATACCGCCAGTCGCGGAACAGATTATCACCGAAAAATTTCTCTTCTCTCGTCGTTGCTTTCAGGAAGCGTGCGGGTATGATCTGGTCTGTGTCCACATTCTCCAGCGGCAGTGGCACACAGGTACTCGTTATTACGTCAAACTTTTGTTTCATATTCTTTTCATTTTGGCACGGATTACACGGATTCACACGGCTTTATTTAATTATCCAACAGCCGTGTCTCTAAAAGAGCTGTGTTAATCCGTGCCATATTAATTACAATAGAGTTCTTGGGTCAGTGATTACGCCTGTGACGGCAGCTGCGGCAGCCGTGAGCGGCGAAGCCAGAATGGTGCGGGCACCGGGACCCTGCCGACCTTCAAAGTTACGGTTAGAGGTAGAGACGCTGAGTTTCCCGGCGGGAATCTTATCGTCGTTCATCGCCAGGCAGGCCGAGCAGCCGGGCTGACGGATCTCGAAGCCCGCAGCCTCCAGCACCTTGTCGAGACCTTCCTCGCGGATCTGCTTGTCCACAGCCCACGAACCGGGCACGAGCCACGCCACCACGTCCTTAGCCTTCTGCCTGCCCTTTACCAGAGAGGCAAAGGCCCGGAAGTCTTCGATACGGCCGTTCGT
>JAFRQC010000128.1 GCA_017428805.1 Prevotella sp. | reverse complement strand
CAAATGTATACGTTTTGCAAGAAAAGTTGGTTTTTTTTTTGGAGGATAGTCGAATAAATCGTATATTTGCAAAAGCATTGGTGGGTTTGTGAAAATCCCAATATGCTTTAGTTAAGTCTAGTTTAGTTTTTGTGTTGGTTGAGGGCTGTCAGTTGACAGCCCTCAAATTTTATGATGTTTGCCTGCGAAAAAGGGCTGCCAATTGGCAGCCCTAAATGTTATTCATTTTACATTCGCTTTGGCAGCGTTTCCTGGATTTTTAATTGAGATAATTCCATTCCACATACACGAACACGTGCAACTGTCGGTCAGGGCTGGCGTATTCTTCACCTTCATCTGCACACT
Organism: Prevotella sp.; assembly: GCA_017428805.1. Next base: position 5,190 of record JAFRQC010000128.1, on the reverse strand, counting down.
GCCTGGCGCCCAAGCCGACGTGATGGCGGGAACACAGGGTTGCGGTGTCAATGTTCCCATAGCAGCAGATGTAGCCGAAGCCACCTGAGGATTTGTTATAGACTGACACATACCAAAAGTAGGAATATTCGTACCAGGCGCCATATCCTGAATCGTCGCCATTAACATATTACCACATTTAGGTCGCGTTGGATCAGCAACAGCCAGAGATGTTGGTGCCGTACCAAAACTACATTGGAGCATTGCTCCTGTCGTTACAAGCTTTCCCATATTACTTTTTTATTTTAGATTGTTATTATTATCGGTATCTGCTATAAAGATTGCCAGCATGGTGAGATCATCGCTCTGCTGGGTATCACCGACGAAATCATGAACGGCTTGTGCCATCCCCTCTATCAGTTCTTTCGGAGAAAGTCGCCCAGACTGAAGGGCACGATTCGCCTCTTCGAGAATGCCTTTTTCGCTGAACATCTTCTTGTCTGCATTGAAGGCCTCATTGAGTCCATCGGTATAAAGCAGGATTGTAGTCTGCGGTTCTATGATGACTTCCTGAGTCTTATACGAGGTATTACGAACAGCCCCAACGGGGAATATACGATTTACGGGCAGCAGACTGACCTCGCGATGGATGATAACAGGTGCCTCGTGGCCGGCATTGCAGTAGCGCAACAAGCCCGAACTGAGGTCGAGAACACCGACGAACAGCGTAACGAACATGTGCTGATGGTTATTCTCGCTCAGATTATGGTTCATCTGCGAAACGATGCGGTCGGGCATACACTCATCAGAAGAGTAGGCTCGAAACAGGCTCTTAGTCACCGTCATGAACAGGGCACCTGGTACACCCTTACCACTAACATCACCGATGCAGAAGAAAAGCTGATCATCGCGCACGAAGAAGTCGTAGAGGTCGCCTCCTACTTCCCTGGCGGGATCGATACTGGCATAGATGTCGAAATCCAGACGCTCTGGGAAGTCATCGGGCAACATCGACATCTGGATGTTACGGGCGATACGCAGTTCGCTCTCTATGCGCTCTTTCTGAGTGGTCACTTCCTCCAGCTCGTCGTAGGCCTTTTTCAGCTGACGCATCTGAAGCAGACGCCTATAGATATAGGCCGACAGGATCACGGCTATAATAAAAAGACCGCATACGATGACAATCAGCATCACCCGCTGATGGTGCAGCTGCAGGGTCGAAGTTTCATTCTCAGCACGAGCAACTTCAAGCTCCAGAGCATTCATCTCAGTGAGTTTGCGCATTTCCTCATTGTACTGTTTGTCTGTCCAGGCCTTATACACCCTGAATGAGTCGATAGCCTCCTGATTCCGTCCTAATCCGTCGTAGGCAGCTATCTTGAACATTAGCCTTTCTGCTTTATTCGTGATCTTCTCAGCCAGGTCCAGCAACCTCTGATAGTCGTGCGTGAACTCAGCATGATGGCACTCTGTGCTGGTGTTTACATCGCCTTTGTAATGGTTGCTTCTGATAGCGTCGTGCATCTGTCCGTAGTATTTCATAAACCTTGCAGTATCAAGGGGTTCTATTCCAGCTACAGCCTCGCACTTCATAGACAGCAGCGCTATACGGTCTTCACTACTCCATGCAGAATACTTCAGGGCGTTGTCTAAGGCCTGAATGGCTTTTTCCCCTTGACCTCTATCGTTATAGATATCTGTCAGGAAATCATAGACTTGTATCATCGGCTTCATCGCAGGGAGATTACGTTTCTTGTAATCGATGGATTGGAGCATCAATTCTTCTGCGCGTTCAGACAGTCCCATATCCTTAGCGATATGAGCACTGAGATAGGTCACCATGAAGAAACCGTATTTGCTGTCGTGCCTGTCAGCATAGTCTCTCATTTCGCCAATCATGTCGAGGGCTTTCCTGCTACTGACATTATCAAGGACATAAGTAATCTGATCATACCAGTTATTATAGAGCTGCTCTTCCTCTTCATCACTCTGAGCAGCCATCTGAGCTGAAAAGCACAGACACGATAAAAGCAAGATCAGATACTTCTTCATAAGGATTATTCTGGCTAAAGATCAGTCTTCCTGCCCCATCTTCATACTATAGCAGACCACATCGTTGTTCGCTGCAAAGACATCGAGACCCTTTTTCCGTTCCTTGGTAAACTGTCCGATTTCACCCAGTTCCAGATCACATAATTTTCTTTTCCGATACAGCTCTTTATTCCTGACGCTCTCTTCAAACTTGATGACAGAGGTCATCCCGACGTGATCAAGCACCTCATAGATCTCCTTGGCACAATTTACGAACACGATCTCCGGCTGCTGCCCCAGATCCTGAAAAGCATAGAAGATGCATCGGATGCCGCTACTTGAGATGTAGATCAGCCCAGTGACATCGAACACGACTTTTTCTATGCCTTGATTACGATATTTGGACAGCTCTTCCGTCAAAGCGGGGGCATTGCCGACTGAGAGTTCGTCATCCAGCAAGACGTTTAGCGTCGAGCCGTCTTTCTTCACTTCGAAGTTATTTTCCATCCTGTTCTATCATTTATTTCTAAATCATATTGATCTGATCCAGCCAGTTATTATGGGCCTCCTCGATGTCCTTCAACTTTTGGTCACGCAACTTGTCGCGATGTTCCTCTGTCTTCTGGGTGAGTTTATCAATGACTTTCTTCATACCATCGATATCTTCTTCAGGCTCACCTACCGACAGAATCGCAATCTCTGCCTTCGCCTTGTCAATGGCAGCCTCCATCAGCGTCTTACACTCCTGATAACAAATATCAACGGCATCCTTCAGGGCATCGTAGCGATTATCGTTCACATCCGGCATTGTCAGCTCGATGTAGCGCACGTCGTGCTCCTTCATCTCGATGTTCTCGTCAGGGCTCTGGATCTTAAAGGAGTCTATCTTCTGCTTGAACTCCGGATGCACCCGAGCGACGCCATCCATGATAGCCTTGATATCATCGTCATATTTTGGCACGATCCAGATGTGATAGTCGTCCTTTTTGGCGCACGAGGCCACCTGCTCCAGGTTCTTCGGTGAGCCTTCGATCATGACTTTGACGGGTATCAATGAGGCAGCTTCTGACTTGATACACAGATTGAGATAGCGGAAGTTCAACATTGCCACATAGCCTTTGAGCTTCTCGTACAACTGGTCATATTGATTGGATATAGCACGTTTCATATCTTTTTCTCTTTAAACTATAAACTATTCATTTTCACTCATCACTTTTCACTTCCTCGATGCTCAACTTGGCACTCAGACTGCCGCCGCCACCGCCGCCACCGGCAGCAGCACCGTCGTCGATACTTGGCGACTTGAAGGCACTCTTGGCCTCCAGGCCATCGAAGGATCCCTTCGGAGCCTTGAGTTCGCCCTTGACCTCAGTCTTGTCGTTGATAGTGGTAGCACCAAAGATTTCGGTCTTGCTGCCGCCCACAGAGGCGTTGCCGCCGTCGAGCTGTACCACAGCCTTGCCCTCGCCCTGCTGGGCCTCGAAGGTCTTGTCGGCAAAGAGTCCCATCTCTTCCGATACGGCCTGCAGCTTCTTCGACTTGATGTCTTTCGACTTCGAGCCTACGAACATCTTCTCGCTGACGAGTGTCATCGTGCTGCCTGCGGCGAGTGCAGAGTCCGTCAGCTTCTCCTTATCCACATCCATCGACTTGGCGCTGATGGCCTTTGCGTTCAGGTTGATGCTACCTGTAGCCTTGCCCTCGGCATCGGCTGCCAGCACGTCGGTCTTCTCGGCACGAATGGCAATCTTACCGTCCTTCGTCAGAGCCTTCATCTTCGGCTGACCGTCGGCCACCTCGTAGTCGAGGCTCTCTACGGTGAAGTTCTTCGACCTGAAGATCACATCGCCTTCAGCAGTATATTCGCCCTTGGTGACGTTACCATCGTCGTCATGTTCGATATTCTTCGGATTCGTGGTAGCCACCTCGATGGTCTTGGCGGTAATCGATACCTTGCTGTCGGCAGTCAGTTCCTTCTCAGTGAAGAGACCGTCCTTCGCCTCATAGTCGATCGCCTCAATGTTGACATTCTTCGAGGTGATGGATACGCTACCCGTCGCATTCTGGTTCTGACCTTCGTTTTCTGAACTGATGGCCATCAGGTTGATGTTCTCTGTACGAACGGAGAAGTTGCTGCCCTCCACGAGCTTACCCTCATCGTCCATCATCGACACACCCATTCTCGGCGTGCGAATCCTGATGCCTGCCTCCAGATTCGTGTGCAGGTTGCCGTCGCCGTCGGCAGTAGCTACGTTGATGCTCTCGGCCTTAATCTGAATCGAGGCGCCGGTGGTGTTCTGCTTGAAGTCGTCGCCTTCAGTGATGTTACCTTTCTCTGTCTCCAAGGCCTTCTTCTTTCTATTGGCCTCTGCCAGTTGGGAAATGGTGTTCACATACGTCATGGCGGTTCTGCAGAGCATGGGCAAAGCTGACTCCACCTGATCGTGAATATCAAGAATGTCGAGCGTGTTCACACGTCCTACCATCGCATCGTCGGAATCCAACTCATACTCTTTATCGAGCAGCGCCTGCATCGTAGCGAATGCGCCGTCAACCGCCTGTTTCTGTGTAGCTTTCTGCTTCTCCAAATCTGCAATCTGAGTGGTAAGGGCTGCTACAGAGTTCTCTATCTGTGTCTTACGCTTCTCACTGGATACTGCTGCCTCTATCTGCATCTCATTATCGGCATGGATACGGATACCGCCCTTGCCTGCCGATGCCGGATGCATGGAGAAGGCATCTGTGGCATCATCGCTCTCGAGCACGATGTTACAAGCCTGAGAAACAATCTCGGATGTGTCATATACAATATTCTCTACACCGTCGCTTCCCGGATCTACGGCTATCTGGCGGATGCTGGGAGCGCGGTTGACGATGTGACCGGTCTCGCCCACACCGTTGAGTTCCACCCCCTGACCCTTGATGATAACCTCACCCGTACAGCCTAACAGGTCGCCACTCTCATCCACATTACCGATAATCACTTTCGGTGCGGAGAGAATGAGACAGTTCTCGTCGCGATAGTACTTGAAGCCTTCCATCTCCTTATACAGGTCGGCCTTCATCTGCTGTATCTCTGCCTTCTGCTTGTGAATCTCTTCCAGGTCCTTCTGTACACAGTCCTGAAAATTGCCAAGCATGGTCTTCCAATCGTCAAATATATAGTCTGCCATAATTATT
>JAFRQC010000195.1 GCA_017428805.1 Prevotella sp. | reverse complement strand
TTGACGCCATTGTTCATCAGTTCGACCTTGATGTCACGATCGAGCAGCTTGAAGTTGATGCGCTCCTTCAGGGGCTTGTCGCTGGCGGTATAGAGGATGTTATAGACCACTTCGTCGAGCAGCGCCTTCTGATAGACATAACGGTTACGGACAATCTCCTGCAGCGATTTCGAGGCCTCGGAGATGGAGTTCTTATCAGTGCGCAGGATCATAGCCTTGGGTACGTTGGCTGGCTTGATGGCGAAGGTCTTCAGTTCAAAGGAACTATAGACGGTGCCGTCGTCGGCTGCCACAGCAAACTGATGGCTCTGACGAATGGTGCCGTCGAGACCATCGACAGACACGGAGTCCTGGCTGAAGGCTTTGCGCTCCGTCTGCTTCACGTCTTTCTCCAAATAACGGAGCGTTTCATTCATCTCCAAATTACGAGATGCCTGATAGAGGCTGCGGTTCACAGACTCGTCGAACTGTTCCTTCTTCATCTTTACCATCTCCTCGATGTAGGAGATCTGAAGAATGAGAAGTCCCAGGAATGAGAGTCCCATGATGGTCGCTATGATCCAAATCGTACTTTTCTTCATTGGTCTTTATGATTCTGGATGCAAAGGTAACGGAATTCTTAAAAGAAAGAATACGTTTTGTTAAATAATTGGGGTGAATTTTGCAAAATTAACAGATATTAGAATTATTAGTTACTTATTTTTAAGTAGTTACTTCTCCCCCTGAGTAGGGGGGAGCCTGAGGGGGTCTGAGCAAGGGCAGGATCCTAGGCTGATCAGACCACCCCTAACCCCTCCTACTCAGGAGGGGAAAGAGACACCAAAAAGGGATGGCTGACACCATGTCCAGCCATCCCAAGTCATATTTAAAGTAGTCAGTATTAGTCTTCCTCCTTCATCTCCTCCTCGTGCTGCTTGATCAGTGCCTGCTGGATGTCGTTCGGCACGAGCTCGTAGCTCGAGAACTTGGTGGTGAACGATGCACGGCCACCAGTCAGTGAACTCAAGGCAATCGAGTAGCTGGCCAACTCCTTCAAAGGAATCTTGGCAGAGAGCTTCTGATAGCCGGCCTCTGAGTCCATACCCATAATGATGGCACGACGACCCTGAAGGTCAGACATCACATCACCCATGTAGTCGCCAGGCACGAGCACCTCGAGGTCGTAGATCGGCTCGAGCACCTTCGGACCTGCCTCCTTGAAGGCTGCCGAGAAGGCATTACGGGCTGCGAGCATGAACGAGAGTTCGTTGGAGTCAACGGGGTGCATCTTACCATCATAGACGATGACACGGACGTCACGAGCATAAGAACCAGTCAACGGTCCCTGCTCCATACGTTCCATGATACCCTTGAGGATGGCAGGCATAAAGCGGAGGTCAATAGCACCACCAACGACGCTGTTGATGAAGACGAGTTTACCGCCCCACTCCAGGTCGATCTCTTCCTTACCCTTGATGTTCATCTTGAACTCCTGACCGTTGATCTTGAACGATGTGGGATCAGGCATACCCTCTGTGTAGGGCTCCAGGATGAGGTGTACCTCACCGAACTGACCTGCACCACCCGACTGCTTCTTGTGACGATAGTCGGCACGGGCCATCTTCGTGATGGTCTCACGATACGGGATCTTCGGCTCGATATACTCGATCATAATCTTCTCATTGTTCTCCATACGCCACTTCAAAGTGCGCAGGTGGAACTCACCCTGTCCGTGGACGATGATCTGACGGAGCTCCTTAGACTGCTCAACCACCCATGTGGGATCTTCCTGGCGCATCTTGGCCAGGGCAGCCATCATCTTCTCAGTCTCAGCCTCGTTCACAGCCTTGATGGCACGAGAGAACTTAGAGTTAGGATATTTGATGAAGTCGAACTTATTCTCACAGTCCTTGCCGTTGAGAGTGTTGCCCGTCTTCACGTCCTTCAGCTTCACGGTACAGCCGATATCACCAGCCACGAGCTGATCAACCTGTACACGGTTGGCACCAGCACAAGCATACAGCGTACCGATACGCTCCTTAGAACCACGATCAGCGTTCGTCAGGTCATCACCACTCTTCACAGTACCACTCATCACCTTGAAGTAGCTCACCTCACCGATATGGGGCTCTACACCTGTCTTGAAGAAGTAAAGCGATGTGGGAGCAGAAGCATCAGCAGGCACATCCTGACCAGCCACGTTCTGAACGACAGGCATCTCGCTGACGAAAGGCACCACGTTGCCGAGGAACTCCATCAGACGACGGACACCCATATCACGACCTGCACAGACGCAGAATACGGGGAAGATGGAACGAGTAACGAGACCCTTGCGGATACCCTCACGCATCTCGTCCTCAGAGAGGTCTTCCGTCTCGAAGAACTTCTCCATCAGCGTGTCGTCTCCAGCAGCGGCTGCCTCAACGAGGGCAGCCTTCATCTCCTTGGCCTTGTCGAGCTGATCAGCAGGAATATCCTCGATGATGGGAGCACCACCCTCGGGCTTCCAAGAGTATTTCTTCATCAGCAGCACGTCGATCACGCTGTTGAAACCGGCACCTGTAGCGATAGGATACTGCACGGGGACGCAGTTCGGGCCATAGACCTCCTTCAACTGGTTGAGGATCTGGTCGAAGTCGCAGTTGTCGCGATCCAGCTGGTTGACGAGGAAGATGACGGGCTTCTTCAGTTTCTCCGTATTGCGGAAAGCGTTCATCGTACCCACCTCAGGACCATACTGACCATTGATGAGCAGCACGGCCTGGTCTGTCACGTTCAGGGCGGTGATGGCACCTCCCACGAAGTCGTCAGAACCCGGACAGTCGATGATGTTCAGTTTCTTGTTGTTCCACTCTACATGAAAAACAGTAGAGAACACGCTGTAGCCGTACTCCTGTTCCACAGGGAAGTAGTCGCTCATCGTGTTCTTACCCTCTACGGTACCGCGGCGCTTGATGATGCCAGCCTCGTAGACCATTGCTTCGGCAAGAGTCGTCTTGCCGCTACCCGCACTGCCAAGCAGTGCAATGTTTTTGATTTCGTTTGTCTGATAAATCTTCATATCATTTAGGTTTTAGATGAATAATCTTGAAAAGCGGGCACTAAGGTAGACATTTTTTGAGAAATAGCCAAGGAAATCTTGGAAATATTAAACTAAATTAGTAATTTTGCGCTCATAATGGCAGGAATTTACATACATATACCGTTTTGCAGGTCACGTTGCATCTATTGCGGCTTCTATTCGACGACGGCCCTCGACCTCCGTCAGAGATACGTCGATGCCCTTTGTCGGGAGATGGAGATTCGAGGAACGAGGAAGGAGGAAGGAGGAAAGAGAAATGATGAGGAGATTGAAACGATTTACCTCGGAGGGGGAACCCCAAGCCAATTAACGCCATCACAACTCCGTCAGCTCTTTATATATATAAATAAGGTGTACCCACTCACCTCTGAAAGAGAAATCACCATCGAAGTGAATCCTGACGACGTAACCGTAGAGTTTGCTGCTTTATTACAGCAACTCCCCGTCAATCGTGTATCAATGGGCATCCAGACCTTCGATGATCAGCGCCTACGCTTCCTCCATCGCCGCCATACTTCCCGCCAGGCCATCGAGGCTGTTTCGATCCTCCGTGCTGCTGGCATCAACAACCTCAGCATCGACCTTATGTACGGCTTCCCTGGCGAAACCCTTTCCGACTGGCAATCCGACATAGATTCCGCCCTCGCCCTCAACGTCGAACACATCTCCGCCTATTGCCTGATGATCGAGGAAGGCACCCCACTCCATCGGATGCTGAAACAACACAATGGGGACTGTCCACTCTGTGAGCAGCGAAGCGAATTACAGGGGGACTGTCCCCAGTGTGTTGACGAGGAAACTGAACGCCAGATGTATTATACCCTCATCGACCGCTTGACTGCCGCAGGCTACGAGCACTACGAAATCTCCAACTTCGCCCGTCCTGGCTTCCGTTCTCGCCATAACTCCAGCTACTGGAACGGCACACCCTACATCGGCCTTGGCGCTGCAGCCCACTCCTACGACATCCGAAGCCGCAGTTGGAATATCGCAGACATCAATGCCTATATCAAAGGAATCGAACGTGGAGAACGCCTTTTCAAAGAAGAACTCCTCGACAGCGACACCCGCTATAACGATGCCGTCACCGTCGGCCTGCGTACTTGCGAAGGCATCGACCTCAATGCACTTCCAAAAAAATACAGGGATTACTGCATGAAAAATGCCCGCCGTTACTTAGACGACGGGCTATTAGAACTTTCTGTTGTGGGGAATCTAACATCCCCCACCCTGCACCTCACCCGTCGCGGACTCTTCGTCAGCGACATGGTGATGAGCGATCTCATGATGGTCTAAATCTCCTCGTTGGCCTCAGCCGATCCCTCCACAGTCTCCTCAGCCATATCAACTGAATCGACAGCATTCGAGTCGACGACTTCTTCAGCAAAGTCCGTCTCGTGATACTTCGTCGGCACTGGACCATAGCAGGCCATAAAGATAAAGGGCGTTGCGCCAAAGCCCAGCCAAATCAATCCTTTCGTGGAAACCCATCGCACGATCTGATTCAATTTATTTTTCATATCGAATGACGTTTAAACGGTCTGTATTTATCTTCCCAAGAGGTAACGCTCTGCGAGGATGGCAGCCTGACAACCACTACCAGCAGCCACCACAGCCTGACGGAACACAGGATCGGCACAGTCGCCAGCCACAAAGATACCAGGGATCTTGGTCTCTGGTGTGCCGTTGATCTTCTTGAAGTAACCCACCTCGTCCGTATCAAGCCATTCACGGAAGATAGCAGTATTAGGCGTATGGCCGATGGCGAGGAAGAATCCGTCGATGGCAATGTCCACCAGTTCCTCGTCAGGCTCACCCTTACGCTTCACCAGATGGGCACCCTCCACACCGTTCTCTCCAAAGAGTCCCAGCGTGTTGTGCTCAAAGAGTATCTCGATGTTCTCACGCTCCATCACCCGCTGTTGCATCACCTGTGAAGCACGGAGGTAGGGCTTTCTGACGATCATATACACCTTCTTGGCCAAACCAGAGAGATAGAGGGCATCCTCACAGGCCGTATCACCACCGCCAACCACAGCCACCGTCTTCTTGCGATAGAAGAATCCGTCGCAGGTGGCACAGGCAGAGACTCCCTGACCATTGTACTTGCGTTCATCATCGAGGCCGAGGTATTTGGCAGAAGAACCTGTAGCGATGATTACCGTATCGGCTGCTATCTCCTTACCGTCGTCAGTCGTACAGACGTAAGGCGCCTTCGAGAAGTCCGCCTTCACAATCACACCATCACGGATGTCTGCCCCAAAGCGCTCTGCCTGTTCACGGAATTCCATCATCATCTGGTTGGCGTCCACACCCTGCGGATAGCCTGGATAGTTCTCTACTTCTGTGGTCTGTGTCAACTGTCCGCCAGGTTGCATGCCACAGTATTCAATCGGACTGAGGTTCGCACGTCCGGCATAGATGGCAGCCGTATAGCCCGCAGGCCCGCTACCGATAATCAAGCATTTTGTCTGTTCCATATTTATCTATAGTTATTTGCCAATTAAATAATTCTTTAATTCTCTAATTCTTGATTGAAGTTTCTCAGTCCTTGATTGAGGAAGTCCACGTAAGCAGCGACATCCTTATTATGGCCACGACTGCCTGTGAGCGGCTTGCCTGTAAAAGGATCGACAGCCACATAGAACGGCTGGGCATTGGCACCAAACTTATGGCTCTGCAGATAACTCCACTTAGCCCCCACCGTGCGCAGCGTCTTCTCATTACCCTGAGCGTCAGTCACCACAATCGGCTCCTTCAACGGTGTCTTGTCATCGACATAAAGCGAGATGAGCACGTAGTCGTTCTTCAGTTTACTCGACACACGCGGGTCTGCCCAGACGGTACCCTCCATCTCGCGGCAGTTCACACAGCCATAACCTGTGAAGTCGAGGAAGACTGGTTTGCCTTTCGAACGGGCGGTGGCCATTCCTGACTCGTAATCGTTGAACTCCGCCTCTATCACCTTCTCGCTGAGGTTGAAGTCCTGCGTGCTGATGGGAGGTGCGAAGGC
>JAFRQC010000194.1 GCA_017428805.1 Prevotella sp. | reverse complement strand
CTGATAACGAGGTATGTAGTCCACGACTTGGGAGAAAATATAGCTACCGACATTCATAATTATGCAGTTTTTGGACTGCAAAATTACTCTGTCATTTTCAAATCAAAAAATCAAAGACCGCTCAGAAACCCTTATTAACAAGGGGAAATATGAAGTTAAGATAAAATTTATCGTATCACTAATTATCACGGAAAAAGACCAAAAAGTTGTCCAAAGGGATACGATAAAGGGCTGTTTTTGCGTCAATCTAAGACACAGTAGGGACGTTTTTGTTTACCTGACGGTGGGGTTGAGGTTGCGCTGGAGAAAGAAAGACTTGGTGGCGAGGAAGAAACAGGCGACACCAGCGGCGTTGACGAGGACGACGGTCCAGAAAGCAGCACCGTAGCCGAGGAGTTCGGAGATGACACCTCCGACGAGGATGCCGAGACCCATGCCGATGTCCCAGGAGATGAGGATGGTGGAGTTGGCGGTGCCGCGCTGGTTGTTACGGGCCACGTTGATGGTCATGTTCTGGAAGGCGGGCCACATGTGGCCGTTGCCGAGGCCGATGAGGAGGGCGGAGCCGTAGTAGCCAATTTGATCGAGGAAGGAGGAATGAGGAAGGAGGAATGAGGATACTGTCGGCATCAGGATGAATAAGGTGTAACCGACGAGGGAGATGACCATACCGGAGCCGGCATTGAAGGTGAGACGGCCTTCGCGGAGAGCCTTGCCTCCCTGCAGACGGGAGAGGATCAGCCCGACGGAACAGAGCATAAAGTAGGTGCCCGTGCCGCCGGTGATGCCCATAACCTCCTTGCCGTAGATGGCGAGGTAGTTGCTGAGCACACCGAAACTGAAGCCGAAAGCCACCATGTTCAGACCGAGGAGCCAACCGCGGACGAGGAAGAAGCGGTCCCAGGAGAGTCGAGGAAAGAGGAAGGAGGAACGAGGAATGAGATTACCTGGAAGGGTAGTGTCTGCGGCAGGAGTATTCTCCTTCCTCGTTCCTCGTTCCTCCTTCCTCGAAAGTTCGACCGTGGCATCGACCAGCCAGCCGAGGCAGGCCACGATGAGGGCCAGCCAGAAGAGGAACTCGAAGCTGGCGGTGAACTTGTAGATGAAGATGCCGACGGTGGGCGCGATAGCCATAGCGAGGTTGTTGGAGAGACCGTAGTAGCCGATGCCCTCGGTACGGCGGCTGGAGGGCAGCACGTCGATGGCGACAGTCGAGTTGGAGACGGTCAGGGCGCCGAAGGGCCCGCCGTGGAGGGTGCGGACGATGGTGAACAGCAGAAGAGTGGACGCGGCGAGATAGCCTGCAAAGAAGATGGCGAAGGTGCCGAAGCAGACCATCAGCACCGTCTTGCGGGAGAAGGAGTCGACGATGTAACCACTAAAGGGTCGGCACAACAAAGCCGTGATGGTGTAGCCCGAGAGCACGAGGCCGATCACGTCCTTTGTTGCGCCAAAATGTTCACTCAGATAGAGCGGCAGCAATGGAGTCAGGACATAAAAGGCGAAGAACAGCGAGAAGTTCGCTATCATGACCTTGATATAGTTCCTGTTCCAAAGCCTGTCCATCACTCTGCAACGATATTCTTGAGCGAGGAGCCGAAGATGATGTACTGCGTGTTGCCGGCGATGGTGCCTTCGTTCTGTCCCCAGAGGAAGGGCCAGTCGTCGTAGTTCTCAAAGTGGTCGGGACGGCGGAAGAGCAGGCCCGGGGCGACGTTACCGGGGATGAACGAGAAGTCTGCACGGTTGTTGCCGTAGAACACCTGCTTCGGACGGGTGGCACCCACGACGGCCACGAACGAATAGTTGTGGTAGGGGTGACGGCCGTAGAGCCAGTTGGCCACGCGATAGACCTCATCCTTGCCGACGATGTCGGGGAAGTAGATGTGGGCGTAATTGACGGTGATGCCGAAGTTGAGCACCATATTCACACCAGCCCAGTTACCGAGTCCGATGGGCACGCCATAGGGGTTCTGCGTGTCGAAGCCCTTGATGTATTCCTCGTATTTCACGACGTAAGGACGGAGCTTCTCCTTGTAGGCCTCATCCATATAGGGCACGGCGTCGAGGGCGGTCTGCATGTTGCCGGAGAGGCGCAGTTCGAGAGCGTCCCAGATCTGTGCGGCGAAGTTGTCGAGGTACTGCTTTTCCTGCGTAGCGCTGTAGAGCATGAGGTTGGTGGCCATATCGCCAAGCTGCTCACGGTTCTTACGGCTGCGCTCCAACAGCTTCTGACGCTTCTTGTCGGGCTGGGCTCCCTGCTGACGGGGATTGGCGATGTTCACCTGTTCCGTGCCGTCGAGCCAGGCGAATTCATCTTCGCGGGCGGCATTATGCTGGGCGATGATTTCGGTGGCCTCCTTCATGAGCCGCTTCGACTGGGTGAGGGCACGCTCTGCCAGGTCGTCGTTGTAACCCTTGAGGGCGTGGCTGGCAGCAGCGAACATTGTGGCGGCGCGGAGGTCGAGCTGCGGACTGCGGGTGGTGAAGGCCCACATGTCGTCGGGCGTTCCGCTGCGCTTGCCGTCAGCACTCACCTCGTAAGGCTTCAGCGACGGATCATAGTGCAGGCCGTCGGTGATTGAGGCGGCATCACCCAAATGGTGATAGTTATCGAGGATGGAGTTGGAGAGCGTCGAGGCCATGTGTCCGATGTTCTCAGCCTGTGCCACGAGGTTGAGCGTGCCGTGTTCGATGAACTGCAGGATGTCGGGCACGCCGTCGGGGCGGTGCAAGTCCACGTAACGCTGCTTCTGCGAGACGAAGGTCTCGTCGCGCTGGGGACGGAAGAGTTCCCAGGTGCGGATGAAGTTCTGCACAACGTTGATGTTGGAGCCCGTCTCGATGTCGAAGTCACCGGCATCGAAGAATCCGCCGACGTTCAGACCGGGGATGAGTTCCAGCGGCTTGTATTTCGTGTCGGTGGTCGGTCCCTGACGATGCAAGTCGAAGTGGTCGCTCTCAGGCGCTTGCAGATATCCCTCCTTGAAGGGTTCGCCGTGCCACGTGCGGTAACCCTCGGTGACGTACATATGGTTCATATGGATGGGCACCCATACGTCGGTGGTGGCATCGGTGATCTTGTCATAGACGTGGGTGTCGATGAGGAAGTCGTTAGTCTTCGTCTTGCCATACTGGATGAAGTAGACACCGGGCTCCTTGACGCTGCTGAAGTCGAACTTCACATAATTATATTTAAAGTAGGGCCCCCATGACGTGACAGCACCCTCGAAGGCCTGCGCGGTCGAACCGTCGGGATTGATGCGCATGAGCTTGGCCGTAGTCTGCGGCGTGTCGAGCTTGTCGAGTTCGATGACGGCCACCTTCGGCTGTTCAGGCGTGTAGCCTATCTGCGAGAAACCGATATTCGGCTCACGAATCCAGCCCGGGACAGCATTAGGCTCGACAGTCCAGGTGATGACCTTGCCGGTCTTGCCCTTCGGCAGCACGCTGCGGACGACGAACCAGCCATTCTGTGCGAGCATACGGCCATCGAAAAGTTTCAGTTCAGCATCACTTTTGATGGTGACGAGTCGTGAAGGATCGTCGGTAGCCATGCTCAGGCTGTGGCCCGTTTCGATGGGCAGCGGGTCGATGAAGCGATTGGTGCCACGGTCATCGTAGGTCTTGAAGCCTTTGAACTGACGGGGCTTCTCGCTGTTCGGACGGGTGACGGTCTGACTGGTGGCATAGCGCGGCAGACGGCCCAGACGACCATCCATCGTGAAGGTCTTCAGCCAGTACTGCGACGGCAGGAACTCGATGTTCAAGCCTGCCTCGCCAGCCAGCTTCTCAGGCACAGGCTTGTCAAGATACACGGAGATTTCCACAGCCTTGCCCTTGGCGGTGACGATGACACGGCTGTCGAAGTCGTAGTCGTCGTAACGCATGGCGACCTCGATGCTACCGTTCTCACGATCCACCTTGCGGTCGGTCATCCGCGGCACGAGATCCCATTGCTCGGGCGTGTTGTTCAGACGGACGGCACCGCCCTGGACGGTACGCACACCGTGATGGATAATCTCAATACCCGAGTTCTTCTCGTCGTTGAACCCGCCGTTAAAACTGTTGCTGAAGACCAGCACATTCACCCCCTGCCGCTCGAAATACTCGCGGTCGTTTAGTTGTAAGTCCTGTGCCTTGCTGACCGAGGGGACAGCCAGCAGCACCAAGAGGAACATGATAACGTGTTTCATTTTCATTTGGAATTTGTGTATGTTTAATTATGACGTTGTAACTTTGGAATAGTTTAACGGCAGGCACAAAATAAAGCTGGCGCCGTTGTGATAGTCGGGGTCGAGCTCGAGGTCACCGCCAAGAAGCCTCGCCATCCGCTGGCTCAGATACAGTCCCAGTCCGATGCCGTCGGTGAAATAGTCACCCTTCATGAACTGTGAGAAGATCTTCGGCCGGTCTGCCTCGGCAACGCCGATGCCCGTGTCGCTGACGGTGAAGGTCACCGTCTGCCAGTCTGGCAGGCTACAGGTGAGGATGATCATGCCCAGCTGGGTGAACTTGTTCGCATTTTCAAGCAGCTCGTTCAGAATCTCCGTCACTTTCTCCTTGTCTGAGCAGATCATCAGGTCGTCAGGCACATCGGTGTCGAACTGCAGTTTTACCGTATGTGGACTGGTAAGGCGGAAGGCGCCGACGATCTCCCGACAGAGGCCATTGCAACTGAACGACTCGCGACTGACGGTCTGCTGGCCGTCGACGGCAGATGAAGCCACCAGCATCCGCACGATACGCAGAATGCGCCGTGAAGCGTCCTGCATCATCCGGATGATGTTGGCCGCTTCTTCGTCTGGCAACTCATGGAAATTCTCTTCCAGCACTTGCGAGAAACCGCCGATAATGTTCAGCGGAGTGCGTATCTGGTGCATCATGTCCTGAAGGAAGGCCGTCTTCTTACGGGCGGCCTCCAGGGCCTGTTCGTTGGCCTGGGTGAGTTCGTCGTTGCGCTGTTCCAACTCTTCGTTCAGCCGCCGAATATCACCGACGTAGGCCGACAACGACTGTTGCATGCCGACGAAGGCATTCTGCAGATGTCCGATGGTGTCTGAACGGGAGGTAGATGGCAGGAAGTTGTCGAAGTGCCCCTTGGAGATGTCACGGGCCTGACCGGCAAGGAGCTTCAAGGGGCTGACGGCACCACGGATGGTCTGATAACAGAAAATGAGGATGACAAGCAGGCCGACGGCGACGATGGCCCAGACGGTATATAGCAGGCGGTTGTAGCCACCGAAGACATCATCTGCCGGACAGACGATGGCCATGCTCCAGCCCGCTTTGCCGAGGGGACGGAAGAACACATAGGCGTCGTTGCCGTCGACCACGAGTTCGTGTGAGCCACTCTTGCCGGCAATCATATCTTTACCCAGAGGAATGACATCCTGCCGGGCTTCTGGGTCGGGATCGGAGAAGATGGTCTGGCGGATCAGCTTCAACGTATCGGGATGCACGAAGTAGTGGCCTTCGCGGCCGCAGACGATAGCCGACGAATTAGGATAAGGCGTCACGGCGGTGACGGTCTGCGAGAGCCATTTCTGAAGCAGGTCGATGGCAACGACGCCGATGAACGTCCCCTTAGCATCATAGATAGGACGGGTGTAGGAGGTGATGATCTCCTGCTGGTAGTCGGCTTTCGGGTTGGCATTGAGATAGGGGTCAATCCAACAGCCCCGCTTAAGGTGCTTGGGGTTCTGATACCAGTCGAGGTTGAAATACTGGAACTCATCGCTGCCGTACTGTGCCGTTGAGATGGAGTCGCCGTCGCGAACGGAGTAGATGGAGAAGTATTTGCCGTAAGACTTGAAAAAATAAGGCTCCATCGAGATGGAACAGCTGTAGAAGTGCGGATTGTTCTGCAGAATCTCACGGGTGTCTCGGATGAGTGTTTCGGGATCAGTATGGCTGGCCATATACCACGCCATATTGTCTGTAGCCAACTCCACCTCGTCCATGATGTCTGTGATGCGGAGGGCGGTGTTGTCGAGCAGTTGGTTGGCCCTGCCTTGTGCTTCAGCCAGGACGAATTTCTTGGACAGGCTGAAGAGGAAGCCGACAGAGATGATGAAGATGACCGCCACCAGCAGAACGATGGTGAGTCCGAGCCTGACGGAGAGACGCCGCATGAAAAAAGCCACAATCCTATTCATATCTTCAACATCTGGTCAGACAATGTGGTGATGGTTTCGCTTTGGGCGGTAATCTCCGTCTTCAGACTGGTCATCTCCTGTTTAGCGAAGTCCTGATAGTGCATGCTGAGCTGACTGGTGGCAGCGCTGATGGCCTGAACGGGCGGCAAGAACTGGCCTGTGACGTTGCCGAGTATGAGGGCCTTTGCGCGCTCATCTTCCTGCCCCCGTTCGTAAGCCTCCTGCAGCTTGGCATTGCGCTGGGTGAGCGTCTCGTTCTTCTGATGCATCTCACGGATATGTTCCGCCAAAGCCTTCTGCATCAGCGAGAACGAGCGTTGCAGCTCTCCTATCTCATCGTGCCGTCCATGATAGGGTATGGGCTTATCGAAGCGGTTCTCAGAGAGATGCCTGACGGTGTCAGACAGGCGGTCGAGCGATTTCAGGTTGCGATCAATCACCTTGCGGCAGATGAACAGCAACAGCAGGAGCACTATGGCCATGGCGATGAGGGCGATGGTCTGCAGACGGTAATAGGCGCCCAGGATCTTATTCTCCGGACAGCTGAAGGCAAGTCCCCAACGCTGGTTGCTGAAAGGCCGGTAGAACACATAGAGGTCTTCGCCGTCGGGTTCTTTCAGCATGTAGCCGCTGGCATCCATCTTACAACAGCCGCCCTCTCCTTGCAGATAGCAACGTGCGGAAGGCATACGGTCGGTGATGGCCGACGCGTATTTGGGCCAGTCGATGCGCACACCGACAACAAGTGTTGCCACAGGGCGTTCGCGGCTGTCGAGCACCGGCAGACGGTATGACAAGGTCAGCGGTTGTATCGGCACGCTGTCGGCAGGGATATCGAGAGCCTGGCAATACCAGTTGTCCGGACCTTTCTCATTCCTCAGTTCTCTTTCTGCCTTCCCCGCTTCATCATTCACCACATAACAGCGCTCTATCCAAGGGTTGGCGTGCTGCACCTGTTGGCAAAGCGCGGGAATACTATCGGGCGTATCGAGGTATTGCCGGACCATCCAACTAGCAGCCCGTGCAGTAATTTCCGTCTGATGGAGCACGTGATCCACCTCCAGGGCGGCGCCCTCCAATATCTGCATGTTCCTCTCCACCGCTTCGTCGGTGACGACAGCCAGCGAGTAACGGAACAACAAGGCCAGTGCAGCCACGAAAATGACTGTAACAAACCCTGTCACCCATAAGCTGAGCCGGGCAGAAAAGGAATTGCGGATATTATATTTCAATCTTCAATGTTCAATCTTCAATGTCCAATCATCATCAACCCCGGGCCATTTGGTAGATTGCTTGCATATCTTCAGCTTTCAGCACTTTCAGGGCACCGCAGGTAGAGGTGTAGTCGCGGCTGCACTTACGTGTCATCTCGGAGATCTCTGCGTCGGTGATGTCGCGGCCGATGAGTTCTTTGATGTTGACGGGCATGCCGATGGCATGATAGAAACATTCCATCGCCTCGATGCCTTTCAGAGCCGTACCCTCAGGATCGGTGAAGTCGTTGGGCACATCCATCACGTTCACCGCAAAGCGCACAAAACGGCTCAGGTTCTCGTGCATCACATAACGGGCCCACGACGGCCAGATAGCAGCCAGTCCGGCACCGTGGGTGACATCGAACATACCACTCAGTTCGTGCTCCAGCTGGTGCGTGGCCCAGTCGTCGGCGACACCACAGCCCGTCAGACCGTTGTGCATGATACTGCCGCCCCACATAATCTGCGCACGGTAACGATAGTCCTCGGGATTCTTCAGCACGGCGAAGACGGCATTCTTAATGCTCCGCAGCGCAGCCTCGGCGAGGTCGGTGGTGAAGTCCATGTCGTCGTCCTTGGTGAAGTAACGCTCCATCGTATGCATCATCATATCGGTCACACCGGCGGCTGTCTGATATGGGGGCAGCGTCATGGTGCGACGGGGATTCATAATGGCGAACTTCGGACGTGACATATTGTTCGAGTAGCCGAGCTTCACGTCGCCGTCCTCATTGGTGATCACACTCGCCTCACTCATCTCACTACCAGCAGCGGGGATGGTCAGCACAGAGGCCACGGGCAGCATTTCCTTCGGTTCGGCTTTGCCGAGATAGAAATCCCACACATTACCTTCAAACGGAACACCATAGGCAATGCATTTAGCTGAGTCGATGACCGAGCCGCCTCCTACAGCGAGGATGAAGTCGACGCCCTCCTTACGGCAGAGTTCGATTCCCTTCTGGACCAGCGACAGACGGGGATTGGGCACGACGCCCCCCAACGTGACATAGTCTACCCCACCCGCTTTCAGCAGGCCGCAGATCTTGTCGAGCAGTCCTGAGCGCACAGCACTCTGTCCACCGTAATGCACCAGCACCTTCGTGCCGCCGTATTTCTTCACTAAAGCAGCCACCTGCTCTTCACTCTGTTCTCCAAACACCACTTCCGTCGGTGCATAGTAATTAAAATCCTTCATACTCTATATTACAATGATTATTATCTTTTTTACCACGAATTACACGAATTTCACTAATTATTCTTTGCACAGCCCAAATTAGTTTAATTCGTGAAATTAGTGGTCGTTTATTCTTCGTCCATCGGGTAGCGGACGCCCCATTTCTGACGCAGGCCGTCCATCAGTTCCATGATGTATAGTGTCTCTTTGTGAGGCATTTCGAGAGGCTCCAGGAGTCCGTCGATGAGCGCCTGACGGCAGGCAACGAACTGATACTCATAGCCAGTGATCTGCTTCGGAACTCGGATGGTCTCGATATACGTACGGTCAGGGCCATTCACGGTGATGGTCTGCGGATTGTTGATGTTGTCGATGATGAGGTTGCCTTCGGTGCCAGCGATGACGCCGATGTTGTCACCCACGCAGGCAGCACTCGACTGGAGGTTACACAGCATGCCGTCGGCCAGAACGAGCGTGATGGCGTTCGTCAGATCCATGCCCGTCATCGACTTCACACATTGGCTGTCGATGCTAACGATATCGGCGGGGAAGAACATCCTCACGAAGTTCAGGGCATAAACGCCGAGGTCGAGCAGCGCACCGCCGCAGAGGTCTGCCCGCATAATGCGCGGCTTGTCGCCCATCGAGTAGCCCAGGGTCGCCGTGAGCAGACGGGGTGTGCCGATTCGGCCACTATCAATTAGTTCGCGTACCATATTCACTACGGGTTGATAGCGCGTCCAGATGGCCTCAGCCAAGAACACCTTCTGTTCGTGGGCCAGATCGATGATCTCCTTGGCCTCGCGACGGTTTGCCATGAACGCCTTCTCAACCAGGCAGGGCTTACCGGCCAACAAAGCCTCGCGCGTCACATCGTAATGATGTGAGTGGGGCGTGCCCACATACACGAGATCCACGTCGGGATCGGCCATCAACTCAGCATACGAGCCGTATGCCTTCTTCACATCCCATTTACGGGCAAATTCATCCGCTTTCTCCTGTGACCTGGAGCCGACGGCGTAGGCTTCACACATGGTGAGACCGGCGAGCGTGATAGCCGCTTTTTCTGCTATCCAACCCGTCCCGATAATGCCTACTCTTAAGTTTTCGTTCTGTCGCATTATATAAAGGTCTAGTTATCTTGGGTGCAAATATACATAAAATATTTTAATAATCATACGTTTTACAAAAAAAATGACTATCTTTGCAGCAACAAAAGCAAATAACCAACAAAAACTATGATGAGAATTTTAATGATTGGCGGTACAGGCACCATCAGTAGTGCCATTACCAGACAGCTTGCTGAGAGCGAGCACGAACTGTGGTTGTTGAACCGTGGTAACCGTCAGGCAGAGATGCCTGCAGGAGTGAATCAGATTGTGGCTGACGTTGAAGACGAGCAGAAGGTGGCAAAGAAACTGGGCGACATGCAGTTTGATGTCGTCTGCGAGTTTATCGGGTTCCTGCCTGAGCAGGTAGCCCGCGATATCCGGCTGTTCAGTGGCCGTACGCGCCAGTATGTCTACATCAGTTCGGCCTCAGCCTACAACAAGCCGGCCCGCGGCTACATCATCAACGAAGGAACGACGCTGGCCAACCCCCACTGGGAGTACTCACGCAACAAGATCGCCTGCGAAGAGCTGCTGATGAAGCACTACCGCGACGAAGGCTTTCCGGTGACGATCATCCGTCCGAGCCACACGTACTGTGAGCGCAGCGTGCCTCTGGGCATACACGGCATGAAAGGCAGCTGGCAGGTGGTGAAACGCATGATGGAAGGAAAGCCCGTATTGATTCAGGGCGACGGCAGTTCATTGTGGACGATGACCTGGAATGAAGATTTCGCCCGTGGGTTCATCGGTCTGCTGGGCAATCCGCACGCCATCGGCGAGGCATTCCAAATTATGAATGACGAGACGCTCACATGGACGCAGATCTATCAGGCCATCGCCGATATACTCCATGTGGAACTCAAGCCGTATTATGTATCGTCTTCGTTCTTGGCCGATGTCTGCCCGAAGGATTACGACCTGGAGGGCTCGCTGCTGGGCGACAAGGCGGTGAGCGTGGTCTTCGACTGCGCAAAGCTGAAGCGCGCCGTGCCCGGATTCCAGGCGACGGTCAGGTTTGAGGAGGGTGTGCGCCGAACGCTGGACTATATCCAGAAGCATCCGGAGTTGCAGGAGGAAGATCCCGAGTTCGACAGCTGGTGCGACAAGGTGATCGAAGCACAAGAAGAAGCAAAGAAGAAATTCAAACCATAGCATCTCTGATAATCTGTGTAATCTGTGGCTAAAATATTCATTAGCATCATGAGACAAATCAGGAAAGTATTATTCGCCTTTGTGGGAGTGCTGCTCCCCGCCATGGCCGCAGCCAACACGCTGCCTGTGATCCAAAACGTGAACGCCTATGAAAGCCTGTCGCTCAACGGGGCATGGAACTACATCGTAGACGTGCAGGAAGAGGGTTACTACGACTACCGCATGAATCCGACGCCCTGGGGATTCTTCCGCAATGCGAAGCCCCAGAAGCCCGAAGACCTCATCGAATACGACTTCGACAAGTCGCCCACGATGCAGATTCCAGGCGACTGGAACACACAGGACGAACGACTGTTCTTCTACGAGGGCACCGTGTGGTTCAAGAAGAGTTTCAATGTTAAAACCGATGATGGTTTCATTGAGGGCAGAAACAAAGCGCTGCTCTACTTCGGGGCGGTGAACTACGACTGCCGTGTATGGGTGAACGGCAAGGAGGCCGGGCATCACGTCGGCGGCTTCACGCCGTTCAACTACGATGTCACAGAGATGCTGAAGGAGGGTGAGAACACGGTCATCGTGAAGGTGGACAACAAGCGCCACGCTGAGGATGTGCCCACGCTGATCTTCGACTGGTGGAACTACGGCGGCATCACCCGCGATGTGAAGCTGGTGAAGGTAACGCCCGTTTACATCGAGGACTACCATGTGCAGATGGTGAGCCTGGAAGGTCGCCGTCTGGCTTTCTGCGCCCGTCTGAGCAAGGCAGAGGCAGGCCACACCGTAACCATCGACATCCCCGAGCTCAAGCTGAAGAAGGCCGTCACGACTGATGCCGACGGAAGGGTGCAAATGTTTGCAAAGTTCAAACCCCAGCTGTGGAGCCCTGAGAATCCCAAACTCTACCGGGTAAACATCTCGCTTGACAATGCGACGACCATCACCGACGAGATCGGCTTCCGCACCATCGAAACACGCGACAAGCAGATTCTGCTCAACGGCCAGCCCATCTTCCTCAAGGGCATCAGCATCCACGACGAGAAGCCTAACGGCGGCGGGCGGGCTAACTCCACCGAAGACGCACGCCAGCTGCTCACATGGGCCAAAGAGCTGGGTTGCAACTTCGTGCGTCTGGCCCACTATCCGCACCATGAATATATGGTACGCGAGGCTGAGCGTATGGGCATCCTTGTGTGGTCTGAGATTCCCGTCTATTGGACCATTGCCTGGAAGAACCCCGCCACCTTCGCCAACGCCAAACAGCAACTGACCGATATGATCAGCCGCGACCACAACCGCGCTAACATCATCATTTGGAGCATCGCCAACGAGACGCCCCACTCTGCCGAGCGCGACGACTTCCTCGGGCGCCTGGCACAGTATGCACGCACGCAAGACTCCACCCGACTGATCTCAATGGCGATGGAGGTAACGGGCGCCGCCAACTACGTGAACCGCCTGAACGACAATATGAACAAGTATGTCGATGTGGTATCATTCAACCAGTATATCGGCTGGTACCGCGACGTGAACGATGCGCCGAAGATGACATGGGAGATCCCTTACAACAAGCCCGTCATTATCAGCGAGTTCGGTGGCGGTGCGAAGAGCGGCTACCACGGTGCGAAGAACCAGCGCTGGACGGAGGAGTTCCAGGAGAACCTCTACCGCGAGAACATCGCGATGATTGAGAAGATCGACGGACTCTCAGGCACCACGCCGTGGATCCTCAAGGACTTCCGGTCACCGCGCCGCGTGCTCCCCGGCATTCAGGACTTCTACAACCGGAAGGGCCTTGTCAGCGACAAAGGCACGAAGAAGAAGGCCTTCTTCGTGCTCAAACAGTGGTACGACTCGAAATAAATCAGCTACAAGTCAGTCGACGACTTTTTCGCAAGGAGTCCACGTATCTTTGAGGATCTCATCTACCAGGCCACCGCAGTACCAGACGAAGAAATCTGGGGTCACCTGCATAACCACGTGGGATTAACCGAAAATTTTGACCAATCTGAAAATGAAGAATTTCTTGTCAATGACTCCCCTTAGCTGAGCCCTAAAGTCCTTGATTTTTGCATTGAGGGATTCTGCAGAGGCATTGGTTG
>JAFRQC010000193.1 GCA_017428805.1 Prevotella sp. | reverse complement strand
GTGGGTCTGAGCCACCTTATATCCCTTTGCACGGAGCTCGTCCATTGCTGAGCGTAGATGGCCGTAGGTAGAGCCGAAGCCCACAATCAGCAGATCGGCATCAGCATCGCCGTCGACCTCAAGGTCAGGCACTTGGATGTTTGCAATCTTCTGCTGGCGAAGACGGGTCATCAGGTCGTGGTTCTCAGGATTTGTCGAGATGGCACCTGTGTTGGAGTCCTTCTCCAGACCGCCGAGGATGTGAGTGAAGCCCTCACGACCAGGCACAGCCCAGTAGCGAGTACCGTTCTCAGCACGCATATACGGTGTCCACTTACCCTTCAAGTCCTCAGGAACGTATGGTGGATTAATAGGATCGAGATTGGCAATCTCTGGGAGTTTGAAAGCACCTGAGCCGTTGGCCACGAAAGCATCGGTGAGCAATACGACGGGTGTCATGTGCTCGAGGGCTATCTTACAAGCCTGATAGGCAGCATCGAAGCAGTCGGTAGGACTGGTGGCAGCCATCACTGGCATGGGACTCTCTCCGTTACGGCCAAAGAGTGCCTGCAGGAGATCGGTCTGTTCTGACTTTGTGGGAAGACCTGTAGCAGGACCGCCACGCTGTACGTCGAGCACCACAAGGGGCAACTCCATGATGACAGCCAGGTTCATGGCCTCAGACTTCAGACAGATGCCAGGACCAGAGGTAGATGTCACGCCCAAAGCACCTGCGAACGAGGCACCGAGGGCTGAAGAACAACCAGCAATCTCATCCTCGCACTGAACGGTGATAACACCGCACGACTTATGCTTAGAGAGCTCGTGGAGCACATCGGTAGCGGGGGTGATAGGATAAGAACCCAGGTAGAGCTTCAGGCCTGCCTTCTCAGCAGCAGCGATGAAGCCGTAGGCTGTTGCCTTATTACCAGTGATGTCCATATAACGACCGGGCTCCTTCTCCTTAGATTCCACGCGATAGACATTAATGGTCGAAGAGTGGGTGTTGTGACCGTAGTCGTAACCTGCCTGAATCACCTTGATGTTTGCCTCGGCAATAGCGGGCTTCTTAGCGAACTTCTCGCGCAGGAAGTTGGCTACGAGGTTCAGGTCGCGGTCGAAGAGCCAGCAGACGAGTCCAAGGGCGAACATGTTACGGCATTTCATCATGGCCTTCTGATCCATACCTGAGTCGGCCAGACAATCTTTCACCATCGTAGTGAGCGGGCACTGGATGACGCGATCGGGATCAATATTCATCTCATTGAGGTAATCCTCAGTCTTGAACTGGGCCTTTTCCAGATCCTTGGGACCGAATGAGTCGGTATCGATAATGATGGTTGCACCCTGCTTGGCATAGCGATACTGTGTCTTCAGGGCAGCAGCGTTCATAGCCACCAGTACGTCGCACTTGTCACCAGGGGTAAAGACTTTGCCGGCACCGATGTGAACCTGGAAACCCGACACGCCGGTGAGCGAACCTTGCGGGGCTCGGATGTCAGCGGGATAGTCGGGGAATGTCGAGATGCCGTTACCAACGGTGGCACTGACCGTAGAGAAGATGTTTCCAGCCAACTGCATACCGTCGCCAGAGTCACCCGAGAAGCGTACGACCACTTGGTCGAGCTCCTTCACTTCTAATTTTTCAGCCATATTGATGTTGTTTGTTACTAACTTTCTTAAAATTGGGTGCAAAATTATGCAATTTCGATGGAAAAGCCAAAGAAAAAACATAAAAAATGCATATTTACCTTGATTGCACTGGTAAATATGCATATTTATTGAAGATTTCTTCAGGAAAGTGTGATTATATTCACTTTTCTCGATTAATATTCAAATGACGACCCGCCCAGGAATTCACGTAAGAGTGAGGTGGGAGGTATCTGTGTCTCGGGAATGGGCTTGATGTAATGCAGGAACTTCAGCAGACGATAAGCCTCAGCATGCTCAGGCACATTCTCCGGCACTTGTTCGAGCAAAGGCTCTGCCTGGCTCTTGATGACGGCGAGCTCGAAGAGCATGGCGCTGTTGAACATCGCATCGGCATTCTCCTGGAAAGGGAAGATCCATTTGTTCTCACCTGCGCGCACTGACGGCCAGCGACGGATGGTATCCAGGGCTGAGACGCCACGATAC
The DNA here is from genome assembly GCA_017428805.1 of Prevotella sp. Next base: position 1,224 of record JAFRQC010000193.1, on the reverse strand, counting down.
TTGTGGTCGCGGATGATGCGGCGGAGAAGACGGTTATCAGTAGTGGGCACGTAATTGTGGTTGTCGAGCAGGATGGTGGTCAGAGCTGAAGCATAGACACGGAAAATCTTTTCTTTGGGAATCTGTGAGGTCAGTTCTGGGTTCAGCGCATGGATACCCTCTACCACCAGAATCTCATCATCGTGCAGCTTCAACTTCTTGCCACTCTTCACGCTCTTGCCTGTGGGGAAGTCATAGCGTGGTAACTCCACTTCTTCGCCTTGGAAAAGGGCTGTCAGCTGCTCATTGAGCAATGGCAGATTCAGGGCATGCAGATGCTCAAAGTCGTATTCGCCCTTCTCATCGAGTGGTGTCAGCTCACGATCCAGGAAGTAGTCATCGAGCGAGATGCCCACAGGTTTGATGCCGTTGACAGCCAGTTGCACACTGAGACGCTTGCAGGTGGTGGTCTTTCCTGATGAAGAAGGACCGGCAATCAGTACCATCTTGATACCCTTACGCTGAGCTATCTCATCGGCGATCTTGGCAATCTTCTTCTCCTGCAGGGCCTCACTGATCTGGATGAGGATCGATGACTTGCCCTTTCCGATGACTTCATTCAGTTCGCCGATAGTGCGCAGACCAAGGATTTCCTGCCACTGGTGGTGCTCCTTGAAGATGCCGAACATCTTGTCCTGATGGGTCATTTCACCAAGCTCGGAAGGATGCTCACGGGAGGGTAGGCGAAGCAGCAGCCCGTCGTAATACTTCTCGAGTCCGAAGAGATAGATCTGCGAGGTGTTCGTCAGCAGCGAACCATAGTAATAGTCTACATAGCCGTCTATATCGTAATAGGTGGTGTAGAGAGTTCCGATGCTTTTCAGCAGTTTTACTTTCGAACGGTTGTGCAGGCTGTCGAACAGTTCGATAGCTTCCTTTGTGGTGGTCTCATGACGGTGGATAGGCATCGCTGCATCGATGATCTCCTGCATGCGGCGACGGATGGCACCAGCATCATCGAGTGTCACAGGGCGTCCGATGTTCAGATTAACATAGTAGCCATTGGAAACGGGAATGTCGATGGCTACCTTACAGGGCTTGAAAAGCTCGTGTGCAGCCTTGCAGAGAATGAAGAAGAGGCTGCGTGTGTATGCACGTGAACCGCTTGATGAGGTGATGTCGAGAAATTCCACCTCTTTCTGCTTGTAAGCACGATAGTGCATGCCTTCTACCTTATTATTTACG